>CBHFOL010000290.1:0-10409 GCA_965995405.1 uncultured Saccharothrix sp.
GACCGCGACGGTGGCGCTGTCCCGGCACATCTTCGGCGCGCCCACGTTCCACTACAAGACCGGCGTGGTGTTCCTGGCCTGGCTCAACGGTTTCCAGGACGCTTTCGCCATGGTCGGCGGTTTGCAGTCCGCGCGCAGCCTGGTGCACCTGGGGGAGACGCTCCGGCTCGCGGACGCCGCCGGGCTGCTCACCGATCCGACCATGGCCGCCGACCGGTGGCATCGACTGCTGGACGTGCTGTCGTGAAACTCTCGTTGAACCAGGCCACGATCAAGTACGCCTCGGTGGCCGAAGCCGTGGAAGTCTGTGTGCGGCTCGGGATCGGGGCCATCGGCCTGTGGCGCGAACCCGTCGCCGAGTACGGCCTGGGCAGGTCGGCCCGGCTCGTCGCCGACGCCGGTCTGCGGGTTTCGTCGCTCTGCCGGGGCGGGTTCTTCACCGGGGTGGACCAGCGGGAAGCGTTGGCGGACAACCGGAAGGCCATCGACGAAGCGGCGGCTCTCCGTGCTGCCTGTCTGGTGCTGGTGCCCGGCGGCGTTCCCGACCGTGATCTGATCGGCGCACGGCAGCGGGTCGCCGACGCGTTGGCCGAGCTCGCGCCGTACGCGGCGGAACGCGGTGTGCGGCTGGCGATCGAGCCCATGCACCCGATGTTCTGCGCCGATCGGGGTGTGGTGTCGACGCTCGGCCAGGCGCTGGATCTGGCGTCGCCGTTCTCCCCGGACGTCGTGGGTGTGGTCGTGGACGCCCTGCACGTGTGGTGGGACCCGGACCTGGCCGCGCAGGTCGCCCACGCCGCCGGCCGGATCTGCTCCTACCAGGTGTGCGACTGGATCACGCCGTTGCCCGCCGATGTGCTGTTGGGCCGCGGCCTGCCCGGTGACGGCCACATCGACCTGCCCGCGCTGACCGCGTTGGTCGAGGCGGCGGGTTATCGGGGTGATGTGGAGGTGGAGGTGTTCAACGCCGACGTGTGGGCCGCCGACCCTTCGGCGGTGGCGGCGGATCTCGTCGCGCGGCACGGTCGGGCGTGGTCGGGGACGTCGAAACAGGTTCAGTAGACGTCGGATGGCTGCCAATCGACAACGGTCGGGCGCATACCCGTACGCATGAACTCGCGCAGCGCCGCTCGCCACGTGTCGAGCGGCAGCGTCGCGTCGCGCGGGAACTCGGTCAGCGTCGCGCTGTCGATGTACAGCGGCGGCGCGTCGTCCGGTACCGCGCTGGTGGACTTCGTCACCCAGACGCCACCCTCCGGCGCGACCTGCGCGATATCCGGGGCGTTCACGGGCACGGTGTCGCGGGGACCGCCGAAGAGGATCGCGCCGATTCCGGCGTGCCGGTTCATGTCGATCTTGACCACGTGGTCGGGCATGGCGTGCGGGCCGACCACGGGACGTTCCAGCAGGACGATGCTCGGCGGGTTCGGCTGCTGCCGCTCCGACAAGCGCGCCAGCAGCAGTTCCAACTCCGTGTCGGTACGAACGAACACGGGCGACGTCTCGTCGGCGGCGGCGTTGAACGACACTTCGAGGGTGTGGCGGCTCATCGGGCCTTCCCGTGGAATCGGTGCGTCTTCTGCGGGTCGTACACGGTCAACGTCTGGGTTCCTGATGGTCTTCGACGCCCCTGATCTCGTCGCCCGGTGCAGAAGGGCGTGGAGGCCGGTCGTGGACGGCGGCCACGGCCGGCCTCCGGCGCGCCCCTAGCGGGGCAACTCCCGTCCCGCGGCCAGCAGGCGGAGCGTGCCGACCGACGGAACGAGGGCGTACAGCGCGCCCGTCGTGCGGACGAACCTGCGGAACGTCAGCGTCGCCCGGACGTCCGGCGTCTCGAAACGGGCCTCGCCGGCGCCGCCGATCACCGGGTCGGTGCCGGTGGGCGCGCCGTCCTCGCCACCGGCGAAGTCCGGGTTCCCCGCCCAGACCCGCTGCTGGAACTCGAACTGCTCGCGGACCGACGTGCAGTGCGCGACGAACATCAGCCCCCGCTCGGCACGCGGGTTCTGCTCATACGGCGGCCCGAACGGCACTCCGCGCCGCAGGAGCCGCCGCTGGCGCGGGTTGCGGAAGGTGAACGACCGCGGATTGGTCTTCCGGATGTGCGCGGGACACGGCGTCGCCGCGCCGCGCGGGTCGTCCCGGTAGTCGAAGTCGTTCCGGTCGGGCCCCAGCCCGAACCCCTCGTCGGCCGGCGCGGCGAGCGGCCACCCGTTCTTGCGCCGCCCGATCAGCAGGGCACCCAGGTCGTCCGCCGAACTCCCCACCGCGTCGGCGTGTTCCGCGACCGCCCGGTTCCAGCCGGCCACGTCCTGCGTCAGCCGCCGGATGACCTGGATCGACCCGTCCCGCAGCCACTGCGCCGTCCGCTCGCTCTCGTCACCCCGCTCGCCCGGGTACCCGAAGACGAACTCGCCCGGATTCACCAGCAGGGCTCCGGCGTGCCCCAGGCGGTGTCCGGGCCGGTTCCGGTCCTCCTCGTGGAACCCGCGCACCCCGGGCTGCGAGATGCCGTCCTTGTAGCCGAAGTGCTCGTGCCCGCGCAACGCACCGGGCAACGTCTCGCAGTTCTCCTGGTGGACCTTCACCACGCCCAACAGGTCGTCGAGCAGGTCGAGCAGCGCGTCCACCGCCTGCAACCGTTCGGGACAGTCGGAAGCAAGCGTGATCACCGCGTGGATCCGCTGACCGTCGCGCCCGAACCGCCACTCCTCGGGGTCGTCCCCGTTGACGTGCGCTCGCGCCTCGGCCCCCGCCACCAGGTCCGCGTCCCGCCGCCGCAGGTCCTCCTCGACCGCACGCGGGTTGACGGCCAGCCGCACCAGCCCCTCGGGCGTCAGCGACAGGTTCGTCCAGGTGGCCTTCAACGTCTGCGGGTCACTGCCGAACATGGCCCGCCCGAGCGAGAACGCCTCGTTGAAGTCCTCCACGTCCGCGGTGACCGAGATGTGCCCCAACATCGCCGCCAACCACGTCCGACCGAGCCGCCCGTCGGTGAACCGGACAAACCGAAACTGCTGGTGGTCCTTGTTGAAAGCGGCCAGCACGTTCCCCTGGATCTCCCGCGACCCCCGCAGCGGTGGCCGGACGCCCCGCCGCTCCGCGTGCAGGTGCAACAGCTCGGACATGCCCGAGCCTCCCATCCCCCCGGACTCGTTCTCTGTACCCAAGAGACCACGAGGAGCCCCGCCTGATACCCGGGACGTGAAAAAACCTTGGAAAGTAACCCATTCGGACGATACCGGCACTCCGCAAGTACCGTGCGAAAGGCGCTTGCCGCACTAAAGCCGTGGCCGCCAGCATGGGTACCCCGGCCGGCGGGAGGAGTTTGCCCCGTCGGTGCGAATATCCGGAAGGAGCTGAATCGTGAAGCGCGTTCTCTGCGTCCTGGCCGCGACTCTGGTCTCGCTGCTTTCCCTCACGGCACCCGCAAACGCCGCTCCGCCGCTGTACTGCACCGCCGGCAGCCACCAGACCAACGGCCCGGCCACTTACCACCAACTGATCGGGGAACGGCACTACGCGGGCGACAGCCCGGTCACCTACAGATACTGGCTGCGCGTGAACCCCACAACCGCGGTTCCCCGGTTCATGGGAGCCTCCTACGCGCGATGCTCGGCGGTCTCCCAGCCGGTCGAGCCGATGACACCCACCTCGGCCGTCGGACAACCGCCGTGCACGAAAGCCGGCGATTACGAAGAAACCGTGCACGGGAAGAAGGTGGCCCACCGTTACATCGGTTCCTGGGGAAGTCACCCCGGTCAGGTGGACTTCCGGTTCTGGCTGCACGAGGAAGAGACCGCCGGCGACTCCTGGGAATATCGCGAAAGCAGCATCGTGATGTGCTGGTTCCTGAGTCGTTGATTCGTGTGCGGTATGCGGCGAGTGTGTCGGGGATGTCGGAATTCGTGCCCGTATCGTCGATCGGTAGGCAATCGCCCATCCCGGCAAATAGCCTTGATCGGCTTAGGCGTGGTCGTCAGCGGATGGCAGTGTGCGGCCATGTACGGGGCTGGAGAAGACGATATTGGTAGTGAGATGGCCGAAGGTGACGAGCTTGCCGGTCAGGTCTTCCAGGTCGGGCATCGAGCGGGCAAGGACTTTCAGCAGGTAGCAGTCGTCGCCGGTGAGGTGGTGTGCCTCGGTGATCGTGGGGGTGGCCTGGAGCAGGTCGCGGAAGGTGTTGGTGACGCCTGAGGCGAGACGGACGCGGATGAACGCGGTCAGCGGGTAGCCGAGGGTGGCGGGGTCGATGACGGCCCGGTAGCCCTGGATGACGCCGTGGTCGGTCAGGCGCCGCACCCGGTCGGCGGTCGAAGAGGCCGACATGTTGATCGCTCGCGCGAGGTCGGCGGTGCTCATCCGCCCGTCCTGTTGCAGGAACTGGAGGATGAGGTCGTCGGTCGCATCGATCGTCGGCCGCTGATCCGAAGGCACGTGGGCGAACATACCATCGGTCCAACGCCTAGACCAGCAAGAATGCCGTTGTTTCCCCGTTCCGTCGTGGGGCGCTGGAGGACATCATTTCGTCGGCTCACACACCTGCTGACGAACAGGCCTTCGATGACTGTCGCTCCAGCTCGTGGACAAGCGATCGCGCTGGCGGCGCTGTGCTTGTCCGCTCTGATGTTCGGTCTGGAGATATCCAGTGTGCCGGTGGTCCTTTCGGTCATCGGCGAGGTGCTGCACGGCGATTTCACGGATCTGCAATGGACGATGAACGCCTACACGATCGCGTGCACGACCGTCCTGATGGCCGCGGGCGCCGTGGCGGACAGGTTCGGCCGCAAGCGGTTGCTGGCGATCGCGGTCGCCACGTTCGGTGTCACCTCGCTGCTGTGCGGGCTCGCGCAGGACGTCACGGTGCTGATTGCCGGCCGGGCACTGCAAGGCATGAGCGGCGGCACGATGCTGATCTGTCAGGTGGCGATCCTCTCGCACCAGTTCCCGGCCGGACGGCAGCGCACCCGCGCGTTCGGTGCCTGGGGAATCGTGTTCGGCATCGGCCTCGGATTCGGGCCGATCATCGGCGGTGGGCTGGTCGCGCTGTCGAATTGGCGTTGGGTCTTCCTCGTTCACGCGGTCGTGGCCGCGGTCACCCTGGCCTTGACCTTCCGGGGTGTGCGAGAGTCCCGCGACCCGACGGGAAACAGGCTGGACATCGGCGGGATCGTCACGCTGTCCCTCGCCGTGTTCGGTCTGGTCTTCTTCATCACCCAGGGGCCTGGACTGGGCCTGAACAGCGTCGTGACGCTCGGCAGTCTGGTGCTCGCGATGGCTTTCGGTGTCGCGTTCGTTGTCGTCGAGCGGTCCGGTTCGCACCCGATGGTCGATTTCTCGGTGTTCCGGATCCGCGCGTTCTCCGGCGCTCTGCTCGGCTCCGCGGGAATGAATTTCAGCTACTGGCCGCTCATGATCTATCTGCCGATCCACCTCCAGCGCGGTCTCGGCTACGGCACCGCGGCGACCAGCGTCTGCCTGCTGGCGTACACGATCCCGACGTTGGTGCTTCCTCCGGTCGCGGAGCGGCTCGCGGTGAAGTACCGGCCGGGGGTGATCATCCCCGCGGGCCTGTATCTCATCGGGCTCGGGTTCGTACTGCTCTACCTGGGAAGTGGCGTGGCCGACGCGAGCTGGGTGACGATACTTCCGGGCTCGATGCTGGCGGGCATCGGCCTCGGACTGGCCAACACGCCGGTCACCAACACGACCACCGGCTCGGTGCCCGCCGACCGATCGGGTATGGCTTCCGGTATCGACATGAGCGCCCGGATGATCTCGCTGGCTGTCAACATCGCGCTGATGGGACTGCTCCTGACCCTGGGCATCTCCGCCGGCCTGAGCGAACACACACAGTCCAGCGGGCCGCAGGTGCGGGCACTCGCCGAACACGTGGCCAACGGGGACGACCTTTCCGCACTGACGCTCGCCTTTCCCGCACTGTCCGACCCGGACTCGACCGGGGCACTCGTGAGATCGGCGTTGACGCACGGGTTCGGCGTGATCACGCTCTACGGCGGCATCGCGGCCTCGGCTATGGCGACCGCGAGCCTCATCGTCTTCCGCGTTCGTCGGCGCACCCTGGTCGAGGAGTGTCGCAGCGACGGGTGACCGCTCGCGGAACGCTGCATCGGATCAGCCCCGATACCGGGCCGGATCAGCAGCCAGCAGGCGGTGAACAGTCCTCAGGACATGAGGTGTTGCCTCGAATTCGTGCCGACTCACCACGACGATCCACGGATCGGACGGACGCTCCGAATCGCTTCGGCGGAGCGTCCGTCCACTCCCTGGCCGGGATCAGCCGCCGTTGGACGCCTGGTACGGCTGCGCCTGGTAGGCGCGCGGCCGGGACGTGGTGATGCGCAGGACCGAGTCGTACAGGGTCCGCCCGAGCGCCGCCCGTGCCCGCAGCGCCGGGTGGGTGGCGCTGTAGTTGTCGGCGTTCACCGCCTGGTCCCCGGCAAACCGGCCGGACGCGAACAGTGAGTAGGTGACCACCGCACGCCCGTTGGCGTCGAACACGATGCCCGCCTCGTTGCGCCCGTCCGCGAACCACCCGGCCTTGGTCGCCACGTTCAACCGCTCCGCCGACGACAGGTCGAGCCGGATCCCGTCGGTGAACGACGTCAGCGACCGCAGCACCTTCAGCAGGTGCGCGGTGGACGTCTCCGACAGCAGCTCGCCCTTCACCAGCTTCTGGAGCAGCGTGAACGTCTCCCGCGCGGTCGTCGTCCCCAGGAAGAACCGGTTCGGGTTGGCCACCGGCACGACCTGCGTGTGCACGAAGCCCTTCCCGCGCAGGATCTCGTTCAGCTCCAGCGCCGGGCACACCAGACCCGACAGCCGGACGGCCGTGTTGTCCGAGACCGTCAACAGCGCCGCCAGCGCGTGCCCCACGGTCACCGACGACGGGTAGGCGCCGTCCAGGCCGAAGATGCCGTCGGTGTCCTGGATGACGATCGCCTCGGTGACGTCGACCCGCTGGTCCAGCCGGATCAGACCCCGGTCCACCTTGTCCAGCACGGCGACCGCCACCGCGATCTTGTTCACGCTGTACGCCTCGACGACCCGGTCCGCCTCGACCTCCACCGCGGGTCGCACGGTGCCGTCCGGGTCCGCCACGCCGATGTACGACGACCACGTGCCGCCCGCCCGGTACGCCTCGCGCTGGTACTTGCGCGCGATCTTGCGCCGTGCCAGATCGGCCGTGGTCGGGATCAGTGCCTCCCACTCCGCGTCGCTCTCTTGCGCCTGGGCGGTGCCCGACGTGCCCAGCACGGCCCCGGCCGCCGCCGCCGAACCCAGGCCGAGCGCGAGTCTGCGGTTGATGTCCATGGTCCCCCAATCGATACGGATCTTCACTGCACATACGCCACGGGAGACACGGTTGTTGCCTCCGCGGGTGTAGTGCGGTGCGTTGATCCAACCAGCTCGGGACCGGACCACCCGGTTCACGGCACCGTCCGGCCCTCGGCGGCATACCCGACACGGGCCTTGACACCTGCCCTGACTGGCGGAGCGCCGGCCCGCGTGCCAGTAGCCTGCCGACATGGGCGAAGGGGTATTCCTCATCACGGGGGCTTCCCGCGGGATCGGGCTGGCCACCGCGCAGCTGGCGGCCGAGGCGGGGTACCGGCTGGTGCTGACCGCGCGGGCGTTGGACGAGCTGGCCGTGGTGGCGGCGAAGCTGGGCGGACCGGACCGGGTGTGGGTGGCGGCCTGCGACGTGCGGGCGTGGGAGCAGCTCGCCGCGCTGGTGGGGCGGGTGGAGGAGGAGTGGGGCCGGCTGGACGTGGTGTTCGCGAACGCGGGCGTCAGCGTCGTCACGTCGTTCACGTCCTCGCAGGGCTCGCCGCCGGCGCAGTGGAGCGACATGGTGCTGACGAACGTGTGCGGCCCGGCGTTCACCGCGCGCGCCGCGCTGCCCGCGCTGATCCGGTCCGGCGGGCACCTGGTGCTGACCGGCTCGGCGGCGGGGCGCGGGGTGCGGCCGGGGAACCTGTACGCGGCGACCAAGTGGGCCGTCACCGGCCTGGCGCAGGCCATCCGTGCGGAGTGCGTCGGCACCGGGGTGCGGGTGACGCTGGTGCAACCGGGTCTCACCGACACCGGGGGTATCCCGGCGTCCCGGCTCGGCGATCCGAAGCTGGCGCCCGAGGACGTGGCGCGGGCCGTGCTGTACGCGGTGTCGCAGCCGTCCACTGTGGACGTCAACGAGATCCTGGTCCGCCCGGTGGGTCAGGACGCGTACCGGTGAGCCGGCCGGCGACCTCGGCCAGCGCGGCGCGCAGCGCGTCCGGCGCGTCCAGGGTGTAGTCGGCGGCGATCAGCAGCAGGTCGGCCGCGATCGGCTCGACGGTGTCCGCCCGCAGGTGCACCCGGCACGTGCGGTCGGACACCGGCTCGACCTTGCCCGGCAGCGCCACCATCAGCCGGGACTCCACGACGGCGGCCGGTGCCGCCACCAGCGCGGTCGCCGTGTACCGGTAGGGGGCGGCGGCCAGCGAGCGCGCGACGAACGCGGCCGGGTCGTCCGGCGGCTCGCGGTGCGGGAACCGCCGGCCGGTGGGCGTTGGTGTGCCGATCCGGTCGATCCGGAACGTCCGCCAGTCCGCCCGGTCCAGGTCCCAGGCCAGCAGGTACCACTGGCGGAAAGCGATTACCAGCTTGCAGGGCTCCACTTTCCGCTCGACGCCCCGATGGCTGAACCGCACCACCTCACGGTCCCGGCACGCCGCCGCCAGCACGCCCAGCGCCGCCGGGTCGGACACCGGCCCGCCACCGAGCGGGATGCGCGCGATCGCCGTGCCCACCGCCCGGACCCGCCGCCGCAGCCGGTCCGGCAGCACCTGCTCCAGCTTCGCCAGCGCCCGGACCGCGCTCTCCTCGATCCCGCTCAGCCCGGCCGCCGTGCGCAGCCCGACCGCGACCGCCACCGCCTCGTCGTCTTCGAGCAGCAGCGGCGGCAGGTCCCGGCCGGACGCCAGCCGGTAGCCGCCCGCCGTGCCGGTGGTCCCGGATACCGGGTAGCCCAGCTCGCGCAGCCGCTCGACGTCCCGCCGCACCGTCCGGTCGGTCACGCCGAGCCGGTCGGCCAGCTCCCCGCCGGTCCATTCCCGCCGGCCCTGGAGGAGTGACAAGAGTCGCAACATCCGCGCGGGCATGTTCATTGCGGACATCCTATGTCCTAAAGGGTGTTTACCGTGTGTCCTATGACGACATACGTGCTGATTGCCGGTGCCTGCCACGGCGGCTGGTACTACGACCCGATCGCCGAGGAGCTCCGCGCGCGGGGCCACGAGGTGCACGCGCCGACCCTGAGCCCGGACGGCAACCTTGAGGAGCACGCGGCGGAAGTCCTGGCGCTGCTGGCGGACCTGGACGACGTGGTGCTCGCCGGCCACAGCTACGGCGGCATGGTGATCACGACCGCCGCCGACCGCGTGCCGGAGACGATCCGGACCCTGGTCTACGCCGACGCGCTGGTCCCGGCCGACGGCGAGTCCGCCTGGGACCTGGTGGCCGGCCTGTGGCGCGACTGGTACATCGACGGCGTCGCCGAGGACGGCCGGGGCGTCGAGCCGATGCCGTTCTTCGACTCCCGCGCCTTCGCCCACCCGCTGGCGTCCCTGCTCCAGCGCGCCCGGATCACCGGAGCCGTCGACAAGATCACCGACCGCTGGTACCTGTTCGCGACCGGCACCCAGGACAGCCCGTTCGCGCGGTACCGGGACGCGTTCCGGGACGACCCGACGTGGCGGGTGCGCGAACTGGACACGCCGCACGACATCCTCGCCGGAGCCGAGGCGGAGTTCCTGGACGTGCTGGTGACGGCCGGGAAGTGACCCGTCGCACACCCGCGCGGAGTTGACCTCCAGCATGGTCGAGGTTGAAGGCTGGGGCCACTGTCGGAGCGGCCTGTCGGGAGATGCGATGCGCGCGGTGCGGTTGACGGAGTTCGGCGGGCCGGAGGTGCTGGTCGCGGGGGACGTGCCGGACCCGGAGGCCGGTCCCGGCCAGGCGCTGGTGGAGGTCGCCTACGCCAACATCACGTTCGTGGAGACGCAGTACCGGCGCACCGGTCAAGGCCCGTTCGCGGTGCGCCCGCCGGGGATCCTGGGCAACGGCGTCGGCGGCGTGGTGACCAGGGTCGGTCCCGGCGTCGACCCCGGCTTGGTGGGGCAGCAGGTCGTCACGTCCACCGGCGGCCAGGGCGGATACGCGGAACGGGCGGCCGTGGACGCGGCGGGCGTGACCGTGGTGCCGGACGGCGTGCCGCTGGACACGGCGGTCGCGCTGCTCGCGGACGGCCGCACCGCCGCGCTGAACCTCCGCGCGGTCGGCCCGGTCGCCGGGCTGCGGGTGCTGGTGCTCGCGGCGGCGGGCGGCGTGGGCACGCTGCTCGTGCA
>CBHFOL010000291.1:0-10396 GCA_965995405.1 uncultured Saccharothrix sp.
GCTCGGCACGGGTCGCGGTGCGCAGCTTGGCGTCCAGGTTCGACAGCGGCTCGTCCATCAGGAACGCGCCCGGATCGCGCACCAGTGCCCGGCCCAGCGCCACCCGCTGCCGCTGGCCGCCGGACAGCTCGCGCGGTCGGCGACGGAGCAGTTCGGCCAGCCCGAGCACGGCGGCGACCTCCGCGACCCGTCCCCGGATGTCGGTGCGTGACCGACCGCGTGCGCGCAGTGGGAACCCGATGTTCCGCTCCACGGTCAGGTGCGGGTACAGCGCGTAGCTCTGGAACACCATGGCCAGGTCGCGGTCGCGCGGCGGGGTGTGGGTGATGTCCTTGCCGGCCAAGCGGATCCGGCCCGACGTCAACGGTGTCAGGCCCGCGATCATCCGCAGCAGCGTCGACTTCCCGCAGCCGCTCGGACCGAGCAGGACGAGGAAGTCGCCGTCGCCGATGTCGAGGGTGACGTCGTCGACCGCGGTGACCGCGCCGAACCGCTTGGTCAGGCCGTCGATCTGGATTCGGCTCATGGAACGGGAGTCCAGCAGTCCGGGAGGCCGCCCCGGGGGTGCGATCGCCACTGCCGATCGCACGATAGGCGCACGCATCGGACACCCGGAGCGGCGCGGATCGTCGGCTACGTTCGGAAACGTGCTGCTCACTGTGCTCGGTTGCCGCGCGGGTATGCCCGCTGACGGCCAGTCCAGTTCCGGCTACCTGGTGCGGACGCCCGGCGCGCGCGTGCTCCTGGACTGCGGTCCCGGCACGGCGACCGCGCTCGGTGCCCACCTGCCGCCATGGGAGTTGGACGCGGTGGTGATCAGCCACTTCCACACCGATCACTGCTACGACCTGCTGCCCATCGGCAAGTCGCTGCTCAACCGGCTGGTCGAGGTGCCCGGCGGTCCGCGGCGGCCGGCCGGGACGTTCCAGCCGGTCCCGCTCTACGTGCCGGCCGGCGCGCGTGAGCTGTTCGGACGGTGGGCCGGGCTGTTCCCGGTGACCACGATGCCGTTGCTGGACAAGGCTTTCGAGGTGGCGTTCGACGTCCGCGAGTACCGGCCGGGCGACCGCTTCACGATCGGCGACTGCACGGCCGAGCTCCGCGAACTCCGGCATGTGCAGCCGAATTGCGGGATCCGGCTCACCTCCGCGTCCGGAACCCTCGTGTACACCGGCGACACCGGGCCGACCCCGGCGCTGGCGGAACTCGCCGCCGGCGCGGACCTGCTGCTCGCCGAGGCGACCCTGACCACGTCCGACGTGACCGGGCACGGCCACCTGTCCGGTGTGGACGCGGGCCGGGCCGCGGCCGAGGCGGGGGTGGAACGACTGGTGCTGACGCATTTCGCGTCCGCGGAACGGAACTGGCTGTGCGGACTGGCGGACGCGGCGTCCCGGGAGTTCGCCGGACCCGTCACGCTGGCCGAGCCCGGAGCGACGATCGAGGTCCGCTGACGACAGTCGCTGACGGTGACCGCAGTTCTGCGGCGACTGCGTTGTGGTGACGCCATGCGATCACGGTCTCCGCAGGAACGCGGAAGTCTGCCGGTCGGCGTAGCCCGACCTTGTGAATTCCTGCACGTGCAAACACGAAACACCACCGTCCCGAGACCGGACGCTGCCATCCGGATGAACCTCGTCAGTGAGCGGCAACCTGTCAGAGTGGTGTTCGCATTCGTCCCTGCTTCTTGCTCAGGGTGACTGTTAGCTTGCGGAGAGCGATCGAAGTTCTCCAAGCGCAGTCCCCTGTGGAGGTTGGGATGAAACGCTTTGCCACGGTCCTGCTCGGTGCGCTCGCGGCCACCGCGTTCACCGTTCCGATCGGCCCCGTCGCCGACGCGGCGGTGGGCGAGGTCGTCGTCTTCAGCGCCGAGTTCGAGCCGCTCGTGGTCTTCGAGAACCCGGACGGCTGCTACGAGATCCCGACCCGCGCGCACGTGCTCACGAACCGGACCGACACACCGGTCACGATCCACGCGAAACCGGGCTGTCTCGGGTTCCCGATCATGACCGTGGACGAGGACAGCGGGTCGCGCCTGCCGTCCGCAGCCGCGTCGTTCCGCGTCTGACCCGCCATGGGACACAACACATTCCGATGCGGTGGAGAGGGCGCACATGTCCGTCGATCTCGTGGTCGTGGGAGTCGGCTACGTCGGGCTTCCCTTGGCGGCCGGGGCCGGCGCAGCGGGCCTGTCGGTCATCGGTTACGACATCTCGGCGGAGGTCTGCGACGGACTTGAACAGGGCCGCCCGCACGTCCCCGACGTTCGGCCGGCCCAGCTGAAGACCATGCTGGCCAACGGTTTCCGCGCCACCACCGACCCGGCCGTGCTCGGCACGGCGGACACCGTGGTGATCTGCGTGCCCACCGGCCTCGGGACGGACGGGCGTCCCGACCTGTCCGCCGTGCGCGCGGCCACCGAGACGGTGTCCGACCACCTGCGCCCGGGCACGCTGGTGGTGCTGGAGTCGACCAGCTTCCCCGGCACCACGGACGAGGTCGTGCGGCCCATCCTGGAGCGGCACGGTCTCGTCGCCGGCGAGGACTTCCCGCTGGCGTACTCGCCGGAGCGGATCGACCCCGGCAACCGGCGGTACGGCATCCACAACACGCCGAAGGTGGTCAGCGGCCACACCCCGTTGTGCGCCAAGCACTGCGCGGCGTTCTACGGGCGGTTCGTGGAGAACGTGGTGGTGGCCAAGGGTACCCGCGAGGCCGAGATGGCGAAGCTGCTGGAGAACACCTACCGGTACGTGAACATCGCGCTGGTCAACGAGATCGCGATGTTCTGCGACCGGCTGGGCCTGGACGTGTGGGACGTCCTGCACTGCGCCGCGAGCAAGCCGTTCGGCTTCGCGCCGTTCACCCCGGGCGCGGGCGTCGGTGGCCACTGCATCCCCATCGATCCCCGCTACCTGCTGGACAAGGCGCACCGCGAGGGCGCGCGGCTGAGCGTCGTGGAGGCGGCCCGCGAGGTGGACCGGAACATGCCCGGCTACCTGGTCGACCGGGTGGCCCGGCTGCTCGCGGCCGACGGCAAGCGCGTGGCGGGCGCGCGGATCCTGCTGCTGGGCGTGGCGTACAAGGCGGACGTGCCCGACACCCGGGAATCGGCCGCCCTCCGGGTCGCCTCCGGCCTGACCGCGCTCGGCGCGCGGATCGCCTACCACGACCCGGTCGCCGGCGAGGTGCCGCAACTCGGCCCGTCGGCGCCGGACCTGGACTGCGCGCTGCGCGAGTCGGACGTGACCCTGCTGCTCGTACCGCATCGCGGGTACGACCTGAGCCACCTGGCCAGGAACGCGCGGCTCCTGTTCGACGTCACGGGCCGCGTGCCCGGAGGGGACGTCCAGCGCCTGTAGCCTCCGGGCCGGGGGAAGGGACAGCGGATCGAGACCGTTGTCCCGCAGGAGTTTCACGCGGTCGGCGACCAGCTCGGCGCCCTGCCCGGCAGCACGAACCGGCCGCCGACCGCGTCCTTGACATGCACGTGGAACCACGTGCGGCACGATCCGTTTCGAGCACCGCGCAGCCGCGCGAACACCGCCGGGTCAGCGGGCATGGACGGCCATCGGGGTTTTGCCGCGTGCGACGGGCACGACGGGCTCGGCGCAGATGTTCTTGGCGACGGACAGCAGCTGCACCACGTCGGTGGCGAACGCGAAACCCCGCGCGTGCTGGTCTCCGACACCCCGGAACAGCTGGTAGGCGCAGATCATCCACTCGGTGAGCGAGTCGTCGCGCAGCACCTCGTGCTCGCGGTGCCCGTTGCGCGTCACGGTGAGCTGCGAGTGGTTGTCGTCGGAGCTGACCGCGAAGTGGCCGGTGACCGTGCCCAGGTCGAACTTCGCCGTGATCCGGCGTTCCCGCACCGGGGACGTCAGGTCCGAGCTGATCTCCGTGCGCACCCCGCTGTTGTGCCGCAACCCGATCCGCGCGCCACCCATCCGGGGCACCACCACGTCACCCACGACGAGGTCGAACCCGGCCGCGTGGGTGACCCGCGCGTTGCCCGCGAGCCGCAGCGCGAGGCCGACGCCGTGCGGCAGCTCCACGTCGAACGCCGTCGGGTGGCTCGGGCAGGTGAGCGACCGGCGGAACCGGGGCTTGTTCTGCACGATGGCGATCGACCGGGCGTCCCCGAGCGTGCCGCCGCGCACCAGTTCGGTCAGCCGCACGGTGAGCGTGCTGGTCAGCCACGGTTCGACCACCGCGATCCGCAGCCCGTGCTTGCGGCGCAGCCGGATGATCCGGGCCAGGTCGTCGGTGTCGGCGGCGAGCGGCTTCTCCACGATCAGGTTGCGGAAGCCGCGGTCGGCGAGTTCGCCGATGACCTCCGTGCGCACGGTGGGCGGCGTGCAGACGTGCGCGACTGTCTCCGCCGGGTCGAGCTGGGCGGTGGCCTCGGCGATGCTGGTCGCCGTCACCAGCCCGGGACGGTCCCCGAGCACGCGGCGCGGGTCGCACGCGACGACCGACTCGTCACCGAACAGCCGGCGGGCACTGGCCCGTGCCCTGGCGAGCACCGGCAGGTGCAGTTCGGCCCCGGCCCGGCCGAGTCCAACGACGAGTGTCCGCACTATTGAGCCCCTGTGTTCGAGAGGTCCCGAATAAAACGATCGGGAATTGATCCATAACGACGTTGTACGACATCGACCGTGCTGTCAACAGGCGTGCCCGGAGTTGACCAGGAAGAGTGAACTCCCGTGCGTGCGGACACCCTCCGGAGCGCCTGCCATACGCTCCGAAGTGGTGCTTCGACAGCGGAGGTGAGAGCGCTGCCCGTCCCATTCTTCAGGCAATCGGCCACGTTTTCCGGACGGTGGCCGATAACGCGGCAGCACATTGTCGAGATCATCCGGAACGGCAGGTATCCGGGGCTGTCGACCGGGGCCGGGACGCACGGCACGGGGCGGTGGTCGTGATCGCGACCGGCTACGTCTTCGCCGACCACGGCCTGCACGCGGCGGAGCAGTTCCGCCTCCTGTCCGCCGCGTACGACCCGATCACGCTGACCAGGCTCGCGCAGACCGGTGTGCGGAAAGGCTGGCGGTGCCTGGAGATCGGCGCGGGCGGCGGCAGCGTGGCGCACTGGCTGACGGTGCGCTCGGGGTCCGTGCTGGCGACCGACCTGAACCCCGAACACGTCCCGCCCGCGCCCGGACTGACCGTGAAACGGCACGACGTGGTGCACGACCCGTTGCCGGAAGGCGAGTTCGACCTGGTGCACGCCCGGCTCGTGCTGGCGCACCTGCCGGAACGGGAATCGGTGCTGCGCAAGCTGGTCCGCACGCTCAAGCCCGGCGGCCGGCTCCAGATCGACGAGTTCGACAAGAGCTACGGCCCGGTGCTGGTCGCGCCGGACGCCGAGTCCGCCCGGCTGTACGAGGACTACCTCGCGGCCAAGGAGCGGATGTTCGAGACGGCGGGGTCGGACGGCGAGTGGGGCCGCAAGGCGGCCGGTTCCATGGTCTCGGCGGGTCTGGTGGACGTCGACCCGGTGCCGGTGACCCAGCCGTGGCGGCCGGATTCACCCGCCGTGCGGCTGCTCGTGCACCACACGCACCACCTGCGGGACCGGTTGACGGCGGCCGGGATGACCGACCGTGACCTGCACCGGGTCCGTGAGGTGATGAGCGACGCCCGGTTCCGGGCGGCGTCCTGCGTCATCTACTCCGTGCACGGGAGGCGACCGGCATGACCGCACGGTGCCCTGGCCTGAACAGCCTCTAACGGGGCCCGTTCAACCCCACGACCGACGCCGGAGTGCCGCCGTACGCGCTGCGCGTGAGCACGATCGCCCCGGGTGCGACCACCATCTTCAACTCCCGCATCGCCCCCGACCCGTCCAACCGCACACTCGTCGACGTCGCCGGAGAGCCGTCAAACCCTTGCACCACAACCTTCAACTCACGCCCGTTGTCATCACAAGCCCGCACGTAGGTAGTCGACGTGGTCGCATCCTCCACCCGTTGCGGACAGGCCGCGACATCAAGGTCCCGAGTCTCACCCGTGGCCAGGTCGACAGCCCGGATGGCGGTCGGCGTAGCACCGTCCTGCTTCTCGAACAGCACACGCGGCCCGAGCGTGGCGCGCACCGTCCACTCGCTCTCCGGCGCGCGGGCGAGCAGCTTGCCCGTCTCCGCGTCGAACAGGCCACCGGACACCGACCCGGGCAACGCCCGCGCGGTCATCAGCCGGGCCCACACCACGGAACCGTCAGGCGACCCGTACAGGTAGAAGTCCTGCCGCATCCCGTCGTCCGCGGCCAGTTCGACCTGGTGCTGCCACCGCTGCCGCCCGCTCTCCTCGTCCAGCGCGACCAGTCGCATCGCCTGCCGGCAGATCACCCCCACGAACACCGTGGTCTTGCCCCGGACGGCTCGCGTGTAGCTGTGCAGACACGACTCCGGAGCCGTCCAACGCCACTTCTCGTCGCCGGTGACCAGGTCGTAGCCCGCCAACTCGTCGCCGTCCCGCAACACCAGCGAGCGCGTGCCGGGCGTGACCTCGTCGGTCTCCACCAGCACCGACGGGACGACCTTCTCGAACCGCACGACACCCGTGTCCGCGTCCAGCGCCACCAGCAGCTGCGCCCTGGTGTTCTGGGACCGGAACGTCACCACGATCGCCTTCCGGTCGATCGAAGCGACCAAGGTGCCGATCTTCGCCCCGCGTCGTGCGTACCGCCACTGCTCCCCGCCGTCCTGACCGTCCAACCCGACCACGGTCCCGTCGGCGACACCCACCGCGACCCCGTAGCGGGTGGCGACCACGTGCACCACGTCGGCAGCGGGCTGCCACGACCACTGTCCGCCGACCGGTCGTTCCGCGATCGGCGGCGGGTCGAGTGGCCGCGCGTCCCTGGTCTGCGAGTCCACGATCACCGCCTGCGCCGCGCCCGGCGCGACCGCCGCCGCCGCCGTCGCGAGTACCGCCGCGAGCACGCCGACCGGGCGCAGCTGCCAGTTCCCGGAGAGCCCGGCACCGACCGCGACCGCCAACGTGCCCACGGCCAGCACCGGCAGCCGAGGTCCGGTCAACCCGTGGGACATGTCGACCGCCAGCAGCCAGACCGCCACGCCCAAGACGACCACCGCGCCCACGAGAGCGGCGATCCGGCCGCCCTTCGTCCGGGCGAACCCCAGTGCGGCCACCGCCAGTGCCCCGGCGGCCAGTCCGATCACCGGCCAGTCCGGTACGTCGGGCCGTGCCGCCCCACCCGACAGGAACGGGGCGACGGCGGCACACAACGCGCCGACCAGTGTCATGTAACGCAGCATGTGCGGAACCTCCGCGCGTGAGACGAAAGATCCGCCATGTCCGTTCCCGATGTGCCGCAAGGACATCCGCGCCGACCGGCACCCGACCGCAGCACACCGACATCCGCACAGCCGCCGATCGGTGGCCGGGGGTGAAGCGGCGGCGGACCCGGGGCGTGGCGTCCCGGATCCGCCGCCGTTGCTCCGACGACTACTCCCCGAAGTGCGCCGTCATCCAGTTCAACACGGCGGTGCGGTAGTCGGCGGCGTTCGGCGCGTAACCCAGCGTGTGCCCGGCGTTGGGCAGCAGGAACGCGTCGGTCGGAGTACCGGGGGAGAAGTACAGCTCCTCGGCATCCAGCAATTGGGTCCGGTCCTCGCAGATCGTGGCGCAGAAGACGGCGTCCCGCGCGCCGTTCACCAGGAACACCGGCACGTCGATCTGCCTGCTCAACGGGCTGAGGAAGGCCAGCGTCAACAGGTCGGGAATGACCGTGGCGGGAATCTGGTCCTTGGTCGCCTCGTCCGCCGCCACCACCGCCGGGTCGACCACGCCCGGATCGTGGAACTGCTGCCGTTGACCGGCGATCGTGGTGACGTAGCCGGGGTCGGTGCCGCGCTGGGCCAGCATCGGGTCGAGCACGGCCGGGCGGACGGCGTTCACGAAGAGGTCCGTGAACTCCACCAAGTTCAACTGGTGGCTGAAACCGGTCAGCACCACACCGTCCACGTCGTGGTAGGTGGTGGCTTCCAGAATGGACAGACCGGAGCCCATCGAGTGCCCGACCAGCACGACGCGGTCGAAGTCGTGGCCCAGCACCTGCCCGGACCGCAGCTTGCCGACCACCTGGTGGATCACCGACGCCTGACCCGTGGCGGTGACCAGCGCGCTCAGCGGCCGGGAGCTGTCGCCGGAGCCGATGCAGTCCATGGCGAATGTGGCGACGCCGCGTCGGGCGAGGTCGCGCTGGTACGAGTACTGGTAGTTGTTGTACGGCAGATCCCAGTGGTGCCGGTTGTAGGTGCCTCCGTGCACCAGCAGTTGCACGATGTCGGGTTGCGCGCCCTCGGGCAGGCAGAGTTGGCCGTGCACGGTCTGGATGAACAGACCCTGCGAAACTGGCACGTTTGTTTCGGTGCACTGGATCGAGGCGGCTTGCGCGGTGGGGGTGACAAGGGTCGCGGTCAGCACAAGTGACGCGGCCATGGCGCGGAGTGATCGCACGGCGCATCCTCTCGGGGATTGGCATCGTGAGGGAGACGGGCAGGCTACAACCGTGGCACTTCGGTCCTCTTTCGGGGATCTGTATTCACCCGGTCGTGTGGCGAAACGGTGTGCCCATATTGCGTTCCGTGCGGATTTGGCCGTTCTTCGGGTCAATCGATAGACGATGAATACGAAAACGACGGTTCCCGCCCGGACCCTCACACCCCGATCGCCCCGTCGATCCGCTCCCGCAACAGATCGGCATGGCCGTTGTGCCGCGCGTACTCCTCGACCATGTGGACCAGTACCCATCGCAGCGACACCAGTCCCAACTCCTCCGCCGACACGGTCAGGTCCAGGTCCGGCGCGTCCCGCACGAACGCCTCGGCGAACGCGACCTCCTCCTCCCACGCCCGCCACGCCGTCGCGATCGACGCCGGATCCGCCGCCGCGCCGTCGAAATCCCCGTCCGGGTCGGTCTCGGACGAGAACCGGGGCGGCGCGTCCATGCCCGCCAGCACCCGTCGGAACCAGCCCCGCTCGACATCGGCCAGGTGGCGCACCAGGCCGAGCAGCGACAGCGTGGACGGCTCCACCGACCGCCGTGCCAACTCCTCGCCCAAACCGCCGCACTTGACGACGAGCGTCGCGCGCTGCTTGGCCAGGAAGCCGATCAGCATCGCCCGCTCGTCGCCCGTCCGCCCTCCGTCGAACCTGGTGTCCCGCCCGGGAGTCGGGAAAAATTCGGCCCTGCGCCTCGTATCGTCCACAACCACATTCTGCCGTGACCGCCGACTGTGGAATATCCGCAGATCGGCGGAAATCGCCGGCGTGCGCGTCCGATCGCCGTTCCGGCAGTCGGCGGTTGTTCCGGTAGATATCGACCAATAGATTCCGGAATTGACGAACAGTCCATCCAAATTTCCCGAGGAGTGCTGCGGTGAGACGAAGATCGTCCATTGTACTGGCGTTGCTGCTGGTGGCCGTCTCGACGTTCCCCGGAGTGGCGCAAGCCGGCAAAGGGTCGGGTGCCACGTCCGCAGAAGACTGCAAGGGTGTCACCTGGACCGTGCTGGAAAAGCGCTGGGACCGCGATCTGACCCAGGTGCACGGTGACTTCAGGACGAATGCCTACGTCGGCGACACGTCGTGCGACGTGCCATTGCCGGTGCTCTGCCTGAAGAAGTCCGGATTGCCCCTGCCGCCCGGAATAACGCCCACCTACTACGCCGGCTGGACCGGCGGCGAGGCCCGGCTGACCCCGCCCGTACCCGGCTACGCCCTCTACTCCCGCGCGGCGGCGGACGGGTTCTGCGCCAACCGGTTCGGTGCGGGCTGGCGGATGGGCGAGCACCACGAGAACGGCGGCTGGGGCTGGTGGGCCTTCGGCGACCCGATCCGGCTGTGGACGCACATCAACGACCAGCCCGCGAACCCGTGGAACACCACCACGGGGAAGGCCATGACGTGGACGGTGCGTGCCCACAACTGGGGCAAGGACCTGATGGACTTCACCTCGGACGTCAAGACCGACGGCTACCGCGGCGACACCCCGGTCACCGCGAAGCTGCCGGTGCTGTGCCTGCTCCAGGACGGGCGGCCCGCACCGCCCGAGGTGAACCCCGGTGACTTCTACAACGGCTGGGCGCGTGGCGAAGCGCGGATCAGCACACCGGTCGTCGGCACGTCCCTGACCTCCCTGGCTGCCGCGAACGCGGTGTGCTCCGGGCAGTTCGGCGCGGGCTGGCGGATGGGCGAGCACCACGACGCGGGCGGCGGCTGGGGCTGGTGGGCCGCCGGAAACGTCGGCCGGTTCTGGGTGGCGGTCGACAACCAGCCGTCGAACCCGTGGAACTACCTGAACTCCTGACCGGAACCACCTGCGGGCGGGGCCACCCCCGGGCGCGCCGGCGGCCCCCCCCGCACC
>CBHFOL010000292.1:0-10356 GCA_965995405.1 uncultured Saccharothrix sp.
TACGTGTGCCCGGCGCCGGCGGCCCGGGGGTCCCCGGCGCCGGCCGAGGCGGCGGCGGTGGCGGACTCGGCGGCGGCCCGGGTGGTGCGGGCGGCGGACGGGGTTTCGGCGGCGTCCCCGGCGCGGGCGGGTTCGGACCAGGCGGCACGTCGGGCGCGATGACGCCCGGTGAGCGCGGGTTCGGTCCGGGCGGCAGCGGCGGCTTCGGCCCCGGCGGCGCAGGCGCGGCAGGCCGTGGCGGCCCCGGCGGCGGTATGGGCGGCATGGGCGCGGGAGCCGGTCACGGCGGGCAGGGCGAAGAGGACAAGGAGCACAAGTCCGCGTCCTACCTCCAGGAGACCGAGGACATCTTCGGCGACGGCACGATGGTGGCACCGCCGGTCATCGGCGAGTAAGGGGAGACGTTGCTGCGCACCAAGGTGGCCATTCCGGTCGTCGCGCTCTACACCGCCTGGCAGGGCGCGGGTCTGCCGACCCTGCACAACGCGCTGCTGACCCAGGTCGACTTCGACGAGGACCGCCTCGCCGAGGGCGACGTGGGCGGACTGGCGGAACTCGCGCGGGGCGGCTGGGGCGATCTGGAACGGCTCGGCCTGGCGCGCGGCAGGCAGGTGCACGCCGACCTGGCGAAGTCGCTGCGGCTGATCGCCGAGGCGGGCACCGAGTACTACGCGTTCTTCAACCACGGTGACGAGGACACCCGCACCGCGCTGGTGGCCCAGTCGGGCGACGACGCGGTGCGCGTGGTGCTGCGCCCGGACAAGCACTTCGTGCTGGAGCCGGTCCGCGCGGAGGACGCCGCGCAGGCGCTGGTGTCCGCGCTGCCGGAGGCGAAGCCGGGTCGCGGCGGCGTGCTGTCGCTGCCCGCCGACGCGCTCAACGACAAGCCGCAGCGCCCGCGGTACGACGACGACGGCGAGCGGTCGTTCCTCCAGGCCAGCAGGCCGACCGGGGCGCACCAGGCCGAGGTGCAGAACGTCCGCAAGCTGCTCGCCGAGCAGCGCACGGGCGGCGGCCAGCTGTTCGCCGCCCGACGCGACCGGTTCGGCAAGAAGCAGCGGTGCGCCGCGCCCCTGACGTACTTCGACACGATCACCGGCCGGTACCTGTCGGCGAAGTCGACGGGCGGTGACGGGACCCCGTGGATCACCGTGCAGCCCGCCGATTTCGCCACCCTCCAGGACCGGCTGCGCCGGCTCACCGACGGCGCAGCACCTCGGGGCTGAGCTCGGCCGGGCTGCGGTGCCCGGACAGCGCCAGGGTCAGCTCGAAGTCGGCGAGCAGGCTGCGCAACACGTGTCGCACACCGGGCTGTCCGCCGTGCGCGAGCCCGTACGCGGCCGGCCGCCCGACGAGCACCGCCTTCGCGCCCAACGCCAACGCCTTCACCACATCGGCACCACTGCGCACACCCGAGTCGAACAGCACCTCGACCTGCTCGCCCACCGCGTCGGCGATGTCCGGCAGCACGTCCAGCGACCCGACCGCGCCGTCCACCTGCCGTCCGCCGTGGTTGGACACCACGATGCCCTGCACACCCGCGTCGACGGCCTTACGCGCGTCGTCCGGGTGCTGGATGCCTTTGAGCACGATCGGCCCGTCCCAGTGCTCACGCAGGAACGACAGCCGGTCCCACGACTTGTCGGTGCCGGTGAACAGGTGCACCCAGCGCAGGATCGCCATCGGCAGGTCCTCCTCCGGCGGCGCGGCCAGCCCGGCGCGGAACGCCGGGTCGGAGAACGGAATGGCCGTGCCGATCCCACGCAGGAACGGCAGATACGCCTGGTCCAGATCGTGCGGACGCCACGCGAGCGTCCACGTGTCCAACGTGACGACAAGCACCCGATACCCGGCCTTACGTGCCCGGTCCAGGATGCTCACGCACACGTCCGGCTCGTTGGGCCAGTACAACTGGAACCACCGAGCCCCATCCCCGGCGGCCTCCGCAACCTCCTCGATCGTGTGCGACGAGGCGTTGGACAGCACGAACGGCACCCCCAACTCCGCCGCCGCCCGCGCAGTGGCCAACTCCCCATCGGGATGCAGGATCGACTGCACCCCGACCGGCGCGAGCAGCACGGGCGCGGGCAGATCGGTGCCCAACAGCGACACCCCGAGGTGCCGCTCGGTGGCGTCGGTGAGCATCCGGGGCACGATCCGCCACCGGTCGAACGCCTCCCGGTTGGCCCGCACCGTCGCCCCGGCCCCGGCACCGCCCGCCACGTACCAGTACGGCCCCGGCCCGAGCCGGTCCCGCGCGGACGCCTCCAGCCCCTCCGGATCGGTGGTGAACGGCGGCCCGTTCCCTGCCAGTCCTTGCAGGTAGATCTCGTTCTGGTACCCGGCGAAGCCCGTCATCCGTCCTCCACAGCGGCCGTGATGTCGCCGATCATGCTCTGCCCGCGCGGCCCCGGCCGCAAGACTGCGACCGGGGCCGCGCCTCAGCCCGTGGACCTGGTCCCGACGGGGAACAGCGCCTTGGGCAGCAGCCAGGTCAGCCGGTCCGAACGCAGTACCGCCAGCGGACCGATCACGGCCAGCAGCAGCACGTACCCGGCCACGAACGGCGCGACCCGCGAGTCCAGCCCGGCCGCGACCGCCATCGCCGCCAGCACCAGCGAGAACTCGCCGCGGGTCAGCACGGTCAGCCCGATGTCCACTGCCTGCTGCCGGTCGAACGAGTGCAGCCGCGCCGCGAACAGCCCCGCGCCGAGGTTCAGCACGATCGTCACGCCAACCGCCGCCAGCACCGGCAGCGCCACGCCGCCGATCGCGTTGGGATCGATGCTCAACCCGAAGATGAAGAAGAACAACGCCCCGAACGCGTCCCGCAACGGCAGCACCAGCTTGTGCACCCGTGGTGCCACCCCGGAACCGCCGATGATCGTGCCGACCATGAACGCGCCGATCGCATCCGACACGCCCAGCTCGTGCGCGACCGCCGCACCGGTCACCGCGACCCCGACGAAACACACCACCAGCAGTTCGTCATCGGCGGACCCGAAGAACCGGGTCACCAACCGACCGCCCCAACGTGCAAAAGCCGCAAGGACCAGCAGGAACAGGAACGCCTTCCCGAAGTCCAGCAGCGCCCGCACACCGGACGTGCCGCCCAGCACCGGCTGCAACACGGCCAGGTAGAGCGCCAGGAACACGTCCTCGATCACGATGATCCCCATGACCAGCCGCGATTCCGGATTCCGCAGCCGGTTCGCCTCGACCAGGAGTTTCGTCACGATCGCCGACGACGAGATGCCGATCGCACCCGCGATCACCAGCGCCTCACGCGTCCCCCACCCCAACGCGAACCCGAACGCGATACCGCCGCCGATGTTCAACGCCAGGTATCCCGCCCCGGCCAGGGCGAGCTTCTTCCCACCCGACACCAGGTCGTCGACCGAAAACTCCAGCCCCAGGTAGAACAGCAGGAACACCAGCCCGAGCCCCGCCAACACACCCATGTCGTCCGGATTGTCCACAAGGGACACTCCAGGCGTGTTGGGCCCGAACAGGATTCCCGCCACCATGAACAGCGGGATGGTGGGCAGTCCGATCCGGACCCCAGCGCGTCCGATGAGACCCGCCGCGAGGAACGCGCCGCCCACCGCGAGCAGCGCGTGCCCCGTACTCACCGTCGCCCGTCCAAGGCAATCGCCACCGGCGCCGCAGTCAGGACGGTAGAAACCGTGCCCGCGACCACGCCGATCAGCAGTGCGGTGGCGAAGTCGGCAAGCGACCCGTCACCCAGCACCAGCAACGCCGCCAACACGAACAGCACGCCGATCCCCGTGTTCACGGTGCGCGGCACGGTCTGCAAAACCGCCGCCCCGACCACATCCGCGTAAGGATCCTTGCGCCGGGCCCGCCGCAGTTCCCGCACCCGGTCGAACACCACCACCGAGTCGTTCACCGAGTACCCGATCACGGTCAGCAACGCCGCCAGGAACACCCCGTCGGCCGTCTTCCCAAGCCACGCAAACGCACCGATCAGCACCACCACGTCGGCGACCAACGCGGACACCGTCGCCAGCCCCAACCGCCAGTCGAACCGGATCGCCAAATACGCCAACTGCGCCGCGACGGCAATAGCCAGCGCGATCACCGCATTACGCCGCAACTCGGACCCCAGGCTGGGCCCGATCAGCTCGTTGCTGACCTGCTGCGCCCCACCGGTCGCCTTGACCACAGCCTCGGTAACCCGCGCCGACGCCGCCTCGTCAATCGGACCGGTGCGCACCGAAACACCCGTGTCCCCCGACGTCGCCACAACAGCATCACCAAACCCCGCAGCAGCAAGCTCGGCACGAACCTTGCCCGCGTCCACCCCCGCCGCCGTGTAGTCGATCATCCGACCGCCGGTGAACTCGACACCCAGTTCCAGCCCCCGCACGAACAGCCCGGACAACGCCACCAGCAGCACGAACCCGGCGGTGAGCAGCCAGCGACGCGGTCGCCGGAACAGCTCGAACCCACGACCGGTCAACCACGTGCGGACCCGCCCGAGTTCGTGCAGACCGCTCCACTGAGGACGACGTTCCAACAGCGGCATGGCCAGTTGCAGCAGCACCCGGGTCAGCACCAGGGCGCTGAACAGCGACGCCAGCACACCGATGGACAGCGTGACGCCGAACCCCTTCACCGGCCCGGTAGCCAGCCAGAACAACAGCCCTGCCGCGAGCAACGTCGTCACGTTCGAGTCGGCCACCGCACTGAACGCACCCTTGAACCCCTGGTCCACCGAACGCGGCAAACGTTTGCGCCGCGCATACTCCTCCCGGGCCCGCTCAAAGACCAGCACGTTCGCGTCCACAGCCATACCGATGGCCAACACGAACCCGGCAAGACCCGGCAACGTCAAAGTCGCCCCGATCGCCAACAGCGCCGCATAGGACAGCACCGCGTACCCGCCAAGCGCAAGCACCGCGATCAACCCGGCAAACCGATACACAAACACAAGAAACAGACCGGTCAACGCAACGCCGACAATCGCGGCCCGACTGCTCGCCTCAATGGCCTCCGCGCCCAGCGTCGGACCGACAGTCCGCTGCTCCACGACCTCCACCGGCACCGGCAACGCGCCGGACCGGATCACCAATGCCAGTTCCTCGGCCTCCGCCTTGGCGAACTTGCCCGTGATCTGAGTACTGGTGCCGATCATGCCGGTCCGGCACGGCACGGACGGGTCGACCTGCGGCGCGGACACGATCTTCCCGTCCAGCACGAACGCGATCCGCCGCTGCGGGTCACCGGGCGCGAAACAGGCAGCCTCCCCCGTCACCCGCTGCCAGACACCCGGCGCATCCCCCTGAAAGTCGACGGTGACCTGCCAGCCCACACCGGACTGGTTGGGCGCGGCCTGCGCCCCCTTGATCCCGTCACCGGACATGACCACCGGCCCGAGCGCGACCGAGTCCCCTTCGGTAGTGGCCTGGTCACCCGGCCCGGTAACCCGTTGGACGGACAACTGCGCAGTGCGACCGAGCACGTCGATCGCTTCGGCCGGATCCTGCACGCCAGGCAGTTCGACCACGATCCGGTGGTCTCCGGACCGGGCCAGGACAGGCTCGGCAACACCCAACTCGTCGACCCGGCGGCGCAGCACCTCCATGGCCCGGTCGGTGTTGTCGGACGTGGCTTCGGACGGGGTTTCCAACACGATCTGAGTGCCGCCGCGCAGGTCGAGACCGAGGCGCGGCTGGCTGGTGAGCAGGATGAACGCGGACGCGGCGAGCACGCCGAGGGACAGCAGCCCTCGGACGATGAGTTCTCGCCGCGCGGATGAGCGCGGCATGGCGAGTCGACCTCCGGGGTCGGGGGTTCGGGCAGGGGTTTCGGGTGACTACCGGAGGTCTGCGGGTGGTGCGCGTTCGCCGAGCGGAGCCTGCCCGGTCCGTTCCGGGACGCGGTGGGTCGGGTCGACGGTCTGAGCGGCGAGCCGGGGCTGCGGCGGAACGTGGACAGGAGGCTGCACGCCGTCCAACGGCTGCCCGAGGTGCCCGTGCTGCTGCACCGGGTGGACGGTGACGCGGGTCGCCGTGCCGGGCAGGTGGGCGGCGTCGACCGTGGCCGAGAAGGCGACGAGTTCGACGGGCTGCGGACCGGAGGGACCGGCGACGAAGAACCCGGCGACCAGCGCCAGGATCATCAGCAGTCGCGTCACGCCAGGCCCTCCTCTCCCCGCACCAGGCTACCGGCCGGCACCGCCCAATACGACGACGCTGCCGCCCAGCACCGCGCACAGCCAGGCGATGACCAGCGGCTGCATCGTCGTGGCGCCAAGGAAAAGCGCGGCCGTCCACCCGGCCAGGACAAGTGTGGAAAGTCCGAACAACGAGGTGACAACAGCCACTTTCGGCCGATACCGGGGCAACACCAACAACGCCCGCCACACGCCACGCCGAGCCCGTACGAACAGCCGCAACACCACCAGCAACACCAGCACCACGAGCAACCCGGAAACCCACCCGAGCAACGGCGTCGGCTTCGGCATACCCGCCAGCAACAACAACGCCCCACCCGCGACGAGCAACACGGCCAACCGCGACAACGCCGGCCAGATCATCCGGTGCGCGACGCTCAACACGTCACCCGAAGGCGGCGACGACCCACTCCCCCGCTTGCGCCGGACGGTGGCCAGGTTCGCCCGCACGTCCTCGTCCACCGGATCGAGCTCCAACGCATTCCGATACGCCCACTCCGCCGTGCCCCAGTCCCGCACCCGCAGCGCCGCGTCCCCCAGCACCTGAAACGCCCGAGCCTCGGACGGCGCGAGCCGAGCAGCCTCCCGCCCGACCTCGACCGCCTCCCGCCGCGAATCCGGCACCGCGCTCAACACCTCGGCCAGCACCACGTGGCACCGCCAGTCACCAGGCTTGCGCCGAACACACTCCGGAGCAGCCACGACAGCCTCGGAGTGCCGCCCGAGCTCGCTCAACGCCAACGCGGCCAACCGCTGCGCCCAGGCGTGGTCGCCGTCCAACACCAACGCCCGTTTGGCCGCCTCCAACGCCGGATCCGGCTCGCCGACATCGAGGTAGGCAGCCGCCAACCGACACCACGCCTCGGCGTGCAAGGGGTTGACCGCCAGCACAGGCCGCAACAGCTCGATGGCCTTGCGCGGAAGCCCACGAGTAGTGAGCTCCGCCGCCCGAACGACAACGGCGGCGATGGGCTCGGACATCCACACCTCCCGGACTTTCGCCGACAGTGTGACAGCGCACCGTCCGGTTCCCTATCGGGTGATCAGCCGGCGCACCCGTCGACGCCCGACCGCCCCACCCGGTGATATGGCACGATCGCGCACGTGACCAGCAGACCCGCCACCGCGCACCACCTGCGCGACCTCGCGCAACTGCGCCGGGTCCGCGACCGGATCGACCGGGACTACGCCCAGCCACTCGACGTAGAGGCGCTCGCCCGCGGTGCCAACATGTCCGCCGGACACCTCAGCCGCCAATTCCGGCTCGCCTACGGTGAGTCCCCGTACGGCTACCTGATGACACGCCGCATCGAACGCGCGATGGCACTGCTGCGCCGCGGCGACCTCAGCGTCACCGAGGTCTGCTTCACGGTCGGCTGCTCGTCGCTGGGCACCTTCAGCACCCGCTTCACCGAACTGGTCGGCATGTCGCCCAGCACCTACCGCCGGCAGGCCGCCCAGGCAACGGCAGGCATGCCGGCGTGCGTGTCGAAACAGGTCACCAGACCGATCAGGAATCGAGAAGCGCGGTCATCGGGCCAGACCTAGTGTTGCCGCCATGGACATCACCATTCACCAGGCATTCCTCCCGCACAACGACCCGGCCGCCTCCCTGGCCTTCTACCGCGACACCCTCGGTTTCGAGGTCCGCAACGACGTCGAGTACGGCGGGCTGCACTGGATCACGATCGGCCCCGCCGACCAGCCCGGCACGTCCATCGTCCTGCACCCGCCGGCCGCCGACCCCGGCGTCACCGAGGACGAGCGCCGCACGATCACCGAGATGATGGCCAAGGGCACCTACGCCGCCATCAACCTGGCCACCAAGGACCTCGACAGCACCTTCGCCCGACTCCAGGCAAGCGCCGCCGATGTCGTCCAAGAGCCGACCGACCAGCCGTACGGCATCCGCGACTGCGCCCTCCGCGATCCGGCGGGCAACCTGATCCGCATCCAGGAACTGCGCTGAGCAGTCCGCCTGGTAGCCACCGACGGTCAAACCGGAAAGTAAGCCAGGCGACGCCCCACAAAGACCGCCCACACGGCCCCGGCCCCACAGATGGAGACACGATGAGCAAGGCCAAGAGGACGGACACGCAGTCGCCTGCGCCGCACGCCGCCGACACCCACGACCTGATCCGCGTCCACGGCGCACGCGTGAACAACCTCAAAGACGTCAGCATAGAAATCCCGAAACGCCGACTGACGGTCTTCACCGGCGTCTCCGGCTCAGGCAAGAGCTCCCTCGTCTTCGGCACCATCGCTGCAGAATCGCAACGCCTGATCAACGAGACCTACAGCGCCTTCGTCCAAGGCTTCATGCCCACCCTCGCCCGCCCCGAGGTAGACGTCCTGGAAGGCCTGACCACCGCGATAATCGTCGACCAGCAACGCCTGGGCACGGACCCCCGCTCCACGGTGGGCACCGCCACCGACGCCAACGCGATGCTCCGCATCCTCTTCAGCCGCCTGGGCCGCCCGCACATCGGCTCACCCCAGGCATTCTCCTTCAACGTCGCCTCGATCAGCGGCGCGGGCGCGGTCACGATCCAGCGCGCCGGGCAGACCGTGAAGGAACGGCGCGACTTCAAGATCACCGGCGGCATGTGCCCGCGCTGCGAGGGCCGGGGCTCGGTCTCCGACATCGACCTGACCCAGCTCTACGACGACTCCAAGTCGCTCGCCGAGGGCGCGTTCACCATCCCCGGCTGGAAGTCGGACAGCTTCTGGACGGTGCGGGTCTACGCCGAGTCGGGCTTCCTCGACCCGGACAAGCCGATCCGCAAGTTCACCAAGAAGGAGATGCAGGACTTCCTCTACCGGGAGCCGACCAAGGTCAAGGTCGAGGGCGTCAACCTCACCTACGAGGGGCTGATCCCGAAGATCCAGAAGTCGTTCCTGTCCAAGGACAAGGAGTCGCTGCAACCGCACATCCGGGCCTTCGTGGACCGGGCCGTCACCTTCACCACCTGCCCCGACTGTCACGGCACCCGGCTCAGCGAGGCGGCCCGCTCGTCCAAGATCGCCGGGATCAACATCGCCGACGCCTGCGCGATGCAGATCAGCGACCTGGCCAAGTGGGTCGGCGGCCTGGACGAGCCGTCGGTGGCCCCGCTGCTCGTCGCACTCGGCCAGACGCTCGACTCGTTCGTGGAGATCGGCCTGGGCTACCTCGGCCTGGACCGCCCGTCGGGCACCCTCTCCGGCGGCGAGGCCCAGCGCGTCAAGATGATCCGCCACCTCGGCTCGTCGCTCACCGACACCACCTACGTCTTCGACGAGCCCACCATCGGCCTGCACCCCCACGACATCCAGCGGATGAACGACCTCCTGCTCCGGCTCCGCGACAAGGGCAACACCGTGCTCGTCGTGGAGCACAAGCCGGAGACCATCATCATCGCCGACCACGTCGTGGACCTGGGTCCCGGAGCCGGCACGGCAGGCGGCACGGTCTGCTTCGAGGGCACCGTCGACGGGCTACGCGCCGCCGACACCATCACCGGCCACCATTTCGATGACCGGGCATCCCTCAAGGACACGGTGCGGACGCCCACCGGCGCGCTGGAGATCCGCGGCGCGACGACGCACAACCTGCGCGACGTCGACGTCGACATCCCGCTCGGCGTCCTGACCGTGATCACCGGCGTCGCCGGCTCCGGCAAGAGCTCACTCGTGCACGGCTCGATCCCGCCGAGCGAAGGAGTGGTGTCGGTCGACCAGGGCGCGATCCGCGGCTCGCGCCGGAGCAACCCGGCGACGTACACCGGCCTGCTCGAACCGATCCGCAAGGCGTTCGCGAAGGCCAACGGCGTGAAGCCGGCGCTGTTCAGCGCCAACTCCGAGGGCGCCTGCCCCAACTGCAACGGCGCCGGCGTCATCTACACCGACCTGGCGATGATGGCCGGCGTCGCCACCACCTGCGAGGAGTGCGAGGGGAAGCGGTTCGACGCCTCGGTGCTGGAGTACCGCTTCGGCGGCCGGGACATCAGCGAGGTGCTCGCGATGTCGGTGACCGAGGCCGAGCGGTTCTTCGGTGAAGGCGAGGCCCGCACGCCGGCCGCGCACGCCGTCCTCGTCCGGCTCGCCGACGTCGGGCTCGGCTACCTCAGCCTCGGCCAGCCGCTCACCACGCTGTCCGGCGGCGAGCGGCAGCGGCT
>CBHFOL010000293.1:0-10353 GCA_965995405.1 uncultured Saccharothrix sp.
GGGCGGGCCGCTGCAGTCCCCCCCCCCGCGGCCCCGGGGCGGGGGGGGGGTGCGGGGGGGGCTCGCTGCCGTCCGTCGGTGTTCCGCGAATTGCGGTCCGCCGACGGCTCCCGGACGGGATCATGGCCCGATGCCCCGCCCAGCCCTCTTCTCGTACGAAGGCGCGCTCCGCGTACTCGGCAGGTACGACCACCCGTGGCTCGACAAGGCCGACGTGTTCCTCGGCGTCGGCATCCTGGTCGGCGGTGCGGTCGAGCCGGACCTCCTGAGCCTGGTCGACCCCAAGAACGAAGCCACGGCGTCCCTGCGGAAGATTCTCGACGGCATCTCGGCCAAGCTGACCGGCCTGACCGGCGTCCACCGTCACGAACTCATCGCCGCCGCCCACACGATCATCGCGGTGACGTCCGTCTTCGACGCCTTCCGCGAGGTGATCGGCCGTGAATTCGACGCCCTCTCCATCACCGACCGCGAGAAGTTCCGTGTCCTGGGCACCGAACCGGGCGGGAAGAACGAGCGTTCCGGACTGCCCAGCCTGACCGCCATGAACGTCCCGGCCCCGAACGCCACCCGCGGCTTCCACGAGAACCTGGACGGCGAACTGAGCCGGTTCTTCGCCATCGCCAACCAACACGTGGCCATCTTCATCGACGGCCTGGCCGACCGGCCCCGATGGTTCGACGGATCACGGAGCCTGCACACCCTGGCCGCGAGCTGCCGTGACAAGTACACGCACCACTTTCTGGGACTGGCCGCCACGATCCCCGAGTTCCGGATCTGGGCCCTGCTCGGCGAGCACGCCGCCACGCGCGCGGCGATCGCGGATGTCCGGACCGAGTCCCTGGAGCTCTTCTCCCGGCTGCTGTCGGAGATCTCCGCCGGGCAGGGTGGTCCCACTCGGTCGTACCGCAGGAAGCTCGAAGGCGCAGCCACCGCCATCCTGGGCAAACCCCTGCTGCGAGGCAGCCACGACACCGCCTCGATCGACGTGGCCTTCCCGACCGTGGAGCGAGGATTCGTGGCTCCGGGCTATCGGCTCGCCGTCTACGAGGAGAAAGCGGAACCCTCGTCGGAGGAATGGTGGCTGAGGCGTACGAAGGTGCGGGAGGACATCGACACCTTCCTCGCAGCTCACCTCTCCGGACAAGACAGCACAACCTTGCCGCTGCTGGTGCTGGGCAATCCCGGAGCGGGCAAGTCGCTGCTGATGGACGTGCTCGCAGCGCGGCTGCCCGCGGACCAGTTCACCGTGGTCAAAGTGGAGCTTCGCAAGGTTCGCGCACAGGACCCCGTGCACAAGCAGATCGAGACCGCGCTGAGCGAGGTGTTCTCCGAGCGGGTCGGCTGGGGAAAGCTCGCCGACGAATGCGACGACAGCACGCGTGTGGTGCTGTTGGACGGGTTTGACGAGCTGATCCAGGCCAGCGGCGTCCATCAGTCGATGTACATCCAGCAGGTCAGGGACTTCCAGGAGCGCGAGGACGACTTGGGGCGTCCGGTCGCTGTCGTGATCACCTCGCGGATGTTGGTGGCCGACCGCGCCCGTATCCCCGCCGGGGTGCCGATACTCAAGCTGGAGGAGTTCGATGACAAGCGCGTCGACCGGTGGCTGGAGTCGTGGAACGATGCGAACGCGGTGACTCCGGGCTTCCGCCCACTCGACCGTATGCACCTCGTCCACCACGCCGAACTGGCGCGGCAGCCGTTGATCCTCCTTATGCTCGTCATCTACGCAGCCGATCCCGGCAATCCTCCGCTGGACGACGAGAACCTGTCGAAAGCCGAGTTGTACGGACGTCTGATCAGGTCGTTCGTGCTGCGCCAGGTGCGTGACAAGAACCCGGTGCGCCCTTCGGATGACCACGTCGACACCCGTGCCCGCCGGAGTTGGTGGCAGTTGGGCATCGCTGCCCTGGCGATGTTCAACCGAGGACACCAGTACGTAACCGAAGGTGAGTTACAGAAGGATCTCGCCGTGTTCGCGCCCGGCGGCGAGACAACGCCGGTTGCCACCTTCGACTCGCCGGTCAGCGACGCCGACCGCACGGTGGAGAACTTCTTCTTCATCCACTCGCCGACCCTGAAGGACGGTGCCGAGACAGGTCGCCGCACCTACGAGTTCCTGCACGCGACGTTCGGCGAGTACCTGATCGCCGACGTGACGGTGACACTGCTGAAACAGTTGGTGGTGGCACGCGCGTTACCGGTCGTCAACCCCTATGGTCAGTCGGCGCCGCCCGACGACACACTTCTGTACGCCCTGATATCGCATCAGGCACTGGTCAAGCGGAAGCCCGTTCTGGACTTCGCATCCGGCCTCTTCGCGGCACTCGACCAGAACACCCGGTCTGGCATCCTCGATGTGCTGGACGCCCTCATCAGGTCCTTCCACAACCGGGCGCGAAACGAATCCTATTCCGCCTACGCTCCGGTGGGGACGACACTGGTGTCCCGTATCGCCACCTATTCGGCGAATCTCGTCTGCCTGCGGGTCCTCCTGGGCGACAACGTGCTGACACCTGTGGAGAGCCTGTTCCCGAATAAGGGTGATGTTCTTGAGGAGTGGCGCTCGACTGTCCGGTTATGGCAATCCGGACTCGACAAAGAGGGCTGGCAAAGTCTCATTGGTGCACTGACTCTGCAACACGGCGGCTCGTTGCGCATCACTCGTCGGGGCCCGAGTGTGGAGAGCCAGATGGTGGTGGAAGCCCAACTTCTCGGCGACGCTCTCCAGGAAGGGGCGCTGCGCGCCGGAGAATACTTCGTTGACCCGGGCATCACTTCGGACCAAGAGGAGCAGGCGCAACTCCAGCGCCTGGTGGCGTGGATCGCCATCAAGCCGGGCACCGCCCACTGTGGCGCGCTCCCGTATGACATTGCCGCATTCACCGAAATTGTCGAACACCTCGACGGCGGCACACGGATGAACCTTCGTGCCCGAGCTCGCATGTTGTCGGCGTTGTCCCGGGAAGCGTCGAAGCTTCCCCGTCACATGGTTGAACGCGCGCTCCGGAATCTGGTGCCCACCACGCTGCGGGAGTTCCGAAGTGCCGACATCAGCTCGTTTGACCTGATTTCCGTGATCTGTTCGCATCCTGATCTAGTTGGTGCCGGGGTGCTGCCGGTCGAATTGTTGCCACACCTGTTCGACCGACATTTTCGCTCCGCGCTGTCCGTCGTCGTGCTGACCTGGCTTGCCGCGACATCGGAAGACGAGCGTGTCGACAACGCCTTCCTTGAGTTTTTCGAGCAGTTGGGTGAAGCTGCGCGTCCGTATCTGGCGGAAACCTCTGACAACTACCTCCCGATTGAGGTATTTGACTACCTCGCCCGTCCGCGTGTGGTCGAGCCGCCGTTCGACAACTCGCTTGTGGAGTTGCTGGGAATCGTGTCCGGTGCGGTCGAAGGCGCAGTCGAACCGCAGACCGTCCTGGACGTGGTCGAGAGGTTCATCGATGCGCCTGTCGAGTCACGTCCGGACGATGACCATCTCGCGGGTTTCATTGCGCAATACCTGGCCTACCGGGGCAGGGACGTCGCTGAAGACGGTCTCCAGTCGGCGCTGGCCGCGCTTCGACGTCTGGCTGCGGACCCGATCGTGCGATAGGAGCTGCCACTCCAACCGGACACGGCGAGCGGAACCGTGTTACGAATGATCCGTGGCGGAGATTCGGGTTGTGTGGACCGACTTCGGGGGCGTGTTGACGCCCTCGGTCGAAGAAGACCTGGCCAGGGTCGCGCGGGCGGCCGGGTTGGCGGTGCCTGAACTGCTGGGCGCGATGGAACGGGTGGCCGGCTCACGTGGCCTGCTGGAAGCGCTGGAACTCAACCTGATGACCCAGCGCGAATGGGGCCATCGGGTGTCCGAAGAGCTCAAGCCCCGCGCCTCCCGGATCGACCTGGGCGAGTTGGGCGCGCACTGGCACGCCGGACGCGAGTTCAACCGGCCCCTCTACGACGGTCTGGTCAAGCTCAAGCAACACCGCCCACTGGGCCTGCTCACCAACACGATCGCCGAATGGCAGCCACACCGGGCCGCGATGATCCCGGACGACGTGGTGTTCGACCACACCCTCAACTCACACGAGGTCGGCGTCCGCAAACCCGACCCCGAGATCTACGAACTGGCCGAACGCGCATTCGGCCCAACCGCACACCTCCTCATCGACGACCAGGAGGCGAACTGCGCGGCAGCCGAGGAACGCGGCTGGACGGCCATCCGCCACGTCGACACCGCCTCCACCCTGGACCGCCTGCGGGACGTCCTGGGCTGACCAGAGCCCGAGGCCGACGCCCGCCCGCCGAGCCGCCTCCAGACCCGGTTCACCTGAAATTCGCCCGGCACATCCAGGATGGCGGCCGACCCCTCGGGTGTGGAGATCGTGATGGAGTTCAGGCACCTGCAATCGTTCCTCGCCATCGCCGACGAGCTGCACTTCGGCCGTGCGGCGGCGAAGCTGCACCTCACCCAGCCCTCGCTCAGCCAGCAGCTCCAGCGCCTGGAACGCACGCTGGGCGTCGAACTGGTCGCGCGCACGTCGCACGAGGTGCGGCTGACCCAGGCGGGTCGGGCGTTCGAGACGCAGGCCCGGACCATCGTCACCCAGATGCACAAGGCCGCCGAAACCGCACGTGAGGCGGCGGCCGGCCGGTCGGGCACGGTGAACGTCGGCTACAACTTCCTCGCCGGCCAGCACATCCTGCCCGCCACCCTCGCCAACATGACCCGTGACTTCCCGGACGTCACGGTCGGCCTGTGGGAGAAGCGCACCGGCCCCCAGCTCGCGGAACTCGCGGCGGGCACCCTGGACATCGCCCTGGTCTACGGCCGGCCGGTCACGCCCGACCTGAAGTGCCGGCGGCTGCTGCGGGTGCCGATGGTCGCCGTGGTCGGGCGGGGTCACCGGTGGGCGGGTCGGCCCGGCGTGCCGTTCGCCGAGCTCGCGGACCAGCCGTGCGTGCTGTTCGAGCGGGAGCAGTGCCCGGCGATGTACGACGAGATCCTGGCCGCCGCGCAGCGCAGCGGTATCGCGCTGAACGTGGCCCACATGGTGGACGACCCGAGCGCCACGGCGATCGTGGTGTCGGTGAAACCGCTGGTCGGGTTCGCCTCGATGTCGCGCGGGCTGTCCGCCGGCTCGGCCACGCTGGGGGTGCGGCCGGTCGTCGTCCCGCTCTACGACCCGGTGCCGATGATCGAACTGTACGCCGTGTGGCGGGCCGGTGACCGCACGCCGGTCGTCGAAGCGTTCCTGGACTGCATGGACGCGGCCCGGCCGTTCCACGCGCCCGGAGAACCGCAGGCCGGAATCGTGCCTGCGGGCATCGGGCACTGACGGCACGTCCCGTTCGGACATTGCCGGTACGAGAGATATCTTACTTCGTGTCGGCACGGCATTCGCCGTGGGAATCGGACAGGATGGCCTTATGACCAGTGGCCGGAGAATCGTTGCGAACTGGACCGCGCTGTCGGCGGACCAGTTGGGCGACCAGGTGCGGGCGCATGTCCGCGTCACCGACGGCACAACGCGTGCCGTGTGGGCTGCGGTGCGTGACGACCAGGTGCTCAGGGCGCGGGTGCGCGGCGCGCTGTCCGCGCTGAAGGCGGAGTTCCGGGGCCACCGGGACGAGGCGATGTGGCTGCTCTGGATCACCCGCGTCCAGCAGCAGCTCAACGCCGAGCCCCAGCCGGTGGCACCCAAGCCCGTCCGGCCCGAGCCGGAGCAGCCGTTGGAGTTCGCACCGCCGGTGGAGCCCGCCGAGCAGCCCGCCGACGCCGTGCCCGCGAGGCCCCGTCCGGAGGTGCCGATGGTGGTGTTCCAGACGCCCACCGGCTGACCGCTACTTGATCCCCGAACGCACGAACGCGTTCACGATGTGCCGTTGAAGGAACAGGTACAGCGCGAACACCGGCAGACATGCCAGGCCCGCGACGGCCATCAGCGGACCCCAGTCGTTGCCCTCGGTGCCCATGAAACCGCGCAACCCGAGCTGCACGACGGAATTCGACCGCTGCAACACCATCGCGGGCCAGAAGTACTCGTTCCAGGCGTTCACGAACAGCAGGATCGTCAGCGCCGCCAGCGCGGGCCGCAGGTTGGGCACCACGACGGTCCACAGCGTCGCCCACGACGACCGGCCGTCCATCGCGGAGGCATCCAGCAGCTCTTTCGGGAACCCGTCCAGGTGCTGCCGCAGCATCAGGACGGCCAGCCCGGAGCACAGCGTCGGCACGATCACCCCGGCCAGCGTGTTCAGCAGCCCGAGCCGGAACAGCAGGACGTAGTTCGGCAGCATCGTGACCTGGAACGGCACCAGCCAGGTGCCGATGAACGCCAGGTACAGCACCCGCCGGAACGGGAACCGCCACGCCGCGAACGCGTACGCCGCGAGCAGCCCGGTGAGCAGCTGCCCGACGGCGGTCACCACCGCGACCACCGTCGTGTTCAGCAGCAGCCGCCCCACGTCCACCTTCGCGGCGGCGTCGGCGTAGTTCTCCAGCGACAGCGGCCACGGCAGCGGCGACAGCGACAGCACGTCCTCGGGCGCGCGCAGCGACGTGGCGTAGAGCCAGTAGATCGGGAACACGCACAGCACGCCCAACGCGCCGAGCAGCACGTGTCCGCGCACGGCACGCCACCGCGACCACTCACCGTCCACAGTAGACCCCTCAGTTGTCGTGGAACGCGAGCCGGTCGGACAGCCACACCAGTCCGGCCGCGACCAGCGTGAACGCGACGAACAGCAGCATTCCCGCCGACGCGCTCAGCCCCGCGTCGTAGCTGCGGAATCCGAAGTCCCACAACAGGTAGTAGATGTTGGTGGTGGCGTCCGCCGGCCCGCCCTGGGTGAGCGTCTCGATCAGCGGGAACGTCCACTGCGCGGACAGCAGGACGGTCATCAGCACGAGGAACACCAGGGTCGGCGACAGCAGCGGCAGGGTGATCCACCGGGTGGTCTGCCACCGGGTCGCGCCGTCCGACGCCGCCGCCTCGCCGTAGTCGCCGCTGATGCCGGCCAGCCCGGCGGCCACGATCAGCACCGCGAACCCCAGTACGTGCCAGCCGGTGACCAGGATGATCACCAGCTGCGCCGGCCCGCCCTCCTGCAACCAGTTCGTGGTCGACCCGAGCACCCGGTTGACCGCGCCCGCGCGCGGCGCGAGCAGCCACTGCCACACCGCCGCGCTCGCCACGGGCGCGACCAGCATCGGCGCGAACACCATGGCCTGGTACACGGTCCTCGCCCGGCCGCGCACGTGCCGCGTCAGCAACCCGACCAGCACCGGGATCACCACCGAGAACGGCAGCAGGCCGACGATCACGCCGACCGTGCGCCACACCGAGTCGCCCAGCTCCGGCAGGTCGAGCAGGCGCTCGTAGTTGCCCGTCCCGACCGGTGTCATCGGTGTCGTGGGCAGCAGGTTCCACGAGTAGAACGACAGCTGCGCGGTCTGCGCCAGCGGCCGGTACGTCCAGATCACCAGCAGCACCAACGCGGGCGTCAGGTACAGGTACGGCGGCGCGGTCCGCAGCACCCGGCGCGCCACCGACGGTCTGACCGCCGTCGGCGTCGGGCCGGATGCGGGTGCGGGCACTTCGACGAACACCGCGTCACCCCGTCAGATCGGCGATGAACCGGGTCATCTCGTCGGCGTCCCGGTCGTAGAAGACGTCCGACGAGGACAGCGGGATCGCCGTAGCCACAACCGATCCGTCCACCACGTCGATCCGGGAGAACCCGGTGTCCGCGAGTCCGCGCAGACGTCCGCGCGGCGACAGTGCCTCCACCCGGTAGGCCAGCGCGGGGGACACCCACACCGGCACGCCGGCCAGCGAACCGGCCCCGGTGTAGTGCGCGTGACCGGTCGCGATCAGCCGCACGTCGGTGCCCGCGATCACCTCGGCGAGCGCCTCGGAGTTCTTGAGCCGCAGCAGGTGCACGGTCGGATGCGGCGACGGCAGCGGCGGGTGGTGGCACGCCAGGATCGTGCCGCCCGGTGCCGCCGCGGAGAGTTCGGCCCGCAGCCACTCCAGTTGCGCGGGTCCCAGCCGGCCGTCGTGCCGTCCGGGAACGGTGCTGTCCAACACCACTACCCGCACGTCACCGAACCAACGGACGTAGTCGAACGGCACACCCAGTTCGGCGGCGAAAGCGTCCCGGGAGTCGTGATTTCCCATGGCGTACAGGACGTCCGCGCCGATTCGTGCGGCGAACGGTTCGACCGCCGCACGCAGCCGCCGGTACGCCTCGGGTGAACCGTCGTCGGTCAGATCCCCGGTCAGCAGCAGGCCGGACACCGCCGCGCCGGATGCCTCCACGACCGCGATCGCCGCCGTCAGGTTCGCGAATGTGTCGATCGTGCCGTGCATCAGCTCGCCCTCCGGCACCAGGTGGGTGTCGCTGAACTGCACCAGGGTCGTCATCTCACTTGCCGCCGTTCGGCATCAGCTTCGCACCCTGGTCCTGCTGCGCCCGGAGGGTGGACGCGGCGTCCGCGCCCTGGAACACCACCTTCTCGACGGCCTCCATCATGCCGTCCCGGATCTGGAGGTAGTTGTTGCCCGGGAACGAGGTCCACGGCTCCATCGCGCCCAGCTGGTCCAGGTTCGGTGTGATCAACGGGTTCTTCGCGGCCCACTCCTTGAGCCCCGCCGGGTCGTCCACGAGTCCCGTGCGCAGCGGCAGGTAGCCGATCTTGGACGAGATCGTCACGTACGCCTCCTCGCTGGTCAGGAACTTGATCAGCTCCCACCCGGCGCGCTGCTTCGCGGGGTCGTCCGAGAGCAGGAACAGCGACGCGCCGGAGTTGGTCGGCACGACCGTGCGGTCACCGAAGCCGGGTGACGTGGCGGCGCGCAGGTCCCACTTGTCCTTGGCCCCCTTGAGGAACGTGCCCTGGATGGCGCTGGTCTCCAGGATCATGCCGATCTCGCCGCGCGCGAACGCCTCGTAGCCCTGCTGCTGGCTGAGCTTGGGGTGCGCGCCGGAGTTCACCAGATCCTGCGCCATGGCAACGGCTTCGACGGCCGGCTGCGCGGCGAACGTCAACTCGGCGCGGTTCTCGGAGATCACCCGCCCGCCGTTGGAGCGCACCAGGCTCTGGAAGCACCAGTCCTTGGCGATCTTGGTCAGGCAGTCCAGGTAGACGCCGTCCTTGCCGGTCTTCTCCTTGATCGCCAGCGCCGCTTCCCGGACCTTGTCCCAGGTCTTGGGCGGCGCGGCGGCGTCGAGCCCGGCCTGACCGAACAGGGACGCGTTGTAGTACAGGACCGGCGTGGAGAACACGAACGGCACCCCGTAGGTCTTGCCGTCCCAGTTGCCCAGGGTGCGGGCGGTCGGGGCGTAGGGATGCGTTGCGCCGTCGAAGTTCTGCCGCACGGCGTCCGCGCCGACCAGGTCGTCCAACGGTTTCGCGTTCAGGCCGTGGATGGTGAAGTCCAGGTCGCTGAACCCGAGCTGCGCCACGTCCGGCGGGTTGCCGGTGGCGAGCTGGCTCTGCACGCTGGAGACCGTGTCGGCCGCCGGGTTGGGGCTGTTGCCCTGCGGCTTCTGCGCGGTCACCTCGATGTTGGGGAACTTCTGCCGGAACCTGCCGATGAGCTCGTTGAACGTGTCGGTCCACGCGCCGGCCTGGCCGAAGTTGTAGCTCTCGAACACGATCGACACCTTCTGGTCCGCGCCGAGTTCGGGGACCGGTGAGGCGGTGGTGGTCGGGGCGGTCGTGCTGCCCAGTCCGCCACACCCGGACAGGACGAGCGCGGCGGCCAGAATGGCGGCTGGGAAACGGGTTCTGCGCACTGCGGGCTCCTAGACGACGGCTGGGGTGGGCTGCCGGACCAGGCGGCGTCCGCTGGTCCGGTCGAACAGGTGGACGTGCTCAGGGGCGCACGTCAGGCCCACGGCGTCACCGGCGGCGAGCCCGAGCGGGCGGGGGCCGCGCAGACACACCCGCGCGTCGCCGACCAGGCAGTGCGCGACCTCCTCACTGCCCAGGTTCTCCACCGCGCGCACAACTCCGCGCAGCAACGAACCACCGGGCTTGAGGTGCTCGGGTCGGATGCCGAGCACCACGTCCCGGTCCGGCAGATCACCGTGGATACCCAGCGGCACCACGACTTCCGGGGCCACGACGTGCAGCTCTCCGGCGCGGGAGACGAGCGTCGCATCGACCAGGTTCATCGGCGGGGAACCGAGGAAGCCGGCGACGAACACCGACGCCGGTTCGTCGTAGACCTCGGCGGGTGTGCCGACCTGCTCCAGCTTTCCGTTGTCCAGCAACGCGATCCGGGTCGCCATGGTCATGGCCTCGACCTGGTCGTGGGTGACGTAGACGAACGTCGAGCCGAGCGC
>CBHFOL010000294.1:0-10350 GCA_965995405.1 uncultured Saccharothrix sp.
ACGTCCGCTCCTCCACCCGCGCCACGTCCGTCGGATCCGACGCCGCCCAGAACGAGTTCGGCTTCTTCTTCAGCGGGACGAAGGTGCCGGCGTCCACGAGTTTGGCCGTCAGGCGGTCCCATTCGTCCTGGGAACCGTCGGCCCAGACGACCTCGTCGGGGCAGGTGAGCTCGGCAACCTCACGCACCCAGGAGAGCAGCCGCGCGTGGTTGGTCGGTGCCTGGTCGAGACCGGGAATGGTCACTGCCGTCATCTCGTCTCGTCTCCTAGCTGAGCGCCAGCCCACGGTGGACGCCGTTGTCCGGGTGGGACGTCCTCGGGAATGGCTACGCCCGCCCCGGTGGAGGGCGTGCCGGTTAAGGGATAGACGGAGGTTAGCCGGGTTAATCCCCGGTAACGCACGTCTGACCTGTCGGCTCTCTCACAAAACCGATTCTGGAATCGATTCAGCACCCGATCATCACAAACCCCCGTGTGACCTGCGCTTTAGTGGGTGGAAAGCAGGGGTGCGACGTGCCTGCGGACACACCCTGCGAGGTTGCCGCTTCGTTACGGTGTGAGAGCGCTCTCACAGTGTGGTGCAAGAATTGTGCGGGAAATGTCCGGGTTGGCCGCTCGGGTGGTCAGCCGAGGAGCGAGGAGGTGCGGCCGGCCACCACCGCGACGATTTGGTCTAGACCTAATGCACGGACTTCCGCAGCAAAACGCCCGGCGGCCTCGGTGAGTGCCCGCACTGAGCCGGGTCGGGTCCGACGGAGGATTTCCCATCGGATTCCGTGCGGAAGGCGACGTGTCAACCGGTCAGACGGTGTGCAGGTCCGCTTCGGCGCGGGTGGCGGCTTGGTCGAGGGACGCGGCGAAGTCGGCGATCAGTTCGGCGTCGAGGCTGAAGCAGAAAGACTCACCGGGGCCGAAGATCTCGATCACACCCCGTGAGACTTCGATCGAGCACATGGCGGGCGCGCCACGGTCGGTCGCGCACCGGACCAGCCACTCTCGACGTTCGGACACCTCGTTGGACATCGCAAACTCCTCACCTGGTTGTATGTGATCGGATACGGCGAGTTACGTCTCAAAGCTTAGACTTTGATGAGACTTTGAGCGATAACCCGATGGAGTGGAGTGATCTATGGGCACCGCCAGGCCGACTATCGAGCGCCTGCAACTCGGCCTGACCCTCACTCGGCTCCGCAACCGGGCCGGCCGGTCGCAGGGAGAAGCGGCGGAGGCGATCGGACGCACCGGCGGGCGACTGAGCCAGGTCGAGAACGGCAAGGGTGGGCTCGGTTCTGACGGGCTGACCAAGTTGCTCGACTTCTACGGGGTACACGGGCCGGAGCGGGAGACGGTGCTCGCGCTGGGTGCTGCGGCACGGCGGCGGGCTCCTCGGCGGGCGTACATCGACAACCTGCCCGAGCCGTTCCAGCGGTTGAGCGAACTCCAGGCCGCTGCGACCCGGATCAGTTGGTACGAATGCGGGGTGGTGCCCGGGCTGGTCCAGTCACCCGACTACGTCCGGGCGATCATGGCGCTGTCCAACTCGATCTACTGGGCGGACTCGGAGGAAGAGACCAGCGAACGTATCGCGTACCGACAGGAACAGCAGCGCCGGGTGCTGGAAGCCAGTGCTCCCAAGGAGATCGGAGTGGTGTTCACCGAAGACACCTTGGACCACGTCATCGGTGGGCCGTCGGTGATGCGCGGGCAGGTGCTGCACCTGCTCCAACTCGTCGAACGTCATCCGCAACTGAGCATCCGGATCGTTCCGCGCGCGACCGTCGACAACCCGGCGCTCGGCGGAGGCTTGGTAGTGCTGGACTTCCCGCACGCCATGCCTGTGATGTTCGCGCCTGTTCTGTACGGCCCCGCAACCTTCTACGATCAAGCCGACGACATCGAGCCGGTTCAGCGACTGTTCAACCGGGTCGAGGAGTTGGCGTTGAGCCGCGAGGACACCCGCGCGCTGCTGGTCGAGAGGATCAAGGAGAGCCGATGAGCCACGACACCGGATGGTTCAAGAGCAGCCGCAGCTCCGGTGGCAGCAACGCCTGCGTCGAAGTGCGGTTCACCGACGACGCCGTGGGCGTGCGGGACTCGAAGAACGCTGCCGGACCCCGGTTCTCGTTCACCGGCAGCGCTTGGCGGACGTTCCTCGCTCAGATCAACTCGGACTGATCCGCTCCGGCGGTCAACTGCTGGAGTGCGGCGATGTGCCCAGTCAAACGGGCGCGGCCCATCGGGGTAAGGCGCAGCCAGGTCCTGGGTTTCCGGCCCACCGCACCCTTCCGGATCTCGACATACCCGCCGTCCTCCAACACCCGTGAGTGCTTCGAGACGGCCGAATCGCTCAACCCCGTCGTGTCACGGACGACCGCGAACTCCACCCAACCGGGCCCAGCCGCGAGAGCCGCGCACATCGACAGCCTGGGCAACGGGTGGATGACCTGGTCCAGTCCCGACGACTCGACCACGCTATCGACCCTCCAGCACATCGCGCCGGATCCCGGCGTTGATCCGCCCCACCCACCCGACCGCGAACGCCGCAGCCGGCAGAACGAAAGCGATTGCCGGATAAGGCAAACCGGCGAGCGCAAGCCCCCACACGACCACCACGCCACCAACCACCACCACCGCCGTCACCGGCAACTTCCCCCGCAGCGACGGGTAGGCCCAACTGCGCATGGTCGTGTGCAGCCCCGAACGGCGACGGAACCCGATCAACACCACCAACAAAACCGCCCCCGCGACCTGCATGTACGGCAACGCCGGCAGCCCGAACCGCTCGTGTTCCAACGCCAACACCGGACTGACGAGCCACCCGGCCCACACCACGCCGATCAAGACCCGGAACCACCAAGGCAGCCGAACCCGCGCCGCCATCGCCTCCCGCTGCCGCCGAACCTCGGCTAACGCCCTCTCCGCATCGTCCACCGAACCTCCAACCCCTTGACTTTCCCTCTGGAAAGTACTTTCCAGAGTACCGCAGTCAAGCCCGGAACAAGGGGCTACGTTGGCGAGTGGTCGACAGGATCAAGGAGCGCCGATGACCCGCGATACCGGATGGTTCAAGAGCAGCCGCAGCACCGCAGGCAGCAACGGCTGCGTCGAAGTGCGGTTCACCGACGACGCCGTGAGCGTGCGGGACTCGAAGAACGTTGCCGGGCCCCGGTTCTCCTTCACCAGCCGCGCTTGGCGGACGTTCCTCACTCAGGTCAATGCCGAATCGCTCAGCCCCGCCGTGTCACCAACGACCGCGAACTCCACCTACCTGGGCTGTACAGCGAGAGCCGAACGCGGCGAAAAACCGGGCCAGATCTGGATCTCCCACCGCTCCACGCCGTCGATGTCGTCGAGTGGGTTTGCTTCGTAGCGGACGCGGGTGTCGTCACGGCCGGTGCAACGCACTCGGATGTGTTGGCGACCGGGGCGGGCAAGGGGGACCTGTGGCAGTTCCGCATCGAACGGGCCGCTGACAGTGCACGTCGGCGCGTCGAGCACGACCTCGATGTCGGACTGCTCCGGAAAATCTCTGACCGGAGCCGGTGGTGGACCGGACCACGACTCCGCGACGCAGTGCACGTACTGCGAGCCCGGGTAGCTGATCAGGAACACGGTGTTCTCCACCGCGCCGCACAGCGGAAGCGGCCGGGTGAAGAACTCGGGCAGCGGCTCACCGATGTCCTGGCCGTCCGCCGTGATCAGGAAGAACCCGTGTTCGGACAGGATGTCGGCCCGACCCTGGAACAGCAAGGTCAGTTCGGGCTGATCCACTGACCCGTCACCGAGTCGATCCGCACGACGCCGGACACGGTCACCTTCTCGTCCGACGACGTCCACGCCTCGTCGCTGTCCAACCCGTTCTTCGCGTCCGGCACGTACTTGCCGTTGCCGTCGATCCGACCGTGCTCGACCTGCGTCCACTCGTCGTCACCGGTGTGCTTGGACATGGTGACCTCGCCGTCCGCCGTGATCTCGGTCGCGACGTCGGCCTTCCCGTCCCCATCCACATCCGTGAACAGCCAGGTGTCGCCCTCGCCGTCCTTCACCACCGCCGTGTCGGCGCGGCCGTCGTTGTCCGTGTCCTCGGTCGCCGGGCCGACGTTCTGGTCCGGACCGCCTTCGATGTCGACGGTGATCGACTTGCCGGTGTTGGTGTTGGTCTGCTGGGTGTGCTTGTCCGACGGCTCCACGGCGATCCACTCGCCGGAACGCTCGTCGAACCGCGCCTGCCCCACCAGGTCGCCGTCCTTGTCGAACGTGCTCATCAGGTCGGCGTCGCCATCGCCGTCCGTGTCGCTGAACGCCAGGTGCCCGCCGTCGTCGGTCTCGACCACGGCGCTCTCGTTCACCCCGTCGTCGTTCAGGTCGTAGGTCGCCTCGGCGGTGTACTCCTCGTCCTCGACGGTGACCTTCAGCTCGCCATCGGTCGCGCCTGCGTCATCGACGTACACCGGACCCCACCCTCCTGCGACTCAAAGTACCGGTAGGACTCACGTTATGCCGTTTCGGTTCCGGTGCGGAACCCGCGTCACCCATTGTCAACGCCCGAACACGCGATCCCTTGAACGGTAAAGGACGTCAGGCCCGGTCGCGGAGCGCCCTGATCCGGGTCAGCAGCTCGTCCACCCTGCTCCGGCCGGACGTCAGCTCCGCCAGCCTGCGGGTGACCGCGCTCAGCGCCTTGCCACGCTCACCGGCCTCCATGCGCAACGCCTTGTCGACCTCGCGCAACTCCGCCTCGATCGCGTCGACCCGTTTGCCCAGCGCGTCGTCCAACGCCAGCGACAGCTGCTGTTCCGCCTCGATCAGCTGCTCGGCCACCAATTGGTCCACTGTGGACCGTGCGTCGGCGATCGCGTCGGACAGCCACTGCTTCAGGTGCTGCTTGTCCGCCGAGTGCTTGCGCGTCCGGGCCATCCACCAGCCCGCGCCCAACCCGAGCACGATGGTCACCGGCAGCACGATCGGGTTCAGCGCCGCCACACCCAGACCGGCCAACGGCATCGCGGCCAGCCGGCCGGCACCCAGACCACCCGAAACGCCCATGAACACCAACAGCTTGTCCTCGGCGGTCGGCGGACGCTTCTCCGGCGGCTTCAACACGACCGGCGGCGTCACGCCCCGCGCGAACTGGCTGCGGATGACCGCCAACTCCTCCGGCGAGAACAGGTCGGCCAAGGCGGCATCGGCCACGCGCGAAAGGCGAATGCCCAGACCCGCGCTGATCCGGCCGGACACCATCTGCAACGCGGCGTCGACCTGCTGCGGCAACGTGGCCAGCTGCTCGCGCGACGCGTTGTCGATCGCCGAACGGAACCACGTCTGCACGTCCCGCATCTGCCGGCTGACCTCGTGGCTGCCCTCGACCCGCGCCCGCTGCACCTCGCCGCGCAACCGCACCTGCCAACTCCGGGTGGACGACCGCCGCTGCGAGTTCAGCTCGTCCCGCCGCTCCCGCAGCGTCTCCGCCTCCTCCTCGCCCGACGACAGCGTCCGCTTGTCCGCCTCGCTCCGCGCGACCAGCTCGTCCAGCACGGTCGCCAAGGCGCGCAACGCGTTCGCCTCGCCGAGCATCGCCGCCCGACCGACCACCATCTCCTGCAACGCGGCCTGCAACTCCCCGATGCCGGACCGCTCCCGCAGCATCGCCGCCGCGTCCGGGTTCGGGGCCTTGAACGCCATGTCGAACATCCGCGACGACACCGGGTGGAACGTCGCGCCGGCGAACCGGGGCGCGTGCTCGGCCAGCAGCGCCTGATCCGCCTCCAGGACGGTCCGCCAACCCCGGTACTGGTCGACCTTGGTCAGCGCGAAGACCACCGTCTCGACGCGTTCCCCCACCGTGTGCAGGAATTCCAGCTCCCCGCGGGTGAACGGCGCGGACGCGTCGACCACGAACAGCAGCGCCGTCGCGGACGCCGCCGCCTCGGCCGCCAGCTCGCCGTGCACCGACTCCAGCCCACCGACGCCCGGAGTGTCCACAATAGACAGCCGCTCCAGCAGCGGGATCGGCGCGTCGACCTCCACGTACCGGGGCGGCAACATGCCCTCCGGCAGCTCGTGCGCCGCCGAAACCCAGTTCACCAGCTCCGAGCGGTCGAACGGCACCGGCGACATCGAGCCCGGGTAGCACGCCCGCGCCGCCCAGTCCGCCCCGTGCCGGAACACCAGGTAGGTGGCCGTCGCCACCTCGGCGTCGACCGGCGACAGGCCGGGCATCGCCAGCAGGGCGTTGACCAGCGAGCTCTTGCCCCGGTTCGTCTCGCCCACGACGACCACCGACGCCGCCCCGCCGCGCCGCGTCTCCACGAACGACGCGGCCTGCGGGTCGATGCTCCGGACGAGGGCGGTCAGCCGTTCCCGGGTCTGCCGGACGGTCTGCGGAAAGGTCGTCATCGCACCGTGTACACGGTCACGATGGGCGCGCGCAGCGTCCGCCCGCGGTCGGTGAACCCGACCACCTCGGTCTCCGCGACCACGCCGTCCAACATCACGTCGTCGGTCGCCACGGTCCCGCCCGCCTCGTGCACGGACGGGTCGAACCGCTCGCCGTCCGGCCGCAGCGCGGTCACCCCGATCCCGGCCAGGCCCTCTTCGATCCGCTCCACCACACCCGAACTGCGGGCGCGGTCCAACGCGTACAGGCAGAGCTGCACCAGGGCGCGCCGCTCCGCCAGCGCCTGGTCCAGCAGCTCGCCGGCGATGGTGGTCTCCACGTCGGGGTCCGACGCGTCCGCCGGGTGTTCCGTTCCGCCTGTCATCGCCGCCCCCGCAGTTGTTGCCAGATCAGGAAGTACGCCCGGTGCACCACGTGCGCCACGCGGCTCTGCGCGGGCGTGGCCCCGAACGAAGCGAAAGACCGCCACCAGCCGGCGCGTTCCAGCGCGTAGGCGACGAGTTCCGGGAGCGGCCGGCCGCGCAGGCCCAGCTGGTCGGCCAGGTCCGGCGACGCGCCGAACCGCAGCACCTCCTCGGCCAGGTCGGCGGGCATCGCCACCGCACCGGACGCGACCAGCGTCAACGCCTCCAGCATCCGCAGCTGGTGGGCTTCCGGCTTGGCCAGCAGCACCTCGATGGCGTCGTGGACGCGCTGCCGTTCGCCGGGGTCGCCGGACGCGGCGGCCAGCGCGGTCACCGACGCGAGCGCGGCGGCGGCCTTGATGCCGTCCGCGCGGGACCGGAAGACGGCGTTCAGCTTGCCGCGCACCCCGTCCAGGCCGGACGCGTCGAGCAGCCTGCGCCGCAGCGCGCCCGCCGTGATCGCGGGCTCGGCGTCCAGCGCGTTCAGGGCGCAGCCGATGCCGTAGAGGTCGAGCTTCTCCAGCAGCCGGGTGCGCACGCCGACCGGCACGTCGCAGTCCCAGCTCACGAACAGGTCCGCTGAGAGCAGCATGGTGTCGCGGGTGGCATGGTCCAGTTCGGCCAGCTTGCGCAGGGCGTCCGCGTCGGCGGAGGTGAACCCGCCGGTCTCGGCCGACTCGGCGACCAGGCCGATCACCGGCAGCACGTCCGCGACCCGCGGTTTCAGGGTGTGCGCCTGGCGTTCGGCGAGCAGCACGGCGGCCTTCCAGATGTCGCCGTCCGCGCCCTCGACGGTCTCGGCGGCGATGGTGTCCGCCTTGTTCAGCACGGCGATCGCGTTCACCGGGCCGGCCTCGCGGCTCGCGGTGGCGGCGGTGAACGCGGCCAGCGCCTGCTGGTCGTCGTTGCGCACGCCCTGCGTCACCACGTAGAGCACGGCCTCCGCGCCGGCGACCGCGTTGCGGGACACCGGGTCGAGCTCGCCGCCCAGCAGCGCCTCGGTGCGGGCGACGGACGCGGCGTCCAGCGAACCGAGGCCGGGCGTGTCGATCACGGTCAGGTCGCGCAGCACGGCGTTGGTCAGGTACGCCTCGATGTGCGACACCTCGTCGATGTCGACGCCCAGGTCGGCCGGGATGCTGCCGTCGGTGTCGAACGGCAGGACCTGCTTGCGGCCGTCGGTGAACACCACCTCGACCCGGTCCACCGTGCCGTACTGGAAGCGGGTCACCAGCCGGGTGCACTCGCCCACGTCCGTCGGTGCGACCCGCCGGCCGATCAGGGCGTTGACCAGCGTGGACTTGCCGGACTTGATGCGTCCGGCGACGGCCACCTGGAGCGGCGCGGACAGCCGGCGCAGCACCTCGCGGAACCCGGCGGCGGTGTCCGGCGAGACCTGGCGTTGCAGGCCGACGCACAGGTTCGCCACGGCGGCCGAGAGCGGGCCGGCGAGCTGCTGGGCCTGGGCGGTCACGCGGAGATCGTGCCACGACGGGTCGCGCGGCGGTTTCCGATCGGGCCTACGCCGGGTATTCCCACTCCCTAGAGGGAGGTCGGACCATGGAACAGGGTTATGCGGTTTTCCTGCTGATCGGCGTGGTGCTGGTGCTCATCGACGGCCAGTTGATCCACCGCAGCGGCCGGGGCTACATGAACCGGGCGTACGGCGACCCGGAGGCGGCCAAGTCGATGACCGGACTGGCGACCGTGCTGTTCCACCTCGTCGTGCTGGGGCTGCTGGCGCTGGTGTCCATCATCACCGTCGACACCGGGGACCCGGTGAAGGACGTGGTGGTCAAGCTCGGCATCGTGCTCCTGCTGCTGGCCCTCGTGCACGCGCTCACCATGATCGTCCTGGGGCGCATCCGGGACCGGCAGCTCCAGCAGCAGATGGCCGACGAGATGACCCGCGAGCACCAGCAGTACGAGCAGGAACACGGGGTGCCGTCGCAGTCTCCGCGAATCGAGCCCGTCGAGCCGGACGAGACCGTGCCGCCGCGGATCAAGACCACTCGTTGATCACCGCAAGGCGGCCGGACGCCATCCGTCTGGAGGATTAGTCCGAGGTCAGACCGTGGCGCGACGCGCACCGGCCGGCCCCGTACCTAACCTGGTGGCGTGCGGCGGTTGAGTCTGTGGATGCGAGCGCACCCGGCGTTCGGGGATTCCCTGATCGCCGGGTTCCTCGCGATGTTCGACGTGGGCGCGATGTCCGCCGCCACCGAAGAGGTGCCCCCGTCCACCCTGTTCTTCGTCGGGCTGATGATGATCGTGCCGGTGGTGTTCCGGCGGAAGTACCCGCTCGGCAGCAGCTACACGATCCTGGCCGGCGGCATCCTCCAACTGCTCACCCACGGCGGCCTGGACGGCGGTTTCCCGGTGCGACCGGCGGACTTCGCGCTGGCCGTGGCGCTGTACACGATGGTGGCGTTCGTCGGGCGGCGGCAGGCACTGGTCTACGCGGTCTGGCTGCTGTTCGGCACGGTCGTGTGGGCGGCCTGGCGGGTCACCAGACCGGCCGAGGCCGCGTTCTTCGTGTTCTTCATCGCGGTGATCTTCGGGTTCAGCTGGGCGCTGGGCGAGTTCGTCGGCGCGCGGCGCGCCTACCAGCGGGAACTGGAGCAGCGGCTGAAGCTGCTGGAGACCGAGCGGGACCAGCAGGCGCGGATCGCGGTGGGCGAGGAGCGGTCGCGGATCGCGCGTGAGCTGCACGACGTGGTCGCGCACGCGGTGTCGGTGATGGTCGTGCAGGCGGACGGGGCCGGGTACGCGATCAAGTCGAACCCGGAGCTGGCCGAAGCCGCCATGCGGACGATCGCGGACACCGGGCGGCAGGCGTTGACCGAGCTGCGGCGGCTGCTGGGCGTGCTGCGGTCCGAGGACCAGTCGGGGACGCAGTGGGCCCCCCAGCCGGGTGCCGGCGACCTGGCGGAGCTGACCGAGAACCTGCGCACGGCCGGGCTGCCGGTGCGGCTGGAGACGACCGGCGAGCTGGGCGCGCTGCCCGCCGGGCTGGGCCTGGGCATCTACCGGATCGTGCAGGAGGCGCTGACCAACACGCTCAAGCACGCCGGCGCGGGCGCGTCGGCCGTGGTCCGGGTCACCCAGGTGGGTGATCATGTCGCGCTGGAGGTGGCCGACGACGGGTACGGCACGCCGAACGACCTGGTCTCGGTGTCCGGCGGGAACGGGCTGATCGGGATGCGCGAGCGGGCCGGCGTGCTGGGCGGCACGCTGGAGGCCGGACCGAACCCGGGTGGCGGCTGGCGGGTGCGGGCCGTACTGCCGTTGGTGCCGTCATAGGGTGGAGAACGTGATCCGAGTACTGCTTGTGGACGACCAGGAGCTCATGCGGATGGGCTTCCGGATGGTGCTCGGCGCCCAGGAGGACATCGACGTGGTGGGCGAGGCCGGCGACGGGCTCGACGCCGTGCACATGGCGGCTTCGCTGCGGCCGGACGTGGTGTTGATGGACGTCCGGATGCCGGTGCTGGACGGGGTGGAGGCGACCAAGCGGATCGCCGACGCCGGGACGGCGAAAGTGCTGGT
>CBHFOL010000295.1:0-10316 GCA_965995405.1 uncultured Saccharothrix sp.
GCAGCCGGGGCAGCCGCAGGAACGTGGCGTTGCCGCGCAGCGTCACGTGCTCGTGCTCCTCCCCCTCCGGCTCGACGGTGACGGACAGCCGCGACACGTCCCACGCCGTCTTCACCACCGCCGCGAGCAGCCCCACCACCGTGCCGGTGAGCAGGTCGGTCGCCACGATCAGCCCGGCGGTCAGCAGCAGCACCGCGCTCTCCGCGCGATCGGTGCGCACCAGCTCCGCCACCCGGCGCACCTCCAGCAGCTTCCACCCGGCGTGCACCAGGATCGCCGCCAGCACCGCCAGCGGCACGTACGACAGCACCCCGGGCAGGGCCACCACGAACACCAGCAGCCACACCCCGTGCAGCACCCGGGACACCTTGGTCCGCGCCCCGGCCTGCACGTTCGCCGCGCTGCGCACGATCACCGCCGTCATGGGCAGCGCCCCGAGCACCCCGCACACGGTGTTGCCGACGCCCTGCGCCACCAGTTCCCGGTCGTACCGGGTGCGCGGCCCGCTGTGCATCCGGTCCACCGCCGCCGCGCTGAACAGGCTTTCCGCCGACGCCACCAGCGCGAACGTGACGATCGCGCCGAGCAGGCCCGCGTCGACCAGCGACACGTCCGCCAACCGCACGACGTCGGTCAGCGGCCCCACCTCGATCCGCGGCACCGGCAGCAGCACCCCGACGGCGCTCGCCACCACCACCGCGACCAGGACCCCGGGCACGGCCCGGAACCGGGTCCGCCGCCACACCGCCGTGACGGCCAGCGTGAGCACCCCGACGCCGACGCCCGCCGGGCTCACGACCGCGTCGACCACCAGCCCCGGCAGCCCGACGAACTTGTCCCACGTCGTCCTGGGCGCGACCTGGCCGGCGAACGGGTAGAGCTGGCCGAGCAGCAGCACCAGGCCGATGCCCGCGAGCATCCCCTGGACGACGGCGGGCGAGATGGCCCGGAACCAGCGGCCCAGCCGCAGCAGCCCCATCACCACCTGGAGCAGCCCCGAGCCGAGCACGATGACGCCCAGCGCGGCCGGGCCGTGCGCCGCGACGGTCTCGGCGACCAGCACCGTCAGACCCGCCGCCGGGCCGCTGACCTGGAACGAGCTGCCGGGCAGGAACCCGACGACGAGCCCGCCGACCACGCCCGTGACGACGCCGAGTTCGGCCGGCACGCCGGACGCCACGGCCACCCCGACGCACAGCGGCAGCGCCACCAGGAACACCACGAGCGACGCGCCCACGTCCGGCCAGTAGGACGGCGCTCGGGACGCGCTTTCTTCGGTCTGCATGGTCACGCCAGTGCTCCTACAGCGGCTGGAAACGGTCGGCGGTGGCTGCGGACACCTCGCCGGACTCGATGTCGTAGAACCAGCCGTGGGTGCGGAGTTCCCCGGCCTCGATCCGGTCCCGCACGAACGGGTAGTCCGCCAGGGTGCGCAGCTGGGCGAGCACGTGCTCCTGCCCTTCGGCGCGCAGGCCCTCGGTGGTCGCCCCGCTGCGGAACGAGGCGTGCGTCGCGAGCCAGCGCAGCATGGTCGGCAGGTGGTCCCGCCGGCCGCCGTGCAGGGCGTTCACCGCGCCGCAGTGCGAATGTCCGCACACCACGATTTCGGAGACGCCCAGCTGCACGACGGCGAATTCTATGGTGGCCATCTCACTGGACGCCGAGTAGGGGCTGAACGCGGGTATCACGTTGCCCGCCGTGCGGAGTTCGAACAGGCTTCCCGGCTGCGCCCCGGTGATCGCGGCGGGCTGGATCCGGGAATCGGCGCAGGTGATGAACAGCGCGGTCGGCGACTGGCCGGCGGCGAGCCGGCGTCCGGTTTCCGGCGACCTCCGCTGCGAATGCGTCCGGGCGTGCTGAACTAGGTGACGGAATTCCATCGGATTCCTCACTGGTCAGTAGTGGCGGGGATGCGGTTGTGGCACAGCGGTGGGTGATCAGTTCCGGAACACCTGGAGGGCGGCCGGTGTCGGCCGGTCGGGACGGCGGTCGCCGGCCGGCGGCGCGGGTTCGGGCGGCCGGCGCGGCGCGCACCCGATGCCGGGGCGGACCGGCTCGCGGTCGGTCTGCTGCCGCGCGAACCGTTGGGACGCGGTGGAAAACGCGCGCGGCTCCGGCCCCTTCCGGCACTCCCGGTTGGGGTCCTCCTCGGCCGGGGCCTCGGCGGGCGCGACCCGGTGGCCGGTCACCGCGAACGCGGCGACGTGACCCCCTCCGGTCGGCGGCGGGGCGCACACGGCGACGAGCGCCAGCAGCAACGCCGCGACCACGACACGCGCCATGACACCCCCCGATGAACCGCGCCGGTGCTGCCAGTTTCACAGCGCGGGATGACATCGGGGTTAATGGTGCGGCGATCTCGGGACTTCGCGGGCACTTTCACTCGTTTGCACGTGACCGACGTCATCCGAAATTGCGAATACTACTCATTGTAACCGGATCTAGAGTTGGGTCGCGGCGAGCGTGAACGCGAGTGCCGCACCGAGGCACGTGACCGCCCGGACGTGGTTCCCGGGCACCCATTCCCGCAAGTAGCGCGCCCAGTACTCGGTCGTCCCCCGCTGCTCCAGCGCGTTGTTGCGCGGAATGTGGTAGGCGGCGGTGAGCACGATGCTCCCCAGCACGTACAGGCCCGCGCCGACCCACCCGGCGACGGTGCCGCCGAACGCCGCCGCGACCGACACCGCAGCCGTGCCGAGGAACACGAGCAGGAACGCCGGGTTCACCACGGCGATGTTGATCGCCCGCATCGCGGCCATGCCCTCCTCGGGCGTCGCCCGGCGCAGACCGGGCATGACCATCGCCGAGAACGCGAAGAACACGCCTGCCATGAGGCCGCAGCCGAGGGCCGCGATGATCGTCAACGTGAAGAACATGCGCCCAGTCAAGTCGACGGCGACAAGGCTTTCCATGGCTTCGCGGCTCGATTCCATACGCAGCCGTCTCTAGGCTGGACCTGTGGACGCTCTGGCCGGACTCCTCGACGGACCGCGCGCCCGCGGGGCGTTCCTGCTGCGCACCGTCCTGGATCCGCCGTGGTCGCTGCGCATCGCGGACCGTGCCCCGCTGTCCGTGGTGGCGCTGGTGCGCGGCGACGGCTGGGTGCTGCCCGACGTGGGCGACCCGGTGCGCCTGCGGGCCGGCGACGTGGCCGTGATGCGCGGCCCCGACCCGTACACGCTGGCCGACGACCCGAAGACCCCGGTGCAGGCCGTCGTGCACCCCGGCGAGGTCAGCACCACCCCGGACGGCGCGGCGCTGTGCGAGGTGTGGAACCTGGGCGTGCGGACGTGGGGCGACAACCCGGACGGCCAGGTGATGCTGCTGTCCGGCACGTACCAGCTCGACGGCGAGGTGAGCCGGCGGCTGCTCTCCGTCCTGCCGCCGCTGCTCGTCGTCCCCCGGTCTGACCTGCCGCTGGTGCCGCTGCTGGCCGCCGAGGTCGCCAAGGACGAGCCGGGCCAGGAGGCCGTCCTGGACCGCCTGCTGGACCTGCTGCTGATCTCCGTGCTGCGCGGCTGGTTCTGCCGTCCCGAGGCGGACACGCCGGGCTGGTACCGCGCCCACGGCGATCCGGTGGTGGGCCGCGCACTGCGCCTGCTGCACGGCGACCCGGCCCGCCAGTGGACGGTGGCCTCGCTCGCCGGCGCGACCGGCGTCTCGCGTGCGGTGCTGGCCCGGCGGTTCACCGAACTGGTCGGCGAGCCGCCGATGGCGTACCTGACCGACTGGCGGCTGACCCTGGCCGCCGACCTGCTCCGCGAGCCGTCGGCGACGCTCGCGTCGGTCGCGCGCCAGGTCGGCTACAGCACGCCGTTCGCGCTGAGCACGGCGTTCAAGCGGGTCCGGGGCGTCAGCCCGGCCCAGTACCGGGCGGGGTGAGTTCCGGTCCTGCTGACCGTGCGGTGTGTGCTGGGAGGGCCGGAACGGTGAGCCAGCCGAACAGGTCGGTGGTCACCAGGTCGCCTTCGGCAGCGACGTCGGCGTCGATCGCGCCGAACCCGAGCCGGTAGACCGACGTACGGTCACGTCCGTGGTGGCGCATGAAGAAACCCGAGCCGCCGCTGTCGTCGCCGACCATCACCCAGTCGGGCGCGTACCGGCGAACCTCGAAGGTCTCGTTGCGCTCCCGGATCACGTGCGGCCCGTAGATCAGCACGCCGTTGTCCAGCATGACTCCGGGGGTGGTGCGCCAGAGCCGGGCGATCGTCGGGTTCGGCCCGTCACGCTGCCCGGTGGCCAGGGCTTCCCGCACGGCCAGGAAACCGGCGAACGACTCCGCGAACGGCTCCTCGTCGCCGGTGAACCGGTCACGCCGGACGACCGGGTACTCCTCGCCACCGTCGAGCACGAAGGAGTACGTGTCGCCCGCGGGCTCCGCGAAGAACCGCAGCCGGTCGCCGTCCAGACCGGCCGTGACCGACTCCGGGTCGTCCGGGAACCCGTCCGGCGGCACGGTCGCCAGCCACACGCCGTCGACCGTGCCCGTCCCGTACGCCGCCAGGAACCACCGGAAGGACGGCGGCAGCGGCCCGACCACGGATTCCGCCGCCGCGATGGCCTCCTCCGGACGGCCGAACGGCCGCACGGAGACAGCCGACCCCGTCTCCACCAGCTCGCGCAGCAGGACGAGGTCGGGCCGCATCACGCGCCGATCAGGCGGGCCGCCAGGTAGGACTCCAGCTGGTCCATGGCCACCCGTTCCTGCGACATGGTGTCCCGCTCCCGCACGGTGACCGCGAGGTCGGTGAGGGTGTCGAAGTCGACCGTCACGCAGAACGGCGTGCCGATCTCGTCCTGCCGGCGGTAGCGGCGGCCGATCGCGCCGGCGTCGTCGAACTCGATGTTCCAGTGCCGGCGCAGGGCGTTCGCCAGGTCCTTCGCCTTCGGGGACAGGTCGGCGTTGCGGGACAGCGGCAGCACCGCCGCCTTCACCGGGGCGAGCCGCCGGTCCAGCCGCAGCACGACCCGCTTGTCGACGCCGCCCTTGGCGTTCGGGGCCTCGTCCTCGGTGTAGGCCTCCAGCAGGAACGCCATCATCGGCCGGCCGACGCCCGCCGCCGGCTCGATCACGAACGGGCGGTAGCGGGAGTTCGTGGCCTGGTCGAAGTACGACAGGTCGACACCCGAGTGGTTGGAGTGGGTGTTGAGGTCGAAGTCGGTGCGGTTGGCGATGCCCTCCAGCTCGCCCCACTCCTGGCCGCCGAACCGGAACCGGTACTCGATGTCGACGGTCCGCTTCGCGTAGTGCGACAGCTTTTCCTTCGGGTGCTCGTAGTGCCGCAGGTTCTCCTTCGAGACGCCCAGCTCGGTGTACCAGCGGGTGCGCTCGTCGATCCAGTACTGGTGCCATTCCTCGTCGGTGCCGGGCTCGACGAAGAACTCCATCTCCATCTGCTCGAACTCGCGGGTCCGGAAGATGAAGTTGCCGGGCGTGATCTCGTTGCGGAAGCTCTTGCCGATCTGGCCGATGCCGAACGGCGGCTTGCGGCGCGACGTGGTCTGCACGTTCAGGAAGTTCGTGAAGATGCCCTGCGCGGTCTCCGGGCGCAGGTAGTGCAGGCCCTCGTCGGTCTCCACCGGGCCCAGGTGCGTCTTGAGCAGGCCGTTGAACATCTTCGGCTCGGTGTACTGGCCGCGCGTGCCGCAGTTCGGGCACGGCACGTCGGAGACGTCGCCCTCGGCGACCTCCTTGCCGGTGCGCTCGGCGTACTCCTCGGACAGCGTGTCCTGCCGGAACCGCTTGTGGCACGAGTTGCACTCGACCAGCGGGTCCACGAACGCCTCGACGTGACCCGACGCCACCCACACCTCACGGGGCAGGATGACCGACGAGTCCAGGCCGACGACGTCCTCCCGGCCGCGGACCATGAAGTTCCACCACTGCCGCTTGATGTTGTCCTTCAGCTCGACGCCGAGGGGGCCGTAGTCCCAGGCCGACCTCGTGCCGCCGTAGATCTCGCCGCACGGGTACACGAACCCGCGGCGCTTGCACAGGCTGACGACGGTCTCGATGCGATCGGCTGCCACGGACACTCCATCGGAGGACGAACAAACGGGCTTGCCAGGGTAGTCCTCGCGGTCGTGCCTCCAACGGGGGACCGGCGGCTACCGGGGTGTGGCGGGTCCGCCGGCCTCGCCCAGCCGGACCGTGCCGGCGTCGTGGGCGACCAGGCTGGTCAGGCGTTCCACGGTGCCGTCGCCGGCGACCAGCAGCGGCTCGTACGCCGACGGCTCGGCGGACGCCTCGGACAGCAGCGGGATCACGTGCTCGCGGACCTCGAACGGGGACATCGCGCGCCGGTAGGCGACCACCGAGTCGAACTCCGCGGTCAGCACGAACAGGTCCGACTCGTCGGTGGAACGGTTCAGCGACGCCCTGCGACAGCCCGGTTGCGCGGTGAGCAGTTCCAGTGCCCGCGCGGTGCGCGCGGTGAACGACTCCACGTCGGATACGGGCACGGTGAACCGGCACACGAGAAGCACGGTGCAAGGATGCCACGGTGGCGGATTCGAAGCGGACGCTGATCCCCGGTGCCGGACCGTTGGCGAAGGTGCCCGCGCCGGTGGTGTTCCTGCTGGTCCTCGGGCTGTTCGGGGCCGGGGTGTGGATCAGGGGCCCGGTGGGCGCGGCGCTGCTGGGCGTGCTGGCGCTCGGGGTGGCCGGACTGCTCGCGGCGACGTGGCGGTTTCTCGCGCCTTCGGCCCGTGTCCTGCGGGTCTTGGTACTCGCGGTGCTTGTGCTGGTGACCCTGTCTGTGCTGTGACCCGTAGTATCGGTGTTGAAAATCCATACCACGTGGGAGGCACCGTGACGGTCGAAGTGCGGAGCGAGCACGTGCACTCCCCCACCAGAGGCTCGGCGCACCCGGTTCCGCCCCGGCCCGCGCACACGCTGTCCGCCGCCGGGGAGCTGCTCCGCGCGCTGGCCGCGCCCGTGCGGATCGCGATCGTGCTCCAGCTGCGCGAGGCCGACCGGTGCGTCCACGAGCTGGTCGAGGCGTTGGGCGTGGCCCAGCCGTTGATCAGCCAGCACCTGCGGGTGCTCAAGGCGGCGGGGGTCGTGCACGGCGAACGGCACGGCCGGGAGGTGGTCTACCGGCTGGTGGACGAGCACCTGGCGCACATCGTGGTGGACGCGGTCACACACGTGGACGAAGGCCCGCGTGGTATCAACTCCGGAGGACTCGGGACGGAGGAACTGTGACCACGAGCGAGCGCCCCAACACTTCCGTGCCGGGACTGCGTTCCACGAAGCAGCGGACCGCCGTGTCCAAGCTGCTCGACTCGCTGGACGAGTTCCGGTCCGCGCAGGAGCTGCACGAGGAGCTGCGCAAGCGCGGCGAGGGCATCGGGCTGACCACGGTGTACCGGACGCTCCAGTCGCTGGCCGACGCGGGCGAGGTCGACGTGCTGCGGACCGACTCGGGCGAGGCCATCTACCGGCGCTGCTCGGCACACCACCATCACCACCTGGTGTGCCGCACGTGCGGGCGCACGGTGGAGGTGGAGGGCCCGGCGGTGGAGAAGTGGGCCGACCGGGTGGCCGCGGAGAACGGGTTCTCGGCGGTCAGCCACACCGTGGAGATCTTCGGCACGTGCGCGGAGTGCGCGGCCAAGTCCGGTCAGCCCTCGTAGGTGTCCAGTGGCGGCACGATCGGGGTGATCTCGCGCACGGTGAACGTCGGCACGTAGGCGTTCTCCCTGGTCGCGGAGCCCGGGACGACCCGGCCGACCGCCTCGACCCACTGGTCGGTCGGCAGGTCGGCGAAGTCCTGACCGGTCATCAGCGCCTTGACGGGTGCCGCGTCGGCCGCGCAGCACGAGATCATCAGGCGGGCGATGTAGACGTTGTCGCCCTTGCGCACCACGAAGCCGGTGAGCTTGACGGTCCGGTCGTTCAGCGAGCCCGAGTCGTCCCAGGCGGTGCGGGTGACGAACTCGCCGATGGTCAGCGGGATCACGTCGTCCTTCGGGAGCGGCGCGAAACCGTTGCCCGCCTTGGCTTCCTGCGCCGCGTTGCGGTCCGTGCGGTTGACCGTGTCCGCGCCCAGGGCGGGCGGGCTGATCAGGAACACGGCCAGCACCGGCAGCAGCAGCATCCACGGGCTGCGCGACGAGCCGTGCTCGTGCCCGTCGTGGCCCGGGTGCTCTTCCGTCGCCGGGACTTCCGCCGGGTGCGGCTCGTCGGCGTTCCCGCGCTTGAGGTCACGGGCGATCGCCACCACCGCGAGCACGATCATGATCGAACCGGTCACGACCAGCCACGGCTGCAAGGACTCCTTGACGTACCGCAGATAGGTGCCGCTCAACGCGAGCTTCAGCAACGCGCCGCCGAGCAGCACCAACAGGATGTTCTGGGTCTCACGTCTCATGGGTATTCACGCCTCACAGGAACACCGCTCCCGCCGCCAGAGCACTCAGGATCGCCACCACGAACGTCACCGGCGCGAACCGGGCCGCGAACGACCGCCCGAACGCACCCGTCTGCAACGCGATGAGCTTCACGTCCACCGCCGGACCCACCACCAGGAACACCAGCCTGGGCAGCAGCGGCAGCGCGGACATGGAGACCGCGACGAACGCGTCCGCCTCGCTGCACAGCGCCAGCACGACCGCCAGCAGCGCCATCACCAGCACACCGAGCACGACCTGCGCGCCCAGCGTCTCCATCCACTCGGCCGGGACCAGCACGTTGAACGCCGCTGCGAACACCCCGCCGAGCACCAGGAACCCGCCCGCCTCCACCAGGTCGTGCCGGGCTGTCTCGGCGAACACCAGCCAGCGGGACGTGCCGTCCCGGTCCGGCAGCCGGCGCAGGGCGCGTTCCGCGATCCACCCGGCCTTGCCGAATCGCACCCACAGCCAGCCCATCACCACGGCCGTGAGCAGCGACCCGACGAACCGGGCGGGCACCATCAGCGGCGCGTCCCGGAACGCCACCGCCGTCGACACCAGCACGATCGGGTTCACCGCCGGCGCGGCCAGCAGGAACGACAGCGCCACGGCGGGCGCGACACCCTGCTGCATCAGCCGTCGCGCGACCGGCACCGAAGCGCACTCGCAGCCCGGCAGCGCGATACCGGCCACACCCGCCACAGGGACCGCCAGCGCCGTCTTACGGGGCAACAGCCGCCGCAGGGCACTCGGGGGCACGAACGCCGCGATCGCGCCGCTGATGAGCACACCGAGCACCAGGAACGGCATGGCCTGCACGCAGACCGCGACGAACACCGTGGACGCCGTGCGCAGCACCGGCACGTCCAACGCCGTCACCAACCAGTCCTGGAAGACCAGGGCCAGCACCAGTACCACGCACAGCACCTCAAGCGAGGTGACCCGCAGCCTGGGCGGCGTGCGGCGCGGGCGTGACCCCCGGATTTCGCCAGTGATTGTCACTTTCGAGATGATGCCAGGCCGCGCCCGCGCCGCCGAACCGACCTACGTCGGATCTTCGACCTCTTCGCGGAGCTCGTCGATCGTGGACAGCACGTCCATCGCGCTGCGCACCGGCAGCAGCGGCTCCACCACGGCCGTCACGCCGCGCCCCTCCGAGATGACCGACTCGGCGAGCGCCACCGCCTCGTCCCGCTCGTAGGGGCCGCACACGAACGAGTCCCAGTCCTCGCCCGCCGACGCCTCGAACGTGATCGCCCACGGCAACCCGTCGATCTCGGCCTCGTCGTCCGGTTCGTACACGATCACGCCGGCCATCAGGCACCGCCTTCCGCGCCCGCCAACAGCTCCGCGCGGAGCTGGGACGCTGTCGAGACCACCAGCATGAGCAGGGTGCTCAGTGGTTCGGTGCGCAGTCCCTCGGCCGGGAACGCGTACCGCAGGGTCACGTCCATCCCACGTTCGGTGTCCACCACACCCAACGTGCCGAACAGGCCCTGACCTGCTCGTTCCGCCGCCGAAACGGCGAGCTTCGGGTCCTTCGGGAGGTCCCACGCCACGACGCAGGTCAGGCTCAGCACGGTCAGGCCGTCCGCCAGCCGCATCGCCTGCACCGCGCACGGCACCTCGCCGTGCCGGAAGCTCAGCGCGCCGTCGTCGTCCACGTGCACCTCGTGGAACAGCTCCAGCGCGCCACGCGCGGCGGTGAGCAGTTCCGCCGTCACCGCGGCATCGTCGGTCACTCGGTCTCCTCGTGCTCTCGGCCGCCGGCCACGTCGGGCTCGTCGGAGTCGTCGGGCTTGTCCACGGCACCGCCGAAGCGCCGGTCCCGCCGGGCGAACGCCTCGCACGCCCGCCACAGGTCCAGCCGGTCGAAGTCCGGCCACAGGATGTCCTGGAACACCAGCTCCGCGTAGGCC
>CBHFOL010000296.1:0-10307 GCA_965995405.1 uncultured Saccharothrix sp.
GACGAGCGGGGTGAGCGCGATCGTGCAGCCGGACGGTTCGGTCACCCGGCGGACTGGTTTGTTCACCCCGGACGCTCTGGTCGCCGAACTGCCGCTGCGCGGGGAGGCTACGCTGGCGACCCGGCTCGGCGCGTGGCCCGAGTGGGTGATGACCGCGCTGGGCCTGATGGCCGTGGCGTTCGGCTTGACAGTGCAACGACGAGGATCGCGTCCGGGCCCTGGTGCGGGTGCCGGCGAGGAGGAAACGGATGGCGGACCAGCAGGCGCAGCCTGACCGCGAGCTCGGGCCGGTGCTGGTGGTGATCCCGACCTACAACGAGCGGGACAACATCGGGAAGATCGTGCGGCGGCTGCACGCGGCGTTGCCGAAGGTGCACGCGCTCGTCGTCGACGACGGCAGCCCGGACGGGACGGGGCGGCTGGCCGACGAGATGGCCGCCGCGGACGACCGCGTGCACGTGCTGCACCGCACCGAGAAGGCCGGCCTGGGGGCGGCGTACATCGCGGGCTTCGGGTGGGGCATGGAGCGCGGGTACGAGGTGCTGGTGGAGATGGACGCGGATGGTTCGCACGCGCCCGAGGACCTGCCCCGGATCCTGGACGCGCTGCGCTCGGCGGACCTGGTGATCGGGTCGCGGTACGTGCCGGGCGGCAGCGTGGTGAACTGGCCGAAGAAGCGGGAGTTCCTGTCGCGGGGCGCGAACCTGTTCTCGCGGGTGGCGCTGGGCGCGAAGGTGAAGGACATCACGGCGGGCTACCGGGCCTACCGGTCGGACGTGCTGCGGAACCTGAAGCTGGACAACGTGGCGTCGGCCGGCTACTGCTTCCAGATCGACCTGGGGTGGCGGACGATCGAGATGGGGTACCGGGTGGTGGAGGTGCCGATCACGTTCACCGAGCGGGAGATCGGCGAGTCGAAGATGAGCGGCGACATCGTCCGGGAGGCGTTGATCCGGGTGACGAAGTGGGGTCTGCGCCGCCGGTACACGCAGTTGCGGGATCTGTTCGCGCCGAAGCCGAAGACGGGTTCGACGCGCTAGTCGGCGTCGCCGGCCGGATACGTCTCTGGGGGCCGGCGGGGTTGTCGGGCAGGCCCCCTTCGTGCGTTGTGTGTCGGCGCTCGCCGTCAGGCGGTGCGGGTGCGCCGGCCCTTCAGTTCCTCCAGCCGCTCGTCCAGGAGTTCCTCCAGCTCCGGGATGGTGCGACGCTCCAGGAGCATGTCCCAGTGCGTGCGCGGCGGCTTGACCTTCTTCGCCTCCGGCTCGGCGCCGTCGATGATCTTGGATTCGGTCCCGTGGAGGCGACACTCCCAGGTGTGCGGGATCTCGGCGTCGTCGGAGAAGGGGACCTCGAAGTCGTGTCCCTTGGGGCAGGCGTACCGCACCGACCGGCGCGGGGCGAGGTCGTGATTGCGGTCGGTCTCGTAGCTGACTGCTCCGAGCCGGCTACCCCGTAGTACGCGGTCGGCCATGGCGGTGTCCTTTCGCTCGGCTCAGGGCCGGGGCCCAGGCTGGTGCTCACCGAGTGCAACGATCGGATTGCTCCGTTCGTTCCCGGTGTTGCGGTCATGGTCGCCCACAGTGACGTCTTTCACCCGTCAACGAAGGCTTCCTCCTAAGGGATGCAATCGCGGCGGGATCGTGACGCGTTATCAAGCTGTCGGGCTACTTCATCACACGGATGGAGCAGTACCGGCAGAAAGTGTGCGGCTTCGACAGCTTAGACCGACCACGTAGGGCGATGTTAATGCGGGCTTAACTCGTTAGGAGTGACGGTCATCATCCTTGTGGTCACAGAAAGTTATTTTAGTGTTGTCGGGCACACTGCACACGCTGTGTGCCCGATCGGTCGGTTTCCGTGGCGGTCGACCCTCGGGTCACCCGTCCGGCCCGCGCCCAAACGTTATGTGTGTCACACTATTCCCACAATGATTTCAGTGTGGACTTATTGATCACCTTCGGCGAGTCGGTCCAGGAACACCCGCTGACCGCTCACCAGCCGGGACCTGGCCTCGACGAGGGGGGTCCAGGCGACCCGGTCCATCTCGGGGAAGTCGCGGAACGTGCCGGAGCGCGGGGGCCACTCCAACCGGAAGGTGCCGGGCACGACCAGGTCGGGGTCGAGGTCGCCCGCCAGCGCCCACACGTGGACGGTCTTGCCCCCGGACTGCCGGACCTCGCCCAGCGGCTCCAGGTCGCCGTCCGGGACGGGCAGGCCGAGCTCCTCGGCGAACTCGCGGCGGGCGGTGGCCTCCAGCGGCTCGTCGCCCTCGGGTTCGCCCTTGGGCACCGACCAGGCGCCGGCGTCCTTGCGCGCCCAGAACGGGCCGCCCATGTGGCCGATGAGCACTTCGAGTCCGTCTGCGGTCCTGCGGTACAGCAGGATGCCCGCGCTGGTCTTCCCCGTCACGGGGACAGTGTGGCCCACGGCGGCCGGTCCGGACCTGATCTTCACCTGATCTTGTGGGCACGCCGGGTGGGGCGGCCGGCGTCGGTGGTTCAGGGAGCCGCGGTGACGTCCGGGGCGGGGTCGAGGCCGCCCAGGCTGAGCTGGCCGGCCCGCGCGGCGTGGGGGCCGAGGTCGCCGGTGCGGTAGTGGCGGCGGCACAGGACCTGGTAGCGGATCTCGTCGGGGGCGTGGGCGGTGTCGGCGACCAGGACGGTGTCCCCGGCGCGGACGAGGTCGCCGTCGTGCACGCGGGCGTTGAAGCGTCCGGGGTGGCCGCACCAGCAGAGGACTTCGACCTGGATGGCGTCGAGCTGGTCGGCGAGTTCGAACAGGCGGCGGGAGCCGGGGAACATGGTGCTGCGGAAGTCGGTGGCCAGGCCGAAGCAGTAGATGTCGAGCTGGGCGTCGTCGGCGAGTTCGGCGAGCTGGTCGACCTGGGTCTCGGCGAGGAACTGGGCCTCGTCGACGATGAGGTAGTCGACGCGGGTGCCTTCGGACCAGTGCCTTCGGACCAGCGCGCACAGGTCCATGTCCTCGTGGACCTCGATGGCGCGGCGGGCCAGGCCCATGCGGCTGGTGATCTTCGGGGTGCCGGAGCGGTCGTGGCGGACCAGGAGGAGGCCGCTGCGGCCCTGGCGGGCCTGGTTGTGGTCGATCTGGAGGGCGAGGGTGGACTTGCCGCAGTCCATGGGGCCGAAGAAGAACCGGAGCCGTCCGGTGGGGGTGACGCCGCGCCGTGCGCCGGCGGCGGGCACGGCGGACAGGGCGTCGGTCGGGTCTGTGCTGGGGTTCGTCGGCTCCACGGCGGGCCACCTTAACGGTTGGGCCGCGGTGCCCTGGTCGTGATCGTCCGACGGCGGTCCTCGGCGATCGGGCAGGTGGGTGCTGAGCCGCGGCGACGTGGCGGGGGTCCGGCGGCCACCCCGGGCGGCCGTCTGCCCGGCCTCGGAACACCTGCTGGACGAGATATACCGCTTCGCGATATAACCTGCGTTGTGAGAGGTATGTCGGAGCAGGCGTTCCTGGTGTTGACGGCGTTGGCCGAGGAGCCGTTGCACGGGTACGCGATCGTGCGGTCGGTGGAGGTCCTGTCCGAGGGCCGGGTGGTGTTGCGGGTCGGCACGCTGTACGGGGTGCTGGACCGGCTGGTCGCCGACGGGTGGGCGGAGCGGGACCGGGAGGAGGTGCACCAGGGTCGGCTGCGGCGCTACTACCGGCTGACCGACGCCGGGGTGCGGGCGTTGTCGGCGGAGGTGGTGCGGCTGTCGGCGAACGTGCGGGCGGCGACGTCGGTGCTGCGGGCGAGGGAGGCGCGGTGAGCTCGAACCTGGAACGCCGCTACCGGGCGCTGCTGCGGGTGCTGCCCGCCTGGTACCGGGCGGAGCGCGAAGAGGAGATGGTGGGGATCTTCCTCGCCGGCCGTGACGGCGACCTGGACCCGGAGTACGGCTGGCCGGGCTGGGGCGAGACGTTCGCGACGCTGGGGCTGGCGGTGCGGGTGCGGTTCCGGGCGGGTGGCCGGGCCGGGGACGTGGCGCGGCTGGTGGCGATGGCAGGGCTGGTGGGGCACGTGGTGCTGATCGGGCAGGGCACGGCGTCGATGATCCGGTTCGGCGGGGTGTGGGCGCTGTGGTTCGACGCGCTGGTGGTGGCGGCGTTCGTCGGGCTGTTGACGGGGCGGCGGCTGGTGGCGCGGGTCGCGGTGTCGGTGGCGGCGCTGTACGGGCTGGTGGGGGTGGTTCCGCTGCTGCTGTCGGGTCCGCCGTGGTGGATGGTGGCGGTGCAGGTGCCGACGTGGGTGACGGCGGCGGCGGTGTGGCTGGGGTATCACCGGGAGGCCCCCTCGCCACCACAGGCGCGGTGGCTGGCCGCGGCCGTGGTGGGTCTGGTGGCGGGTGCGGTGTGGGCGTTCCTGGTGCCGTTGTCGTTGCGGGAGTTCGCCGGGGCGTGGTTGATCACCACGGCTGTGGTGGTGCTGTTCAGGCCGTGGGCGGGTGCGCGCGCACGAGTGTCGACGCCTGCCGGGTGAGCCGGCACCACAGGCGGGCTGCCGCGGGGACCACGCTGCGGCAGCCCGCCTGTGGTCACACCTTGGCGGGTACCGGGTTTCCGGACGCGACGATCGCCTTGCGCACCGGCACGAAGATCATCAGCACGAACCCGACGACGAAGAACACCACCAGCGAGATGATCGCCAGCCGGAACGAGCCGGTGGCCTGCCCGACGCCGGCGAACACCAGCGGCCCCAGCCACGACGTGGAGCGTTCGCCCACCTCGTACAGCGAGAAGTACTGCGCTTCCCGGCCGGGCGGGATCATCTGCGAGAACAGCGACCTGGACAGCGCGTTGGTGCCGCCGAGCACGATGCCGATGCCCACCGCCAGGGCGTAGAACTGGAACTGCTGCCCGGCCTGCACGAAGAACGCCGCGCCGATCACCACGATCCACACCAGCAGGCTGATCATGATGGTGCGCTTGGCGCCCCACCGCCGTGCCATCCGGCCGTGCAGGACCGCGCCGCCGAACGCGACGAACTGCACGATCAGGATCGTCGCGATCAGCACCGTCTCGTCCAGCTTCAGCTCGTCGCGGCCGTACTGGGCGGAGACGTTGGCGACGGTCGCGATGCCGTCGGTGTAGATCAGGTAGGTGCCCAGGAACGCCAGGGTGAGCGGGAACGTCCGGGCCTGCCGCAGCGTCTGGCGCAGCTCGCGGAACCCGGCGGTGATCGCCGACGCCCCGGTCTCCGAGCCGTGCGGCTCCTGGTGGCGTTTGAGGCGGGCCAGCGGGATGAACGTGAACGCCGCCCACCACAGTCCGGACAGGACGAACCCGACCCGCACCGCGGTGCCTTCGCTCAGCCCGATGGCGTCGTGGCCGATGAACAGTCCGAGTTGGACGGCCAGTGCGATGCCGCCGCCGAGGTAGCCGAACGCCCAGCCCCGGGACGACACCGCGTCCCGCTCGTCGGGGGTGGCGATCTCGGGCAGGAACGCGTAGTAGACGACGACCGACGCGCCGTAGCTGATGTTGGCGAGGATGAACAGCGCGATCCCCAGCTGCCAGTCGGTGCCGGACACCAGGGCCAGCGCGGCGGTCGCGGCGGCGCCGGTGAACGCCAGCGCGCCGAGCATCCGCCGCTTGTTCTGGGTGCGGTCGGCGATCGCGCCCATCACCGGCAGCACCAGGACCTGTACGACGGTCGCGATCGACAGCAGGTAGCCCCACAGCGACCCGGCCGGGAAGTGCGTGCCGAACGCCGAGATGTCGCACTGCTGCAACGAACTCGTGGCGCACGCGTCGGGCCCGTTGCGGGCCACGTCCTCCCGGGCGGACTCCTTGGCCACCGCGGTGAGGTAGCCGGAGAGGAACACGGTGATCACGGACGTGGGGAACACCTGGTTCGCCCAGTCGTACCAGACCCATCCGCGCTGTTCCCGTTTGCGGTCGATCGGGGGTGCTGGGCTGTCGGCCACGCTCATGGGGGCGGACTGTACTTCCCCGCCCCGACGCTTGTGGTGATCACCGCCAACCTGTTGCCAATCAGCCGCCCGCCCATGCCCCGCGCGCCGTCAGCACGTCACGCAGCACGTCGGGCCGGTCGGTCACCAGCCCGTCCACGCCCAGGTCCAGCAGGGCTTCCATCCGGGCCGGCTCGTCGATCGTCCACACGTGCACCTCCAGGCCCCGGCGGTGCGCGGCGGCGACGAACCGCGCGTCGACCACCGTCAGCGGCCCCTGGGCGGCGGGCACCTGGGCGATGCGGCCCGCGACCGGCAGCCGCAGCGCCGGCACCCGCCCGGACACCCACAGCGCGCCCGCCGACCGCGGCCCCATCGACGTCATCAGCTCCGGCCCGGCCAGCGCCCGGAGCCGGGCGAGGCGGCGGTCGGAGAACGCCGCCAGGCACACCCGGTGCAGCGACCCGGTGCGGCGCAGCAGCTCCACCACCGGCACCACCGCGGCGTCGGCCTTGACGTCGACGTTGAGCAGCGCGTCGGGCAGCTCCTCCAGCAGGTCCTCCAGCCGGCCGATCGGCTCACGGCCGCCGACCTTCGCCTGCCGGACCGTCGACCACGGCCGCGCGGCGACCGGGCCGGTGCCGTCGGTGGTGCGGTCCAGCGTGTCGTCGTGGTGCACGACCACGACGCCGTCGGAGGTGGCGTGGACGTCGGTCTCCAGGTAGCGGAAACCCTCGGCTGCGGCGCGGCGGAACGCCGCGAGCGAGTTCTCCATGCCCGCCAGGTCGTCGAGGTGCCAGCCCCGGTGGGCGTAGGCCCTGGGGTGCGGGCCGGACAGGTACGGGTGGTTCGCGGTCACCCCCGGCGTCTGCCTTGGCGGCGTGGCGTTGGGGTGACCGGTGGGTAGCGGGCTACCGTCGCGCGCCATGGAGTTGGTGACCGAGGCCGTCGCGGCGCGCCGGGAGGAGGCCAGGCACTGCGCCTGGTGTGGCCGGCCGCTGCCCGACAGCGGCCGGATCGGGCGGCCTCGCCGCTACTGCGCCCAGCCGTGCCGGCAGCGTGCCTACGAGCGGCGGGCGGCGGTGCAGCGCGGCGGGCTGCCGGAGGACGCGGTGGTGCTGTCGGCGGCGGAGTTGGCGGACCTGCAAGACCGGCTGTTCCAGCTGCGGTGCGCGGCGGAGGACGTGGCCACGGCCGCGTCCGACGGCGCGGACCGGTCGGAGCTGCGGCGGCTGGCGGACGACCTGGTGGTGACCGCGCGGGGCCTGGAACGGCTCCGCTGACCCGCCGCCCAGGGCACGGGCGGGCGCGGCGCGGGGTGTCGGCCGGCGACGCACACCGAGTCCTCCGATGTCCGGCGGGTGGCCGGTCGACCGGGTGGGTTCGGCGTGCGTCGGGTTGCCCCTCGCGCGCGGACTCCACCATCATTGCGCGCGGGGTGGCGAGGAGGGGCGCGTGGACGACAACGGCGCGTTGCACCGCGAGGTGCTCGACCGGGCCGATGTCGGTTTCGGTGTGACGGACGGCCAGGGCACGCTGCGCTGGGCGAACCCGGCGCTGGCGGCGATCCTGGGTGTGGCGGTGGACCACGTGGCGGGCCGGTCGCTGCCCGCGCTGCTGCCCGGCGTCCCCGAACGGCCCCGCTCCGGTCTGGCGCTGCTGACACCCAGCGCGTACCGGAAGGGCCACCGGTGGCTGGAGGTGACCTGCCGGCCGCTGGGCGACGGCGGCGAGCTGCTCTACCGGGTGGCGGACGTGACGGCGTGGCGCGACCGGGAGCTGGAGGCCACGCACGAGGCGGACGCGCTGCGCCGCGCCCAGGTGCTGGGCCGGATGGGCACGTGGGAGTGGCACATCGCCGAGGACCGGGTGGTGTGGTCGGACACGCTGCTGGAGATGTTCGGGTTCCCGCCCGACACCGAGCTGGACTTCGACGGCTACGCCGAACTCGTGCACCCGGACGACCTGCCGATGATCCAGGCGACCCTGGAGGAGGCGACCCGGACCGGCGCTGGGTTCTCCTACACGCACCGCATGATGCTGGCCGACCGCCGCACCGAACGCTGGTTCGAGTGCTTCGGCGAGATCGTCAGCGACGGCGACGGCACCCCGCTGCGCGCGCTGGGCACCGCGCACGACATCACCCGCGCGCGCCGCGTCCACGACGAGCTGCTGGCGCTGGCCGAGCAGGACCCGCTGACCGGCCTGGCGAACCGCCGCACCGTCACCCGCGAACTGGAACGGCAGCTCGCGACGGGCGGGTCGGGCGCGTTGCTGCTGCTGGACCTGGACAACTTCAAGGACGTCAACGACCTGCGCGGCCACGCCGTCGGCGACCGGCTGATGAAGACCCTCGCCGGGACGCTGCGGTCGAAACTGTCCGGGTCGCAGCTGATCGGCCGGCTCGGCGGCGACGAGTTCGCGGTCGTCCTGCCCGGCTGCACCTGCCCCGACGCGGCGGCGGTCGCCGAGCGGCTGCGGGACGCGGTCGCGGCGCTGCCGCTGGTCACCGCGTCCGCGCACGTCACCGTGTCGACCGGGGTCGCCGAGTACGGGGCCGGCGACACGTGGGAGCTGGTGCTGGCCAACGCCGACCTGGCGCTCTACGCGTCGAAGGCGGCGGGCCGCAACCGGGTCACCGTGTACGAGCCGGGCCACTACGCGGACACCGCGAAACGGGTGTCGGTGATGGACCGGCTGCGCGCCGCCCTCTACGGCGGCGGCCTCGCGCTGCACGCGCTGCCGATGGTGCAGCTGTCGTCGGGCCGCGTCCTGGGCCACGAGCTGCTGCTGCGCCTGGAGGACGGGCAGGAACCCCGGCTGGGCCCCGCCGAGTTCCTCCCCGAGGCCGAGCGCTCCAACCTGGTCCTCGACATCGACCGGTGGGTGCTGTCCACCGCGATCGACGCCCTGGTCCGCCACCGCGACCCGGAACTGCGGTTCAACGTCAACATCTCCGGCCGCACCCTGGAGGACGAGGACTTCGGCGGGTTCGTCCTGGACCGGCTGGCCACCGCCGGCGTCGCACCCGGCCGGCTCGGCCTGGAGATCACCGAGACCGCCGCCGTCACCAACCTCGACGCCGCCCGCGCCCTCTCCGTGCAGCTGCGCGCGTTCGGCTGCCGCATCACCCTGGACGACTTCGGCTCCGGCTTCGGCTCGTTCGTCCACCTCAAACACCTGCCCATCACCGGCATCAAGATCGACGGCGAGTTCGTGCGCGGCATCGACGAACGCTCCACCGACGCGGTGCTGGTGTCCGGGATCGTGCAGATCGCCCGCGGCCTGGGCCTGTCCGCCGTCGCCGAATGGGTGGAACGCCCCGCCCAGGTCGACACGCTCACCGCGCTGGGCGTGCGCGTCGGCCAGGGCTTCCACCTGGGCCGCCCGGTACCCCTGGAGCAGATCCTTTCGGGTGAACCGGTGGGGCCGGACGGAGCATTGTCCCCGCCGTGTGCGGCTGCGGAGGATGGGGCGCGTTCCTGATCCCCCCGCCGCCGATGGGAAACCCGTGTCCGGTCCTTCCGCAAGCCCCTCGCGCGGTGTGCGCCGCGTCGAGCTGAACACCGCCGACCCCGAACCGGTCGCCGACTTCTACGCCCGGCTGTTCGGGTGGGCGGTGATCGCCGAACCCGACGGGGCGTTCACCGGCTGGGTCGGCGACCGCCTGGCGCTGCGCGTGCAGCCCGGCGACGACGGCTACCGGGTGGTGTTCGCCGGGCCCGCGCCGCGCGACCTGCGGGACGGCGCGGCCGTCGACCAGGGGCGGGTGCTGCACGGGCCGTGGGCGCCCGGGCCGCGGTCGGGGGAGCCGTGCTGGGTGGCGTTCATGGGCACCGCGGACGACGACTACTGGGCGGGGGAGCTGGGCTGGCACACCCGCACCCCGGACGAGCCGTTCACCGTCTACGACACGCCCGAAGGGCACCGGGCCGTCGCCGGGCGGCTGGTGGGGGAGCGGCAGCGGTGGATGTGCTACTTCGCCGTGCCCTCCATCGCGGGGACCGTCGCGCTGGCCGCCGAGGGAGGCGGGCAGGTCGTCGTGCCGCCCACCGACGTCCCGACGGGGCTGGTCGCGTCGATCGCCGACCCGGCGGGCGCGGTGTTCGCCGTGCTCCAGGACCCGCCCGGCTGGGGCGGCGCCTGGCACACCGGCCAGTAGCGGTCCTGACCGGGGACTTCGGCCGGGACCCCGTCGGTCAGGACAGCGACGGCCGGCACGCGAGGCCGGGCGGGAACCCGCCGGTCGATCGCGACCCGGATCAGCACCTTGCCCTGCCGCAGCATCGCCGCCCGGTACCCGTCCCAGTCCGGGTGCTCCCCGGCGATGCCCCGGTAGTAGTCCACCAGCGGCTCCAGCGCCCCCGGCAGGTCCAGCACCTCGGCGCGCCCGTCGAC
>CBHFOL010000297.1:0-10305 GCA_965995405.1 uncultured Saccharothrix sp.
ACACCCGACCACCACCACAACCACACACGCCGACGCCGCCTGACACCGGGCAGCCGGGTGAAACGACTCTGCCGCAACCCTGCGCGTGAACAGCTCAGGGACGCTGGTGGTGCCGCTTTGCCGCAACCGCGCCGGTCTTGGGCGGGCGTGCGTTCCTTCGGCGCGTCCTTCGGCGACGTACGGCTGCCCGTGGTCCGTCGCCCCTCACGACTGGTCGGTGAACACGGACCGGGCGGCTTCGCGCACGTCCGGGTCGTCGTTCCCGCGCAGTTCGCGGAGCAGGTCGCGCCACCGGCCGGGCCAGCCTGCCGCCCGGCCCGCAGTGGTCGTCACGGCGACCGCGAGCGACGGGGACTCGACGGCCAGCGCGACCGCCAGGTCGTACAGCCGGTCCGGTGACAGGCGGCTCAGCACGGCGGACAGGGCTGCCGCCACCTCGTGGGACGCCTGCTGCCGCAGAGTCGGCCGCACCGCGAACCGCGCCACGGTCCGCAGGCCGTTCAGGTCCGCGCCCTCATCGCCCCACGGCACCGCCTGCGCGGACAGGGTGACCGCCGCCCGGTCGTGGCCGCGGGCGGCGAGTTCGGGTGCGAGTGCACCTGCCACGGCGCGCCGACCCGCCGCGTCGCCGTGGCCGACGACCTGCCGCACCAGGGCCTCGATCCGCTGCCTGCCCGGCAGGTCGCGGTCGGGCTCGGCGTCGTGCCGGTCGGCGACGGTGAGCAGACCGGTGACCGCACGGCGCAGCGGTTCCGGGTCGGACGCGGTCGCCGCCGCGCGGATCAGCGCGGTCAGGGCGAACTCCCACGTGGCCGTGTTGTCGAGGTCCATCACGAGGTCGACCAGCAGGTCGGCGGTGCCGTCGACCCAGCGCAGCCAGTCCGGCAGCACGGACAGGCCGAGTCGGGCGGTGTCCGGGTCGGCTGACGCGGCCACGGCGCGCACCAGCGAGCCGTAGCGGGCCCGGTGGCGGCGGGGCACGGTGGTCGGCAGCAGTTCGAGCACCGCCGCCGCGACTTCGCCCTCGTCGGCGGTGGCCCGGGTCAGCAGGTCCCACGCGGCGTCGTCGTCCGGGAACCACCGGGTCGCGGACACCAGCGCCCGCTTGACGTCCCGGTGCGCGCCGTCCCACGTGCCGACGAGCGCCGCGACCGCGCCGGGCACGCGGTGTTGGGCGATCAGCCGCGCGACTTCCTTGCGGGTGGTCACCTTCCCTCCGGTGAGCAGGGGGGTGAGCAGTTCACCGAGGCGGTCGGGCGCGGTGAACCGGGCGCACCGGGCGATCGCGTAGACGGCGACCCGCGCCCGGTCCGAGTCCGCGTGCGCCAGCAGGTCCGGCAGCACGTCGGCGGGTTCGTCGGTCCACGCCAGCGCGGACAGCGCCGCCTCCACCACCGGCACCTCGGGGTCGGTGAGGAAACCGCGCACCTCCGCCACGGAGCCGGGCAGCCGGCCGAGGCGGTGCACGGCGTGGGCGTGCTCGAACGGGTTGGCGGCCGGGGACGTGGCGTAGGCGAGCAGTTCGTGGCGGTAGGCGTCGACCTGGCGCGGCAGCCAGCGGTCGTAGCAGTCCGGGAACGACGGCACGTACCGCACGCCGCGCTTGAGGAACCGGCCGTGCGCGGACTTGCCTATCACCCGGTCGAGCAGGTCGGTGCGACGGCGGGCGACGGTTTCCGCCACGACCGCCAGCGTGATGGTCGACCGGTCGTCGGCCAGGACGCGCTCCACCCGTTCGTCCCGGGTGCGCGGCGGTGCGAGCCACAGTTCGATCGCCCGGCGCACCACGTGGTCGTCCTTGGCCGACCGCGCCTTGTCCAGCAGCTCCTGGAGGCGGGGCAGGCCCCAGGCGCGCCGGCCGAGGCCGTCTGCGAGCGGGAACAGCAGGTCGTACCTGCCCCGGCGGGCATCGCGGGCGAGTCGGGGTTCGAGCGCGGCGAACACCTCGTGCTCCGCGCCGCGCGGCAGCGACCGGCCGATGCCGTGCAAGTCGCCGACAGTCTGCCCGGCCAGGTGGGCCAGTCCGGTCCGGCCCGCGTCGACCAGCTCGAAGCGGCCGGACACCACGCCTTCCCAGATCAGCGCGCGGCCGAGCCTGCGGATGGCGTGCTGGGTCTGCCACGAGGCGTCCCGGGCGTCGGCCCCGTCCGCCATGACCTTGACGTAGGCGTCCGCGTCCGACACGCGCAACATCCACGACGGCACGCCGGCGAGCGCTTCGAGCGCACGGGAGCGCACCGGGTCCTGTTCGTTGGCCAGACGCGCGAAGTTCGCCACGACCTCACCGAGCACGTCGGGGTCGCGGGTCGCGACGGCGGCCCGCACGCACAGCTCGTGACCTGCGGCGCGTTCGCCGGCAGTGGCCCGGTGGGTCGCCGTGGACAGCGCCTCGCGGGCCTCGTCCCACGGCAGCAGCGCGGTCGCGTCCAATCGTCGGGCCGGGTCGTCGGCAACCGCGGGCCGGGCGAGCAGTCGGCGTCCGATGTCGGTGCGCGCGGCGGCCGGGAGCTCGTCGAGCACCTGCGCCGGCAGGTCGAGGCGGTCGCCGTAGACGCCCGCGACCAGGGCCGCCCGGCGTGACGGCGGCACGGTGTGCACGAACCGCAGGCGGTCGCCGTCCGGCAGGACCCGGCCCACCGCGACGAGATCCGCGTCGGACAACGCGGTGAGCGCGCGCCACAGCGCCCGTCGGGCCGGGACGGGGCCGGTGCGGCGCGGGTCGACCAGCACGGCGACGACCCGGCGCGGGTCGTGGCGGGCGAGCGCGGCGGCGGCCTTGCCGAACGTCCACGGCAGGGGAGCGTGCGGTAGCACGCGTTCCACGAGGTCGAGCACCCGACCGGGCGCGGCGGTCACGGCGGCGGTGACGCCGTCGGCCACCCGGCCCCACACGTCCGCCCACCACGTCGGGGAGGTCGCGGCCAGTTCGGCGTCCACGAAATCCAGCAGCACTTCCGGGTACCGGCGGCCGATCGCGCTCCAGCCCCGGACGGCGTGCTCCAGGTCCGGCAGGACCGCCCGGACGGTCTCAGCCGTGCACACGGCCAGCAGGCTCGCGGCCTCCACATCGCCGTGGGCGGCGCGCACCACGGGCAGCAGCGCGTCCGCCAGCCCGCGCCGGTTCCGGCGGCGCACCGCGCGGTAGAGGGTCCGGCGGAGTTCCGCGGAGAGGAGCGGGAGGCGGTCCAGGAAGAGCCGGGCGGGCAGGTCGAGTCGGACGGCCGCGACGAGCGCGTGTCTTGCCACGGCGGTGTCCGGCGCGGCGATGGCCTGGGCGAGGAAGTCACCGTGCCCGGCGACGTAGGCGATCTGCACCGCCAGACGCCGGGCGAACCCGTTGCGCCCGAAGAGATCCCGGACCAGTCCGTCCAATTCGGACGTGCCGGCCATCTCGCGCGCGGTGCGTCCGATCAGCTGCTGGCGCGCGCCGTAGGGCAGTGGGTCGAGCGAGCGCAGGAGCCGGTCGGCGTTGATCGTCACGACGGCGATTCTCGCCCGTGGGTATGCCGGTCGCCACCGATTTGGACAACCGGGTCGTGGCTGTCGGCGTGCGGTGTCGGGCGGACGTGGTGGTGTCCCACAGGTGCAGGCGCAGGTGCGGGCTCGCTCAGCGGCGCTTGCCGCGTTGGGCGCGGCTGAGTTGGCGGCGTGCCATGCGGTCGGTGATCGGGGTGGTGGCGTCGGGGGTGCTTCCGGTGCGCAGGTACTCGGCCAGTTCGGCGACGGTGGGATGGGCGTAGACGGCGGTCAGCGGGAAGTGCCGGTCGAGGCTTTCCACCAGTCGGTGGTGCATGGTCGCGGCCAGCAGCGAGTGCCCGCCCAGGTCGAAGAAGCGGTCGTGCGGACCGATGTCGCCGCGTCCGAGCACGTCGGCCCAGACCGCGGCGATCCGGCCTTCGAGACCGGTGCCGGCCGGTGCGGCGGGGCCGGGGGAGCGCAGCGGATGGCGTTCCAGCAGCGCCGTGGCGTCGACCTTGCCGGTCGGGGTCAGGGGGAGGTCCGGGACGACGTCCACGGTGGTGGGCACGAGGTAGTCGGGCAGCCGGAGTGCCACCGCCGCGCGCACCTCGTCGGGGCGCAACTCGTCCGGGCCGCCGCTGGTGACGAACGCGCGCAGCACCTGTTCGTCGGCACGGCGTTCCGCGACGACGACGGCCCGCGCCACGCCCGGCACCCGGCCCAACGCCAGCTCGACCTCGCCGGGCTCGACCCGGTAGCCGCGCACCTTGACCTGCCGGTCGAGTCGCCCCAGGTACACCAGGCTGCCGTCGGGCAGCCGCCGGGCCAGGTCGCCCGTGCGGTAGCGGCGGACGCCCGCGTGATCGGTGTCGAACCGCGACCGTGCCTCCTCCGGACCGTCCCAATAGGACCCGAGGTGGTCGCTGCTGATCATGATCTCGCCCGCGATGGCGGATGGTGTGCCGTCCGGGGCCACCAGGCTGATCCGCGCCCCGTGCAGTGGCCGTCCGATGGGCAGGACGCCGTGGTCTTCGGAGCTCTCGGCGTTCAGCGGCAGGTGGTTCTGGACCGCGAAGCTGATCTCCGTCGCGCCGTAGCCGTTGACGAGGACTCCGTGCGGTGACAGGTGTTCCCGGCAGCGGTCGAGATCGGCGTGGGTCACCGCTTCGCCGCCGAGGACGACCACGCGCAGTCGCGGCAGCGTCGAGCCGGCCAGGCAGTCGGTGAGGTACCGGAACACGGTCGGCGTGGAGTGGTAGATCGTCACCCCGTGCCCGCGCAGCGCGTCGGCGAGACCGACCAACCCGAGCGCGCGGACGTCCACCGGCACGCAGCACGCGCCGGTCAGCACCGCCGAGAACATGTCGGTGACGGCCATGTCGAAGCTGAACGACGACACCACGCTGATCCGGTCGTCGGCCGTGATCCGCAGGTTGGCGTGGTGCAGGCGGACCTGGTGCAGCACGTTGCGGTGGGTCTGCGCGACGCCCTTGGGCACGCCCGTGGAACCGCTGGTGTGCAGGATGTAGGCGGGCGCGTCCGGGGCGGGCGTGCGGTCCGGGCGGGGTGCGGACGGCGGCGCGTCGGCGATGTCCAGGATCGGGGTTCCGTAGCCGGCGGCGAGCGTGCGGTGCGCGGCGCAGGTCAGGATCACCGACACCTGGGCCTGCGCCACCATCGCGGCGAGCCGTGGCGCGGGGTAGCGCGGGTCGAGCGGCACGTAGACGCCGCCCACGGCGAGCGTGGCGAGGATGGCGACGACCGTGTCGGGGCCGTGGTCCAGCAGCAGGCCGACCCGGCTGCCGGGCTCGATGCCGCGTAACAGGACCGCGCAGCCGGCCACCCGTTCACCCAGCTCGCGGTAGCTCAACGTGTCGTTCCCGAGCACGGCCGGCCGCTCGGGGGACCGGTCCACCTGCTCCCAGAACACCTCCGGGATGGACCGGTCGATGTTCGAGTCGGGCGCAGGTGGGGGCGGTGCCAACCGTTCCGTGGCCGGCTCCGGCAGCGGGTCCGCGGTCGGGTCGGCGCGCAGCCGGTCGAGCGCCGTGGCGAGGTCCTCGGCGATACAGCGGGTGAACGCCGCCGGCACGTCGACACCGTCGAACTCCAGCCGTGGCCGGCCGTCGACGACCACCAGGCGTGCCTCGCGGGGGATGCCGGTGAGGTCGTCGGGGACGCCCGCCGGCGCGTCCGGGGCGAGCAGTCGCACCTCGGCCGAGCCGCTGTAGCACCGCAGCACGGCCAGCGCCGCCGCGACTTCCGTGGTCGTCATGGAGCCCCCCAACTCTATGTAACCGGACGGGAGCGTACATGTGAACGACTGTGAAGAAACGCCCTTTCAGCGCAGGCCGGCGGTATGTAGCATCCGTGAACAGGCCACGAACACCGACGTTCGTCCGGGTCGGCGTGGCGCTGGGGGCTCTGGGGAAAGCGCGACGCTGCTGGGGGGTGCGCGCCGGTGCACAGGATCGCCGTAATCGGCACGGGAGATTTGGCGCGCGCCGTCTGCTACTCGTTGGCCGCGGTCGCCACCACGTCCGTCGAAGTGGTCGTGGTCGGTCGAAGCGCCGACAAGACCGGGCAGCTCTGCTACATCGCGAACGCCCGCGCGGCGGCCGGCGGGCGGGCCGGAATCGTTTTCACACCGTTCGTCGGGGACGTCGAGCAGCCGGTGTCCGATGTCGACGGGGCGCTGGTGTGCGCGTCGAGCCAGTCGCCGTGGGAACGGCTGACCGCGCCGTCGGCGTGGACCGCGCTCGTCGCCCGGGCCGGCTTCGGGATCACGCTGCCGTTCCAGGCCGAGCTCGCGTTACGGGTGGGGCGTGCGTTACCTGAGCGGTCGTGGCTGATCAACGGGAGTTTCCCGGACGCGGTCAACCCGCTGCTCACCGCGCTCGGCGTGCCCGTGCTGTGCGGCATCGGCAACATCGCGCTGCTGGCCGCCAGCGCCCAGGCCGCGCTCGGGCTCCCCGACCAGACCCGGCTGCGGATGCTCGCCCACCACGTCCACCTGCACGAACCGGCCGAGGGGGTGGACGAGGTCCGCGTGTGGCGTGACGACGAGCCGATCATCGCGCCCGGCGAACTCCTCGTCGCGCAGCGGACCGCCGAACGCACCGAGCTGAACCAGATCACCGGGTTCGCCGCCGCCGTGCTGCTGGACGCGGTGCTGACCGGGACGCCGGTCGAGACGAACCTGCCGGGCCCGCTCGGGCTTCCCGGCGGCTACCCGGTGCGGGTGGCCGGCGCGGCGGTCGAACTGCGCCTGCCCGCCGGGGTGGACCGGGCCGAGGCGATCGCGTTCAACCAGCGGGTGGCGGTGGGCGACGGCGTCGTGGTCGACGAGGACCGCGTGGCCTTCGGGCCGGCCGTCGCCGAGTACCTGCCCGGACTCGCCGACGGGTTCGACATCGGCGACCTGGCCGCCGCCACGGCCGAGCTTGACGCGTTACGCGAGCGACTGCGCGGCGAACCGCCCGCGCGGCAACGGGGTGGAGTGGAGAGGCCGGTCTGATGCCGAATTCCGCGACGACGACGTCCGCGCCGGCGGGCACCGCGAACCTGCTGGTCGACTTCTACGACCTCCTGCCGCGCGCGATCGACCGGTGCGTGCCCGACCGGAGCCCGGCCGTCGCCGACCCGGCCGCGTTCTCGCCCGGCTTCGCTTTACCGGAACTGGACGAGGGCGTCCGGGACCTCCTGTCGGTCGCGACCGCTCGCTGGCAACCGTTCGGCGAGTACGGCGGGCACCGGCTGACGTTGCTCGACCTGACCGGCAACCCCGGCACCGGCACCACCAAGACGTTCGCGTCGCTGCTGATCGTGGCCCGCGCGGTGGAGTACATCCGGCGGACCGGCGAGCCGATCGTGATCTTCTCCCCGACGTCGGCGAACAAGGGCGTGGCGCTGCGTGACGCCGTGCTGCGGGCGATCGACGCCGGGCTGGTCGAGCCGGAGCAGTTGCGGGTGGTCGTGCTCGCGCCCGAGTCGTGCCGGCAGAAGCTGCGCGCGAGCAGGCTGTCCGACGACGACCGCCTGCGGGCGCTCAACCCGCTGCTGCTCTACGGCGGCCCGGACGCGGAAGGCGTGAAGCCGCTTGGCCGGGAGTTCGTGGACCGGCACGCCGCGGACCTGCGCCGGGACGGCGTGAATCTCTGGTTCACCCTCCAACTCGACAACTACCTGACCGCCGACGTGGCCAGGGCGTTCTTCGAGCACCGGGTCGACCCGACCGACGCGGACGGCGCGGCACCCCGGCTGCACGCGCACGCCGTGTCGAGCGCGTTCGGCCTCCTCGGCTACCACCGGGGCCGGGCGGTGCTGGAGGACCTGGGGCTGGCGAGCCGCACGACCCGGCCCGCGAGCCTGCTCGTGCAGCACCTCGGCACGCCCGACATGGTGATCAACCTGCGGCACGGCGACTTCGACCACGCCCACCGTCCGGATTACCGGTTCGACGGGGCCACCGGGCTGTACCGGCAGTCGGCCGACGCGCGGTTCCCCGAGCAGACCTACGACCCGCACGAGGTGCTGGACCCGACCTTCTACACGCACGCACCGGTCACTTCGCCCGCGATGAACGACCTGATCGCCACGTTCGGGGGTGACGGGGTCGTGGTGTCGCTGGCCGAGTGCGTCGCCCGGTACCCGGCGCTGCGCGCGTTGCTGGGCGACGGTGCCGGCGGACTGCCCGCCGACCTGCGCACGTTGCGCGAGTGGTCGTTGGTGATGGCGCTGACCGGCGTCTGCAACGCGATCGACCGGGGCCTGGTGGAGGAGGGGCGCGACATCGTGGTGCACGGCTCGGGCCGTTACTCGACGGCCGATTACGAGGTGTTGGGCGCCGACGCGCTGACGCCTGTGGACACCGTGGAGGACATCGCACGCGCCGTATTCGGCTGAGTCGAGGGTTGGGGGGAGTGCTTGCCCATGGAATACAACTCAGACGAGATCGCTGTCGTGGGGTTGGCCGGGAGGTTCCCGGCGGCTCCCGACGTGCCGACGCTGTGGCGGAACCTGCTCGACGGGGTCGACGCCGTGCACGACTACACCGACGAGGAGTTGCGGGCGCTCGGCGTCGGTGAGTCGTTGATCACCGATCCGGATCACGTGCGCGGGCACGGCAGGCTGGCGGGTGTCGCCGACTTCGACGCCGGGTTCTTCGACGTGCCCGAGGCGGAGGCGCGGGCCATGGACCCGCAGCAGCGGCTGTTCCTCGAACAGTCGTGGGTGGCGTTGCAGGACGCGGCGGTCGACCCCGGTGCCGGGGAGCGCGCGGTCGGCGTGTTCGCGGGTGCCTCGGCTAACCGGTATTTCCTTTTTCGGCTGCTCGCGGAGCAGTCGGGGCGGGTGGGGGAGTCGGGGGAGGACTGGGAGGAGCGGCTCGCGACGCGCTGGGCACCGGACTACCTGCCCGCACAGGTGGCGTACCGGCTGGGGTTGACCGGGCCCGCGATCGCCGTGCAGACGGCTTGTTCGAGTTCGTTGGTCGCTGTTTGTACGGCAGCGCAGAGCTTGCTGGACTTTCGGTGCGACGTGGCGTTGGCCGGTGGGGTGAGCGTTACCGAGCCGCGTTTCCGGCATACCGCCGGGGGACTGGTCTCGCCCGACGGGCGGTGTCGTGCGTTCGATGCGGCCGGCCAGGGCAGTGGGTACGGCAGTGGTGTCGCCGTGGTGGCGCTGGAACGGCTCGCGGATGCGTTGGAGCGCGGTGCGCAGGTGTACGCGGTGCTGCGCGGCTGGGCGGTGAACAACGACGGCTCGGCGCGCGCCGGATTCGCCGTGCCCGGGTTGGACGGGCAGGTGGCCGTGGTGACGGAGGCTATGGCGAGTACGTCCGTGACTGGCGCGGACATCGGCTATGTGGAGGCGCACGGCAGTGGGACGCCGGTCGGGGATGCGATCGAGGTGGCTTCGCTGACGCAGGCGTTCGGGGAGTCGGCGGGGTCCTGTGCGCTGGGGTCGGTGAAGACGAACCTCGGGAATCTGGACGCGGCTGCCGGTGCGGTGGGGTTGATCAAGGCGGTGCTCGCGGTCAGGCACGGGACCATTCCGGCGAACCTGCACCACGACGTGCCGAATCCGGAGATCGACTTCGCGGGTGGGCCGTTCTTCGTGCCGGTGAAGACGACGGAGTGGACGCGGCCGGATCGGTTGGCCGGGGTCAGTTCGTTCGGGCTGGGCGGGACGAACGCGCACGTGATCGTCGAGCGGCTGTCGGAGGATTCGCGGGAGGACGATCCCGGCGGGCCGGAGGTGTTGGTGGTGTCGGCGCGCACGCCGGACGCTTTGCGGTTGTTCGCTTCGCGGTTGAGCGCACATCTGGCGGGTGAGCCGGGGCTGCGGCTGGTCGATGTCGCCCACACGTTGGCGAGCAGGCAGCGGTATGCCTGCCGGGCTGTGACGACGTGCGACGACATCGCGTCGGCGATCGCGTGGCTGGACCGGGTCGCCGCCGGTGAGGACAGCGCCGGCGCGGATGTCGCGGGCGCGGGCGGTCATGGCGCGGGGGTCAGCCGGACGCCCGGGAACGGTGGGGGTCGGGTGGTTTCGTTGCCGCACCACCCGTTGCAGCCGCGTCGGCACTGGATCGAGGTGTCGTCCTGAACGGGCATCTGGTGCCGTTGGGCACGACGGGCTGGTCGGTGTGGCGGGACGCGGTGTTGCGCAGCACCGGGTTCCCCATCGACGGGCTGGACCGGTTCGCCGCGCCGGAGGCGGCCGTCGCGGCCGACGCGTTCCTGGCCGGCGAAGCGGCCGAGGCGCTGTTCGACGCGGAGTTCGAGCGGGCGCTGGCCAACGGCAGCGTGGTGTGCCGGGACATTGCGGCCGACCCGTTGCTGC
>CBHFOL010000298.1:0-10244 GCA_965995405.1 uncultured Saccharothrix sp.
TGCTGCTGGCGACCACCGCGCACGTCTACCCGGCCGTGACGAGCTGGAACTCCAGCGTGGGCTTGGCGAACCGCGTCGTCGGACTGGTCGGCGACGCGGTCCGCACCGGCTCAGCCGGCGTGGCGCAGGACGCCGAGGCGCTCGCCGACCAGGTCCTCCAGGGCGGTGGCGATCCGCAGGGACGGTGAACCCGTGCCGTAGGGCGACGGGATGTCCGCCAGGCGGGCGCGGTGGGCGGCGACGTCGTCCAGCCAGCGGCGGGCCTCGGCACCGACCCGGGGCCCCGGTGGCACCAGGGTGCCGAACGTCCCTTCGATCTCGGGGCGTTCGGTGCTCCGCCGGACCACCACGACCGGCCGCTTGAGCACGCTCACCTCCTCCTGGATGCCGCCGGAGTCGGACACGACGACGGCGGCACCCGCCGCCAGGGCCAGGAAGTCCGGGTACGCCTGCGGTTCGATCACGTGCAGCGGGCGCAGCAGCGCGCCCAGGCGGAAGTGCTCGGCGCGCTTGGCGGTGCGCGGGTGCAGCGGCAGCACCACGGGCAGCGGCAGGGCGGCCAGTTCGCGGAGGATGGTCTCCAGGTTGGCCGCGTCGTCCACGTTCTCCGGCCGGTGGATGGTGGCCACCACGTAGCCGTCGCGGCGCAGGCCGTGCGCGGACAGCACCGCGTGCTCGGCCGCCGCGTCCGGCAGCGCCGCCTCCAGCGCCTCCACGACGGTGTTGCCGGTGACCGCGATGCGGTCGGCCGGGATCCGTTCCGCCAGCAGGTTGTCCCGGTTCAGCGCGGTCGGCGCGCAGCACAGGTCGGCGAGGTGGTCGATGGCGACCCGGTTGTGCTCCTCGGGCATGGCCCGGTCGAAGCTGCGCAGGCCCGCCTCCACGTGCACCAGCGGCACGTCGTTCGCGTTGGCCGCCAACGCGCCCGCGAGCGCCGACGTGGTGTCGCCCTGCACGACGACGGCCGAGGTGCGGTGCGTGGCGAGCACGTCGTCCACGGCCTTCACCGCGAGACCGAGCTGCGCGCCGCGCCGCGCGCCGCCGAGCGCGAACTCGTGGAAGCCGCCCGGTTCCGCGATGTCGCGGCGGATCAGCTCGTACATCGTGCGGTCGTAGTGCTGTCCGGTGTAGACGACGACCGCGCGCGGGCCGAACAGCCGGATCAGCGGGGCGAGCTTGATCAGCTCGGGGCGCGTGCCGCACACCAGCGTGACGGTGTCCACCGTGAAGTTTCTCCTCGTATGCCCAGAATGACCGGTGTCAGATCGGGCGACACGTTAGGTTCTGGTGCGGCGAAACCCGTTGCACCTCAGTCGATCGAGTGAATCGCGGTGTCGGAAACCGGTTACTGCCACTAGGTTGCGGTGGTGATCAGGAAATTCCAGGCGGCGGCGACTGCCGCGCTGACCGCGGTCGCGCTGGGTATGCCGGCCGACGAAGGGCCGCTGCTGCCGGATCTCAGACAGTCGCCGGTCGGCTGTGACGGTGGCACGGGGCGGAACCCGAAGCAGTGCGAGGCATGGGACGTGTGCATGGTGGCGGACGCGTCCGCGCCCAGCGGGTCCTGTGTGGACAGCGGACCGGTAGGCGCGGTGCGGCTGCGGTTCACCACATCGGTGGACAACGTCGGCGACGGGCCGCTGCTGATCTACGCGAAGCGCGATTCGGTGGGCCAACCGACGATGACGGCCCGGCAGGCGTTCCAGTCACGCGCGGACCGGACGATCCCCGGTTCCTACGACGCGGCGCAGCACCCGATCCCGGCGACCGTGTACTACGAGCCCGCGCCGGCGCACGTGCACTGGCACCTGCTGGATTTCGAGCACTTCCTGCTCCGCACGCCGGACGGCTCGACGCTGGTGCAGGACCGCAAGAACGGCTTCTGCCTGGGTGACCGGTACGACGCGCGGGACGCCCGCGACCAGCCGAACCGGCCGAAGGACGCGAAGAGCCCGGAGGGCAGGCTGGCGGCGCTGCTGCGGGAGAACCGGTGCCGCCACCACGAGCCGCAGGCGCTGGACGTGGTGCAGGGCATCTCGGTGGCGTCCGGCGACGACTACGACTACCGGGTCGACTACCAGTGGCTGGACCTGACCGGCGTGCCGTCCGGGGTGTACGACGTGGTGAACGTCGTCAACGCCGACCGGAGCTTCCTGGAGAAGGACTACGGGAACAACGCGTCGTCGATCGCGATCTCGGTGCGGTGGCCGGGTGACGGAACCCGTCCGCCGGTGATCACCGCGCCGCCCAGGGTGGAGCTGCTGCGCAGCTGTCCGGGCAGCGAGCGCTGCGCGGCGCTCTGAGGCCGCAGTCCGTGCCCGGGGTCCGTGCCCGGGGTCCGTGGCCGGGAAGTCCGTGCCCCGACCGTGCCCGGGGACTGGAAGCGGCTCCCGGCGCGGGACCACGGCCTCGGCCACCACTCCGCGGTGGGAGCCCTCAGCTCGGTCGGTCAGCGTCGATGGTCGACCTGGCCGGCGCTCATGCCTGCTTCGCCCCGGGTGCGTCGATCCTTGACGACACCCCGTCGAGCGCGCTCCGAGGGTGTGACTGGCGTTTGCCGGTGCGGGCCGATGCTCAGCTCAGGCGGGCACGCAGGAGGCAGAATTCATTGCCTTCGGGGTCGACCAGGCAGTGCCAGGACTCCTCGCCGGTCTGGCCGATGTCGGCCGGGCGCGCCCCGAGCTTCAGGAGGCGTTCGAGTTCGGCGTCCTGATCGCGGTCGGTGGCGTTGACGTCGAAGTGCAGCCGCAGCTTGCCCGCCCTGGGCTCGGCAGTGGGGCTGAAGACCAGAGTCGGCTGCAATCCGCCGAACCCTTCCCGTGGTCCGATCTCCACCGCGCCGTCGTCGGTGTCGAGCACGATGAAGCCCAGCACCTCGCACCAGAACTCCGCCAGCCGTTGCGGATCCCGGCATTCGATCACCAGTTCGGAAATTCGACAAGCCATGATCGGCACCCTACGCGGCATCAACCGCACGCGGCCAAACCTATTCGGCGGGAGTCACACCGTCCCGGCGAACGCCGCTGGGGGTTCGGTCCCACCAGCGGCGGCATTGGCGCGGTCGGCACACTGAGGTCATGGTCACCACTGAACCCGCGCACCTGGACGTCGTGATCGTGGGCGCCGGGCTGTCCGGCATCGGCGCCGCGTACCGACTGGCGACGGAGCACCCGGGCCGCTCCTACGCCATTCTGGAGGCGCGCGACGCGATCGGCGGGACGTGGGACCTGTTCCGCTACCCCGGCGTCCGGTCCGATTCGGACATGTTCACCCTCGGCTACCCGTTCCAGCCGTGGCGGGAGGCGAAGTCCATCGCGGACGGGCCGTCGATCCTGGACTACATCCGCCGCACCGCCGCCGAGCACGGCATCGACCGGCACATCCGGTTCGGCACCAGGGTGGTCGCCGCCGACTGGTCGACCGACGAGCAGCGCTGGACCCTGAGCCTGGCCGACGGCGGCACGCTGACCTGCGGTTTCCTCTACGCCTGCGCGGGCTACTACGACTACGGGCGCGGCCACGAGCCGGAGTTCCCGGGCATCTCGTCGTTCGCCGGACAGGTGGCGCACCCGCAGTTCTGGCCCGAGGACCTGGACTGGACGGGCAAGCGGGTCGTCGTCATCGGCAGCGGCGCGACCGCCGTGACCGTGGTGCCCGCGATGGCAGAGGCCGCCGCGCACGTGACCATGCTCCAGCGGTCGCCCACCTGGATCAGCCCGGTGCCGGGGCGGGACGTGCTCGCCGACCTGGTCCGCGACCTGCTGCCCGCCGGCGTGGCGCACCAGGTGGTGCGGGCCAAGAACATCGCGTTCACCGCCGGCTTCTACCAGTTCTGCCGGTGGTTCCCGGGCGCGGCGCGGCGGCTGCTCACCCGGCTGTCGCGCCGGACGTTGGGCGCCGACGTGGTGCGCGAGCACTTCACGCCCGACTACGACCCGTGGGACCAGCGGCTGTGCGCGATCCCGGACGCCGACCTCTTCAAGGCGATCCGGGCGGGTGACGCCTCCGTGGTCACCGACCACATCGACAGCTTCGTGCCGGAGGGCGTCCGGCTGAGGTCCGGCCGGGTGCTGGCGGCGGACGTCGTGGTGACCGCGACCGGGTTGCGGCTGCTGGCGTTCGGCGGGATCGCGCCGAGCGTGGACGGTCGGGTGGTGGACCTGTCCGAGCAGTTCGCCTGGCGCGGCGCGATGATCAGCGGCATCCCGAACTTCGCGGTGTGCATCGGCTACACGAACGCCTCGTGGACGCTGCGCGCCGACCTGACGTCCCGGCTGGTGTGCCGGGTGCTCGACCACCTGGACCGCAACGGGTTCACCTCCGTGGTCCCGCGCCCGGACCGGGTGATGACGCGGAAACCGTTGCTGGACTTGGCGTCCGGCTACATCCGGCGGTCGATCGACGCGTTCCCCCGGCAGGGTGACCGGTTCCCGTGGCGGGTGCGGCAGAACTACGTGCTGGACTCGGTGCGGACGTTGCGCGGCGACATCGGCGACCAACTGGTCGGCCGCCGGGCCCGTGCCGTCGAACCGGTCCGGTGACCGCGCCCCGGCCGGGCCGCGGGTCGAAGTTCACCCACCTGGGCGAACGGTTCGGCGAGGTCGTGAAACAATCACCACGTGAACGGCCGTCTGGTTTCCCTCCTGCTACTGCTGGCCGTGACCGCGTGCTCCACCCCGGCCCCGCTGCCGACCCCACCGCCGACACCGACCACGACCGGACCGTGCCCGGACGGCGGCGTGGTGATCACGGCGCTCGACTCCGAGGCCGCGATGGGCCTGCGCGTGCTCAGCCTGCAACTGCGCAACTGCGGCACCCGGCCGTACGAGGTCAACGGCTACCCGGACCTGGAACTGCCGGCCGAGGACGGGCAACGGCTCGACGTCCGGGTGGAGCACGGCTCGTCGGGCATCTCCCGCATCGAGTCGTTCGAACGGCAGCCGACATCGATCACCCTCAAGCCGGGCGACCGGGCCACCGCCGGCATCGTCTGGCGCAACACCTACGACGACACGACCAACCCGCCGCAGGTGGGCGCACAACTCGACGTGGCCCCGCTCGCGGGACGCCCCCGCCAGACCTTCACCCCACGGCTGGAGGCGAACGGCGACCCGTGGCGGGAGGACAACCCGGCCGTCACCATCGACCTGGGCAGCACCGGCCGGATCGGCGTCAGCCCCTGGGCAGAGCTCCCGCAGACGCCGACATCGCAACCGAGCGCCGTCACCACCACCACACCGCGGCCTGACCAGGCCTGAACAGTCACGGACCGCTGGTCGTCCCCACGGTGCTAGCGCGGCGCGTCGCCGTCGAGTTCGACCGCCCGGGACTCCTCGCCGACCTGCGCGGCCAGTTCGGCGGCCCGCCGGAGGTCGTCGGGCGCGCCGGACGCCTCGAACCGCGTCCGGTAGACGTCGGCGAGCCGGGCGACGAACACATCCCGCACCGGGTCGTCGGGGTTGATCGGCAATGGCGTCTCGGCCAACCGGAACGCCACCCCGTTCACCGCGAGCGCCAACTCGCCGACTGCGATCCGCGCGTCGAGGTCGGCCGTGTCGTGCGCCAGCCACAGCCTCCGCAGCAGCCCGCCCAGGCGGTAGCCGGGCAGCTCCGGATCGATCCGGTCGAGCGACGCGGCGAACCCGGCCAACGCGGCGTAGTCGGCGACCTCGGGGTCCAAGTGGGCGGCTCCGGCGGCCAGGTGCAGGTCGGCCACGTCGCCGGCGAGGTCGAACCGGGCCAGCGCCGCCCGCGCCAACCCGGGCGACCCGCTCGCCCGGTGCAGCTCGACGGACCGGCCCAGGTCCGCGGTGCTCCGGGCGAACAGGTAGCGGGTGAAGTAGGCGCGGCCCAGCACGTCCATCAGCGCGATGCGCAGTCCGGGCAGCTCGTAGGACGCGGCGTAATCGTCCAGCACTCGCTCGAACGGGTGGTGGAAACGCCGGAGCCGGAACCGGCCGCGCGCCCGGCGTTCCGGGGCCGTGAGCGCCTGCTCACCGGTCTCGATCGCCTCGCCGAGCTCGCCGATGCCGCCCGCCTCGACCCGTGCGCCGAGCCCGACCGCGATCGCCGCCTGGAACCAGCCCCGATCGGGGTCGCGGCGGCGCAGCACGGCCAGGGCGGCGCGGGCGCGGTCGAGCCACTCGTCCACCGCCCGCAGGTCCCGGGACTGCCGGTAGACGGCGAAGTTCAGCGTCACCAGCAGGCTCGCGTGCAGTGCGTGGTCGCGGTGCCGGGTGTCCGCCACCAGCTGCTCCGCCAGCACGATCGCCATCCGCAACGCGATGGGGTGGTCCTCGTGCGCGGCGAACGCGACCGCCGCGCCGAACCGGGTCTCCGGGTTCGCCTCCCGGCCGGGCAGGAGGCGGCGCAGCAACACCTGGTCGGCCGGCCCGGGCCAGTGGAAGGCCAGCGCGCAGGCGAGGTCGACCACCTCGGACCGGTGCTCGAACCTCAGCAGGAACAGCGTCGCGAGCGTTTCGCGCGCCGAGTCGTCTTCGGCGGAGTCCGGCAGCGACCACAGCTCGGCCTCGACGTCGCCGTCGAACAGGGCCGCCGGGTCACCGGTCCGGCGGAAGCGCTCGACCCGGGCGGCGAACGCGGCCACGGCTTCGGATGATCCCACAGCGCGACCCTATCGGTGCCGTCAGTAGCGGCCCCGGGGTTCGTAGTCGTCCTCGTCGTCGTAGTCGGGCCGGGACACCTTCGGCGGCCGGTTCGACCACGAGTCGAGCACCACCACCAGCACCGCCACCACGATGATGCCCACGCCCACCAGGCTCAGGTTGCCCCAGAACATCAGGCCCGCCAGCACCAGCATCGGCAGGACGGCGAACAGGACGAACGGGTCGACCCGCCCGAAAGCCGGCCGGCGCTGTCCCGAAGATCGACCGTACTGCCCCGCCATCAGACCGCCTGTCTGTTGTCCGCCGTGCCGGTGTCTGTCATGTCCGGATTGCCCCGACCGCTCGGCCCGGGCCCCGAACAGCATAATTCGCGGCCCGGAAGTCGGACGGTCGGTCACGGGCAGGCCGCCACCCGGCGCGCGGGTTCCGGCAATCCGGCGACCCGTTCCGCCGCCAGTTCGACCGAACGAACCGATCGACACACCGCGTCACGGCGCTTCACCCGGTCACGCGGCACCAGCGCGGGCGCGGGCACCACCCGGTAACGCAGGTCGGACACCGTGTCCGGAGTCGCCTCCGCACCGGACAGCCAGCTCCGCGACCAGGTGAACACGATCGTGTCCGCCGGGGACGCGCGCCGGACGTCGTGGTCGGCGGGCAGCCGTTCCGGCAGGTCGACCTCGGCCGCCGGACGCACCCGCACCACGTCCCCGCCCGATGTGATCTTGATCTCGGCGACCGGGTCCGCGAACGGCAGGGTGTCGACCACCAGACCGGTGGCGAGGTCCCACAGCTCGACGCGGTCCGGCAGCGCCACCGCCAGCAGCCCCGCGCCGACGTCCGCCGCCGACACGTCCTTCCGCACGTCGTACCCCAGGTCGAACGCGCTGTCCGGCACGTCCTCGCCGTAGGCCGGCCGGACCTGCCGCACCCGGCCGTCGGCCTGGACCACGACCACCCGGTCGCCGGCCGGCAGCACGTGGACGGCGTCCGGGGGCAGCGGCACCGGGTCCGTCCGGCGCATGGTCGCGAGCTCCCACCTAGCCGCCTGGGTGCCCGAGGTCAGCACCAAGTGGTCGTCGCCGTCGAACCGCAGGCCGACCGGTGACGTCCCGGAGGTCGGCAGCTCGTCGCGACCGCCCAGGGAGGGTGTCTCCAGCACGGTCACGATGTCGCGGGGCCCGCCGTCGACGTCGTACCGGCCGACGACCGCCAGCCGGTTCCCGCCCGGGGACAGCACCAGCGACCCGGACACCAGCGGCCCCGCCGCCGGTTCCAGGCCGAGCCGACGACCCTCGCGGACGTCCCACGACTGCACCTCGCCGTCGCCGAGCAGCACGTAGAGCGTGCCGCCGTCCGGGGCGAACACCGCGTCCTCGGCGGCGGCCACCACCGAGTCCAGCGCGTCGGCGGGCGGGATCTCCAGGCCGACCACGGTGTCCTCGTGCCGCAGCGCCACCCGGCCGGAACCGTCGTCGGCGAACGTCGCCGCGCCCACCTGCCACGTCTCCCCGTCCGCGCCGCCCACCACGGCCGGGATCGCGAACCGGCGGTCCGCGCCCTGCCCGTCCGCGCGCCACACCGCGAGCACGTCGGGCCGGCCCGAGCCGGTGTGGAAGGTGCCGACCAGGTGCCGCCGCGACGTGTCCAGGCCCGTCGCGCCCGCCGCGCAGGCCGAGGCGGACACCTCCCGGTCCCAGTACGTCCCGGCCGTCCCGGTCGCCACCATCCGGGAGCCCTCGACGCAGCCGGCCACGACCACGTCGCCGGTCGCGCTCCACGCCGGCAGGCCGTTGCCCGGCGGGGTCGACTCACTTCGTCCCGAGGGCGAGATCTCGGCCAGTCGGCCATCCGCCAAGGTGACCAGCACCGAGTCCGGGCCGCGCACGGTCGCCACCCGGGCACCTTGGCCGAGATCGAGGTCGACCCGCGCGTCCGAGCCGTCGAGGGCGATCAGCGCCACCGTGCGGGAGTCCGGCTCGCCGATCGCCAGGAACCGGCCGGACGGGTCCACTTCGAACGTCTCCGGGACGGCGTTCGTCGGCCGGCCGGGGTTCGGGACCAGCCTGCGCACCGGCGTGCCCGCTTCCAGGTCCCACACCTCCACGACGTCCTCGCCGGCGTCCGGCGGCACCCGTTTCGCGGCCACGACGACGTGCCGGGAGTCCAGGAACCGCACGCGGTCGGCCGACGCCAGGTCGGCGGACAGCTCGTAGGAGCGGTCGGTGTGGTCGGGGCCGAGGGAGTGCACGGTGAACCGGCGGTCGAGTCCGTCGGCGTGGGCGACTTTCGTGGCGTCGGCGGCGACCGTCCAGGAGGCGGCGGGCCCTGGCGCCAGCACCCGGGACGCCAGTCGCAGCCCGAGGAAGTCGTCGTCCAGTCGCCGGTCCACGGCGGGCGCGTCGGCCACCGCGACCGCCCGCAGGTCGACCAGCGTCCGTTCCTGGACGGTGGCGGCCTGCCCGTCGCCGAACCCGAGCGTCTCCACCGCCGCCGCGCGCAGCTCTTCGGCCTCGCGCGTGTTGTAGGCCTCGACCTGCCTGCGCCACACCACGGCACTGGTCACCAGCAGCGCCAGGACCAGGGCCGCAAGTCCTAATCGCAGCAGCACGGCCGCCCTGGACAGCGGACGTTCCCCTCCCGGCACAACGACATCCGAAGACGGATCCACCGGACCTCCCCCACTCCCGATCACCCACCTTGGCACGCGTCGCCCGTTCGGAGATCCGGTTTTCAGTGCCCGGCTAGACTTCGGGCGCACGACTGGCGTCGGGTGGGCTCACCACCGGGGAGTGCAGAGAGTCGGCATCGTCCGCCTGGGTGCCCCTCATTCGTCACCGAGTGAGGAGTACCGCCATGTCGGCCACCATCCTCGACGGCACCGCCGTCTCCCGGGTTCAGTTGACGGCCACGGCCGTGCGTGCGCGGGCGTTCGCCGAGCGCACGGGCCGCGCGCCGACGTTGGCCGCCGTCCTGGTCGGCGACGATCCCGCGTCCCGGACCTACGTGCGGATGAAGCGGGCGCGCTGCGAACGTGTCGGCATCGCGTCGCGGGCCGTTGAGCTGCCCGCGACGGCCACGACCGGGCAGCTGGTCGACGTGGTCGCCGGGCTGTCCGCGGACCCGGAGGTGGACGGGATCCTGTTGCAGCACCCCGTTCCCGGCCACGTCGACGAGCGCGCGGCGTTCGAGGCGATCGCGCCCGGCAAGGACGTGGACGGCGTGACCATGCACAACTTCGCCGCGATGGCGTTCGGCGAGCCGGGGTTCCACTCCTGCACGCCGGGCGGCATCCTGCGGCTGCTCGACGCCTACGACATCCCGCTGTCCGGCAAGCGGGCCGTCGTGGTGGGGCGCAGCCCGATCCTCGGCAAGCCCGTGGGGATGCTCCTGCTGGCGCGCGACGCGACCGTCACGTACTGCCACTCCCGCACCACCTACCTGGCGGACGTCGTCGGTGAGGCGGACGTCGTGGTGGCGGCCGTGGGCAAGCCGGAACTCGTGCGCGGCGACTGGATCAAGCCCGGGGCGGTGGTGGTCGACGCCGGTTACAACCCCGGCAATGTCGGCGATGTCGAGTACTCGGCGGCTTTCGAGCGTGCCGGGCACATCACGCCG
>CBHFOL010000299.1:0-10234 GCA_965995405.1 uncultured Saccharothrix sp.
CCCTCCCCGACCGAGTAGTCCGCACCCCCGAGGGGCGTGCTCTTGGGCCACGCCCCTCGGGGTTTCTCCTTGGAGGGAAACATGATCCGGTTCATCGCCGGGACCGCGATCGTCGGCGGGATCGCGTTGCTGGCAACTGCCGTCTCCGGACTGTCCACTCCGGACGCTCCGGAGCTGCCGCCGACGGCGGCCGTGGAATCCTTGCTGCACCGTGACATCTCGGCGGCACAGGACAAGTTGCACCGCACGCCGACGGATGCCGTCACGTGGGCTTCGCTGGGTACGTCGTATGTCGAGCAGGCCCGGGTCACCGGGGATCCGTCGTACTACGGCAAGGCGCAGGGGGCGTTGGAGACTTCGCTGAAGCACCGGCCGGAGAACGGGTGGGCGTTGACCGGCCTGGGGGCCTTGGCCAATGCCCGCCACGATTTCGCCGCCGCCCGGGACTACGGGACGCGGGCCGCGGCCGTGCTGCCGGATACGCCCGCGGTGTACGGGGTGTTGGCGGATGCGTTGACGCAGTTGGGTTCTTCGGCCGAGGCCACTGCGGCGGTGCAGCGGATGGTGGACCTGGAGCCTGGCGTGCCTTCGTTCACGCGGGCTGCATACGACTTGGAGCAGCGGGGCGATGTGGACGGGGCGCGAACAGCTTTGGAGCGTGCGCTGGCTGCTGCCGTGACGCCGGCCGAGGTCGCGTTCTGCCGGTACCACCTTGGGGAACTGGCTTTCGACAACGGGGGGTTGGACGTTGCCGCCGACCACTACGAGCGCGGGCTGCTGACCGATCCGGCCGACACGATGCTGTTGCAGGGCAAGGCGAAGGTCGCCGCCGCACGTGGCGGCCTGGACGAGGCCCTGGCCGGCTACCGCGACCTGGTGACCCGTTCGCCCCTGCCGCAGTTGATCCACGAGTACGCGAACCTGTTGCGCCAGGCCGGTCGTGGTGACGAGGCGGCGGCCCAGTTCGAGATCCTGAACCGCCAGTTCGACCTGCTGAAGTCGTCCGGAGGTGCCGACGACCTCTCGGCTTCCGTAGTGGCGGCCGATCGGGGCGACGCGGCCACTGCCCTGCGCCTGGCCGAAGCCGAGTGGTCACGCCGACAGCACCCGCTGGTCGCGGACGCCCTCGCCTGGGCCCTGCACCTGAACAACCGCGACGCCGAAGCCCTCACCTACGCCGACCGCGCCGCCGCATCCGGATGGCGCAACGCGACCTTCACCTTCCACCGAGGCACGATCCAAGCGGCCCTGAACCACCCCGAAGCCGCCACAACCCTCCAGCAAACTTTACAAATCAATCCTTACTTCGTAAACACCACAGCCCTCCGCGCAACCCTGGCCGGCCTGCAATGAGACGCTTTACATTGTTAACTTTACTGACCGCCTCGGCGCTGCTCTTCCTGCTGTCGGGCGGCGCGGGCTCGGCGAGCGCGCACCCGCTGGGCAACTTCACGGTCAACCACCACCACGGGATCACCGTGCACCCGGACCGGGTGACCGTGCGGGCCGTGGTCGACACCGCCGAGATCCCGACGCTCCAGGAACGTCCGTCCGAAGTGGACGGTTACGCGGCGCGGGAGTGCACGGCGCTGGCCGAGGCCACCGAGGTGACGGTCGACGGGCGGACGGCTCCGGTGGTGGTCCGGTCGGAGGCGGTGGAGTTCCCGGCCGGTGAGGCGGGGCTGCTCACGACCCGGCTGACGTGCGTGGTGGAGGCCGAGGGGTCCGGGGAGACGGTGACCTTGCGGGATGGCTACCGGGGTGACCGAGTCGGGTGGCACGAGATGACCGCGGTGGGCGACGGGGTGGCGTTGGTGGACCCTCCGGTGCCGGCGACCAGTTCGAGCGGTGAGCTTCGGGCGTACCCGGAGGATCTGCTGGCGAACCCGCCGGACGTGCGTTCGGTGACGTTGCGGGTGCGTCCGGGTTCGGGCGGGGAGGTCGGCGCGGCTCCGGTCGGGGGCGGGAGTTCGCTGTTGACCCGGGCTACCGAGGCGTTCACGTCGTTCGCGGGCGAGCGGGAGTTGACGCCGTTGGTCGGGGTGCTGGCGGTGTTGCTGTCGCTGGTGTTGGGAGCGTCGCACGCGGCGTTGCCGGGGCATGGGAAGACGGTCATCGCGGCTTACCTGGCGGGGCGGCAGGGGACGCCGAAGGACGCCGTGGTGGTGGGCGCGACGGTGACGTTCACCCACACCGCCGGTGTGCTGGTGCTGGGGTTGTTGATCAGTGCCACCAGTGCGTTGGCGGGTGAGTCGGTGCTCCAGTGGCTGGGTCTGGCGAGCGGCCTGCTCGTGGCCGCGGTCGGCGTGTTCCTGCTTCGCTCGGCGATCCGTGAACGACGACTCGTCCCAGCCGGCCACGGACACGGACACGGGCATGGGCATGGGCACGGGCATGGGCACGGGCACGGCGTCGGGCACGGGCATGGACACGACGTTGGACATGGGCACGGGCACGGCCATGGGCACGGGCATGGGCATCGGATTGGGCGGGCGGGGCTGGTCGGCATGGGTATCGCCGGCGGGTTGGTGCCCAGTCCGTCCGCGCTGGTCGTGTTGCTCGGCGCGATCGCACTGGGGCGCACGTGGTTCGGCGTCCTGCTGGTCCTCGGCTACGGCTTCGGCATGGCCGCCACGCTGACCGCCGTGGGCCTGCTCCTGGTCCGCCTGCGCAACCGCCTGGCCGCCGTGGAGCGCTTCCGCAACCGGTTCACCGCCCTGCCGTCACTGACCGCCGCGCTCGTCCTGCTCGTCGGTCTCGGTCTGGCCGTCCGGTCGCTGCCGATCTAGCGGAATTCCGGCCCGCGCGGTGCTGTGCGGCTGTGGTGCTGTGCGGCTAAGGCTTGAGGAGTTGCCCGAAATCGGTCACCTGCGTGCCGTAGCGGACGTTCGAGCCCTCCAGGACGGCTGCCTTCAGGACGTCGATCCGCACGTCCGCGATGGTGCGCGGGGACGCGAGGCCCGGTGTCTGTTCGTAGTTCGCGACGATGACGTCGAGGAAGACCGGCGACTTGAGCCGCCACCCCTGGAGCAGGAGCGCCTGGGCGATCGCCGGGTAGGGCGTGTGCAGCGGGTTGGCGAGCCAGGCGTGCAGGGCGGACTCCGCGACGCTGAAGTCGATGCCCGCTCTGCCCAGTGCCCGGGTGATGGCGGGGGCGAGCGGGCGGGCGTGCCGGTCCGGGTCCAGCTTGATGAGCTCGTCGTGGAGGCGGACCGCGTCGACGATCGTCGCCTGGGCGTCTCTCACCCGGCCGTCCTGGTCGAGCAGCTGAGCGGTGGCGAACAGTGCGTGCACACGTTCGATCGACGGTGAGTCCTGGCCCTTGTCCCGTAGGAGGACGGGTGCCGAGCCGATCGCGGCGAGCAGGACGACTGCGACCAGAACGGCGATGACGCGCGGTTGGCGGAGCGGTCTCCACCGCGCCCGCCCCGGTGGCGGGTCGGCCGGGACCGCGTCCACGTGCGCGGGTGAGTCCGCGAACGGCCCGGGTTCGTCGGTGGTGTGGTGCGGTGCGGGGTCGTCAGGTGGTGGTGCGGTGAGCGGCTCGCCGCCGTTCACGGGGGCGGGGTCGGGTCTGTGCCGCGTTGTCGCGGAATTCCGGACCGGTGGGGACGGCAGTCGGCTGTGCAGGATCGCCTGGTGCAGGGCGCGCAGTTCGGGGCCGGGGTCGGTGCCCAGCTCGTCGGCCAGTCGCCGGCGGATGGCGGAGTAGCGGGCGAGGGCTTCCGCGCCCCGCCCGGCCGCGTACAGCGCCCGCATGAGCAGCGATTCCAGGGGCTCGACCAGCGGATGCTCGGTGGCCAGGCCGGGCAGTGCGGTGATCACGGCGGCGGGCCGGTCGAGGCGGAGTTCGAGCTGGGCCCAGTGCACCACCGCGTCCAGCCGCAGCCGGTTCCAGCAGGCGCGGACCTGCGTCGCCCATTCGCCCGGGAGGCAGGCCAGGGGCGCTCCCCGCCACAGGGCCAGCGCCTCGGCGAGTGCGGCGGCCCGGACTTCGTCGTCGCGCTGTCGGTCGTCGCCTTGTTCGACCAGGTGCCGGAATCGGTGCAGGTCCACCAGGTCCGGGTCGACGTCCAGCACGTAGCCGGCGTGCCGGCGCTCGATCCGCACCGCCGGCCCGTCGGCGGTCGTCTGCTTCAGCAGCCGCCGGATCCGGCTCAGGTGCGAGTACAGCACGGATCGGGGGTCGGCGGGCGGTGTGCGGTCCCAGACCCGGTCGATAAGCGTCTCGATCGACACCGGTCTTCGCGCGTCCACGACCAGTGCGGCCAACACCGCCTGCTGCCGGGGTGTCCCCACGTCCAGCGACCGGCCTGCCGACCGCACCTCCATTTCGCCGAACATCCGGAACTCCACGGGGTCCCCAAGTGGTTGGCGCTGCACGGAAAGCGGGTTCGAGCACCCGATGCTGGCCGGTCCGCAAGGTCGCCGCAAGGTCGGCGACCAGGGTGCGACGGCACGGTGGACGCCTTGGGGCTGACTGGCTCGGCGGGGATGACCTCAAGGGGGGAAGCAAAGCGCATTCGCACCACCGTGCCGGCGGGAGCGGGCGGGCACCGTCGTCACGGGGGAGGGTGCCCGCCGCCCCGCCGGCGGGATCGTCGCGCGCTGCGGGGACCTCCCCCGTGTTGTCGACACGGACTGTCCCGCTGTCGCGCGACGTCCGTCCTGGCTGACACATCATCGCGAGGGAGAGAAATGTTCGGTCGAGTTCTCCGGATCCACACCATGGTTCTCGCCGCCGTCGCCGCCTGCGTGGTGCACGTCGGCGTCTCGTCGGCGATCGCCGCCCCGGCGGCACCGGAAGGGATCACCGTCACCGGGCTGCCGCCGGCCGATCCCGGCGCCGGCGTACGACACGACCGGCCCGCGGTCGGCGTGAACGCGGTGTACGGGCCGTTCCAGGTCCGTGCCCAGAACAGCAACAAGTGCCTGGACATCGCGGGCGGTCCAGGGGCACGCCGCGACGGCGATCCCGCCATCATCTGGGACTGCCTCGGGATCAACCAGACCAACCAGCTGTGGTACTTCCGTGACACGGGTGACCAGTACGAGTACTACCTCGACGCGGTGCACAGCGTGAAGTGCCTGGACATCGCGGGCGGACCCGGGGCACTCCACGACGGTGCCCCGGCGCAACAGTGGACCTGCCTCGGCTACTACCAGACCAACCAGAAGTGGCACCTGTACAGCTACACCGTCGACGGCCGCACCATCTACCAGATCGTCGCGGTGCACAGCGGGAAGTGCCTCGACGTGGCGGGCGGCGTCGGCGCGATCGACAACGGCACCCGCGTGCAGCAGTGGACCTGCCTCGGCAACCACCAGACCAACCAGCGCTGGTACCTGACCCGCCCGTAGGCGGTCGGCGAAACCGGTTCGCCCACGCGGTCCGACCGTCGAACAGTTACGGCGCGTCCCGGAACTGTTAGACGGTCCCCGCCGTGCCCGGCGAAGCGTGCCCACGATCAGCCGTCGAGCGGGCCATTCCGGACAGCCGCGAAAAGCACGGCTACGACCCCGTCCCGGAACTACGACACCGGCCCACCGGGATTCTTCGAGTCACCCACCGCCGCCGGGAACGCCGCGTCGGATGGCATATCCGGGAAGTCGTCCGCATCGGCTACCCGCCCATTGACCGGGTAGCCGAATCGACCCGGGAACAGTGACGACACGATTCGCACCGCCCACAATACCGGTATGTGCTGGACGCCAATCCGAACACGAACTGGGACGGCGGCACGGTATACCTGTGGTCCTGCAACGGCTCGGACCAGCAGCACTGGTTCTACGGTCACCGCACGTGGTGACCGCGCCTGAGGTCGCCGGTCGGTCCTGTTCCAGCCCGAGGTAGCAGGCGATCAGGCCGCCGTCGTCGCGTTGCCGTCCAACGCCAGCAGGTGCCCCGGTGCCACGGACGCCCATGGCACCGGGCTCCGCTCAGCCGCCGAAGCGGTCGTGCCGGACAGCCGCGAGAAGCTCGACGACCGCCCGCCCCTCCCGGAACCTCAACACCGGCCCACCGGCATTCTTCGAGTCACGCACCGCCACAAGCCCCTGGGCAACCTCGACGCAGGAGTTGGTGTTCGTGCTACGCGTCGACTTCCGCCATTCGATCATTCGACCTCCTTGATCCGATCGGCTTCACGTGCGATCAACCCGGCGGTCTCCCCCGGACTCAGCGCGACATCTCGCACCTGCTCCACCGCCTCCCGGTATGCCGCAACGTCCGCCGCGTCCTGGTAGAACAGCCCGCTACGCCGGTTCTCGACGTGCACGACGCTCAGCGCCTCGGTGTCGAGCAGGAGGAACCCGCCCTCCAGAGCAGGATGCCAGCCGACCGACTCCGGGATCGCCCGCAGGACGACATTGGGCCATTCGGCCACCTTGAGCAGATGGTCGAACTGCTCCGCCATCACCGCCGGGCCACCGATACCGGTCCGCAACGCCGGCTCACCGATGAACGCCGCGAACCTCGCCGGGTTGCCCCTCACCAGGATGTCCTTACGCCCCAAGCGGGTGGCGACTCGAAGTTCGATCTCATCCTGCGACACCCGACCCACGCGCATGATCGCTCGCGTGTACCCGCCGGTCTGCGACAACCCTGGAACCAGCAGCCGCGCTGCAACACCTGGTCGACAAATGCCGCCAAGCATTGCGGGAACTGCGCGGGTCGGCGGTCGGTTGACGGCCGCCGACCCCGGTCAGTCCTGTTCCAAGCCCAGGTAGGAGGCGATCAGACGGAGCCGGTGTTCGGTGTCCACGGGCCTCGTCACGTAGTCCGTGGCACCGGGCTCCGCTCAGCCGCCGAAGCGATCGTGCCGGACAGCCGCGAGAAGCTCGACGACCGCCCGCCCCTCCCGGAACCTCAACACCGACCCACCGGCATTCTTCGAGTCACGCACCGCCACAAGCCCCCGGGCAACCTCGACGCAGGACTCGGTGTTCGTACTGCGCTTGGACTTCCGCCACTCAGTCATCCGGCCTCCTTGATCAGATCAACCTCGCGCGCGATCAACCCGACAGTCTCGCTCGGGCTCAAGGCCACGCCACGCACCTGCTCCACGGCTTCCCGATACGCCGCAACGTCGGCCGGAAAGCGCTGTGTGAACTGCGCGGAACGGCGGTCGGCTGACCACCGCCAACCGGTCAGTCCTGTTCCAGCCCCAGGTAGAAGGCGATCAGGCGGAGCAGGTGTTCGGTGTCCACGGGCTTCGTCACGTAGTCCGTGGCACCGGACGCGAGGCTCTTCTCCCGATCCCCCTTCATCGCCTTCGCCGTCACCGCGATCACCGGCAGGTCCGCGTACCGCGCCATCGCCCGAATCGCCGCCATCGTCGCGTTGCCGTCCAACTCCGGCATCATGATGTCCATCAGCACCAACGAAACGTCGTCGTACTGCTCCAACGCCCGCACCCCGGTGATCCCGTTGTCCGCGTAGATCACCTCAAGACCGTGCAGCTCCAACACACTGGTCAACGCGAACACGTTGCGCAGGTCGTCGTCCACGATCAGCACCTTCTCGCCGTGGAACCGCATCGGCGCGGGCGGCAGGTCGACCGGCGCGACCACCGAAACCTCCTCCGACGCGGACACCACGAGATCGCCGGCGCTCAGCAACTCCGGCAGCTCGGGCTCCGCCACCACGGGCACCAGGCCCTGCTCGCTCAACGGCAGGTACAGCGTGAACGTCGAACCCGCGCCCGGCTCGCTGCGCACGTCCAGCCGACCGTCCAGCAACGCCGCCAGCTCCCGGCTGATCGACAACCCCAGCCCGGTCCCGCCGTACTTCCGCGACGTCGTCCCGTCCGCCTGCTGGAACGCCTCGAAGATCACCGACAGCTTCTCCGCCGGAATGCCGATCCCGGTGTCCTGCACGTCGAACGCCACCGCACCCTCACCCAGCCTGATCCGCAGCCGGATCTCGCCGTCGTGGGTGAACTTCACCGCGTTGGACAACAGGTTCCGCAGGATCTGCTGCAACCGGTGCTCGTCGGTGTGCAAAGTGGACGGCACGTCCGGGCCCACGGTGACGTCGAACTCCAACCCCTTCTCCGCCGCCAGCGGCAACGTCAGGGCCTCCACGTAGTTCACCACGTCCGACACCCGCACCGGATCCGTCTGCACCTGCATGTGCCCGGACTCGACCTTCGTCAGGTCCAGGATGTCGTCGATGAGCTGCAACAGGTCCGTGCCCGACGAGTGGATCGTCTTCGCGAACTCCACCTGCTTGGCGTTCAGGTTGCCGTCCAGGTTGTCCGCCAACAGCTTCGCCAGGATCAGCAACGAGTTCAACGGCGTGCGCAGCTCGTGCGACATGTTCGCCATGAACTCCGACTTGTACTTCGACGCCGACGACAGCTGCCGCGCCCGCGCCTCCAACTCCACCGAGCCGGCCCGCAACTCCTCCGTCAGCCGCTGCGACTCCACCAGCAGGCTGTCCGTGCGCGCGTTGGCGAGCATGGTGTTCACGTTGACGCCGATGTTCTCCTTCAACTGGTCCAACAGGTCCAGGTGCACCTCGGTGAACTCGCCGAACGACCCCAGCTCGATCGCGCCCAGCGTCTCGCCCTGGAACACCACCGGCAGGATCACCAGGTTCACCGGCGGCGCGGCACCCAGCCCCGAACCGATCTCCAGGTACCCCGGCGGAAGTTCCTTGACCAGCACCGTTTTCTTCTCCACCGCGACCTGGCCGATCAGCGACTCACCGCGCGCGAACCGGGTCGGCCGGCCGCCGCGCGGCTGGTAGGAGTAGGTGGCGGTGAGGTCCAGCGCGTCGGATTCGCCGTCCACCAGGAAGAACGCCCCGTGCTGCGCGGACACCAGCGGCGTCAGCTCGCTGATCACCAGGGACGCCATGGCGTGCAGGTCGCGGTGGCCCTGCATCATGCCGGACAGGCGGGCCAGGTTGGTCTTGAGCCAGTCCTGCTCCTCGTTGGCGCGGGTGGTCTCGCGCAGGTTGCTGATCATCCGGTTGACGTTGTCCTTGAGCTCGGCGACCTCGCCGGACGCGTCCACGGTGATCTGCCGGCTCAGGTCGCCCGCCGTCACGGCCGTCGCCACGACGGCGATCGCGCGCACCTGCCGGGTCAGGTTCCCGGCCAGCTCGTTCACGTTCTCGGTGAGCCGCTTCCAGGTGCCGGACACGCCTTCCACCTCGGCCTGGCCACCGAGCTTGCCCTCCGTGCCGACCTCGCGCGCAACACGCGTGACCTCGTCGGCGAAAGACGACAACTGGTCCACCATGGTGTTGATCGTGGTCTTGAGCTCCAGGATCTCACCGCGCGCGTCCACGTCGATCTTCTTGGACAGGTCGCCGCGCGCCACGGCGGTGGTCACCTGGGCGATGTTGCGGACCTGGTTGGTCAGGTTGTTCGCCATGAAGTTGACGTTCTCGGTGAGGTCCTTCCAGGTGCCCGCCACGTTCGGCACCCGCGCCTGACCACCCAGGATGCCCTCGGTGCCGACCTCGCGGGACACCCGGGTCACCTCGTCGGCGAACGCGCGCAGCGTGTCCACCATGCCGTTGATGGTGTCGGCCAGCGCGGCGATCTCGCCCTTGGCCTCGACGGTGATCTTCTTGGACAGGTCACCGCCCGCGACCGCCGTCGCCACCGCCGCGATGCTGCGGACCTGCGTGGACAGGTTGTCCGCCATGACGTTGACGTTGTCGGTCAGGTCCTTCCACGTGCCCGCGACACCCGGCACCCGGGCCTGACCGCCCAACCGACCGTCGGTACCGACCTCGCGCGCAACACGGGTGACCTCGTCGGCGAATCCCGACAACTGGTCCACCATCGTGTTGATGGTCGACTTGAGCTCCAGGATCTCGCCGCGCGCGTCGACCGTGATCTTCTGCGACAGGTCGCCGCCCGCGACCGCCGTCGTCACCTGGGCGATGTTGCGCACCTGGGCGGTCAGGTTGTTCGCCATGAAGTTCACCGAATCAGTCAAATCACGCCACGTACCCGCAACACCAGGCACCTGCGCCTGACCACCCAACCGGCCATCCGTGCCGACCTCACGGGCAACCCGGGTCACTTCATCGGCAAAAGACGACAACTGATCCACCATCGTGTTGACGGTGTCCTTCAGCTCCAGGATCTCGCCCCGCGCGTTCACGGTGATCTTCTGCGACAGGTCACCGCGTGCCACGGCGGTCGCCACCTGCGCGATGTTGCGGACCTGCGAAGTCAGGTTGCCGGCCATGAAGTTCACCGAATCAGTCAAA
>CBHFOL010000300.1:0-10180 GCA_965995405.1 uncultured Saccharothrix sp.
GCCACGCTGGACGTGATGCGGGCCCGGGGAGCCCGGCTGGACCGCGTGGAGGTGCTGCTCGGGCCGGCGGTGTGCGGGCAGTGCTACGAGGTGCCCGAGGCGATGCGGGCCGACGTCGACCAGCACCTGCCCGGCAGCGCGTCGAAGACCCGGGCCGGCAAGCCCGCGCTGGACCTGCGCGCCGGGCTCTGGCAGCAGCTGGCCGACGCGGGCGTGGGCAAGGTCGGCGTCGACCCGCGCTGCACGGTCGAGGAGCGGGACCTGTTCAGCCACCGCCGCGACCCCGGCACGGGCCGGCTCGCCGGTGTGATCTGGATCGACGCGTGAACCGCCGGGACGAGCTGGCGGCGAACCTGGCCGACGTGCGCGGCCGGATCGAACGGGCCTGCGCGGCGGCCGGGAGATCCCCCGCGGAGGTGATTCTGCTGGCCGTCACCAAGACGTTCCCGGCGGAGGATGTGGCCCTGTTGTCCGATCTGGGGCTGACCGAGTTCGCGGAGAACCGGGACCAGGAAGCGTCCCGCAAGACCGCGGAGTTCGCAGCGCTGCGGCCGGGCGCGCCGGCGCGCTGGCACATGGTGGGCAGCCTCCAGCGGAACAAGGCGAAGTCCGTCGTCGGGTGGGCCGACCAGGTCGACTCGGTGGACTCGGAACGGCTGGCGGACGCGCTGGCCAGGGCCGCGAGCGGGCCGTTGGACGTGCTGCTCCAGGTGAGCATCGACGGCGACCCGGCGCGGGGCGGCTGTCCGCTCCCGGAACTCCCGCGATTGGCCGATCACGTCGCTCGGAAGAGTGAACTTTCGCTGCGCGGTGTGATGGTCGTCGCACCCCTCCGGATGTCTCCAGCGGAGGCGTTTGACGCTCTACACAGTGCGGTAACCCGCTTGCGTGACGATCATCCCACTGCCAACGTGATCTCGGCGGGGATGTCCGGTGACCTGGAAGATGCGATCGCGCACGGATCGACGTGCGTGCGTGTCGGAACAGCGTTGCTGGGCAGCCGGAGACTAGCCTCGCCGTAACTGTCTGGAACCTCTGGGACGGCCGCGACGTCCTTGCGGGTAGGGAGCGGCGGAGAGAGGGCTCGATCATGAGCGGGTTTCACAAGCTGAAGGCTTACTTCGGGATGGTTCCCGCCGAGTACGCCGACGACCCCGACTACGAGAACGAACGTCCCGGTCGCTACGACTACCGGACCGAGTACGCCGACTCCGACGACTACGAGACCTACCCGGAGCGCTCCGGCCGCCGCCCGGCGGGCCGCTACCGCTCCGAGCTCGACGAAGCGGAGGACTACGAGCCCGACGCCCGTGCCCGGTCCCGCCGGTCGTGGAACGCCGAGCCGACGCACGGCGCGCTCGCCGTGGAGCCGACTCGTGAGCCGGTCAGCCGGGTCCGCCCGGCCCCGGAGCCCGCGCGCACCCAGCTCGGCCGCATCACCACGCTCAACCCGCGCAGCTACAACGAGGCGCGGACCATCGGCGAGCACTACCGCGACGGCACCCCGGTGATCATGAACCTCACCGACATGGACGACGCGGACGCCAAGCGGCTGGTGGACTTCGCGGCCGGGCTCGCGTTCGCGCTGCGCGGGTCCATCGACAAGGTGACCAACAAGGTGTTCCTCCTCTCACCTCCGAACATCGACGTGACGGCGGAGGACCGCAGGCGGCTCGCGGAGGGCGGGTTCCTCAGCAACGGGTGAGTGATGGCACAGTTGGAGGTGTGTTCGTTCTCTGGCTGATCGTCTACTACGTCCTGTTCGCGTTCTGGCTGCTGCTCACGGCCCGGGTCGTGGCGGAGCTGGTCCGGAGTTTTGCCAGGCAGTGGCGCCCCGCAGGCGGGGCCGCTGTCGTCTTGGAGACCGTCTACACGGTGACCGATCCCCCGGTCCGTCTGCTGCGTCGGCTCATCCCGACCGTACGGATCGGGGGCATCGGGCTGGACTTGTCCATTATTGTGCTGTTGCTGGTCGTTATCATTCTGATGCGAGTAGCCGATCCCAGGTGAGGGGACCAGGGATGTCCACAGCCCAGGAGTGCGTGAGGTGATCTGATGCCGTTGACCCCCGCGGACGTGCACAACGTCGCGTTCAGCAAGCCGCCGATTGGCAAGCGGGGCTACAACGAGGACGAGGTGGACGCGTTCCTCGACCTGGTTGAGGGCGAGCTCGCCCGCCTGATCGAGGAGAACAACGACCTGCGCCAGCAGGTCGAACAGCTCGACCAGCAGGTCGAGACCGCGCGCGCCGACCTCGAAGACGCCCGGGCCAAGGTCGCCGCCGGCGTCGGACCCGGTCGCGTCGTGGACGAGCCCCGCCGGCTGGCCCCGGTCCCGCCGCCCTCAGCGCTGGAGCAGACTTCGCCCGGCGGTGGTGGTGACCACCACGTGCAGGCCGCGAAGGTGCTCGGGTTGGCCCAGGAGATGGCCGACCGGCTCACCGGCGAGGCGAAGGCCGAGGCCGACGGGATGCTGTCGGAGGCCCGGACCAAGTCCGAGCAGCTGCTGTCCGAGGCACGGGCCAAGTCCGACACCATGGTCAACGAGGCCCGCACGCGTGCCGAGACGATGCTGAACGACGCGCGGACGCGCGCCGAGACGCTCGAACGGCAGGCCAGGGAGAAGGCAGGCGCGCTCGACCGCGACGCCCAGCGCAAGCACGCCGAGGTGATGGGCAACATCACCCAGGAGAAGAACACGCTCGAAAAGCAGATCGACAAGCTCCAGACGTTCGAGCGCGAGTACCGGACCCGGCTCAAGACCATGCTGGAGTCCTCGTTGCGCGACCTCCAGGACCGCGGCCCCGCCGCACCGTCCGACGGCCGCCAGCAGGGCTACTCGTTCGGGGCACGCGCCGAGGCGGGCTGACCGGCCCGGTTGATCTAGTCTGCGCACGTGCTGTACATCGTTGCGCTGTTGGTGCTGGCAGCCCTGGGGCTGCTCGTGCCCGCGCTGACCACCGCCCAGACGATGTGGGCGTGGGCCTCCGTGGGCACGAGCGCGGTCGCCGCCCTGGTCCTGATCTGGGACTGGTGGCTGCGCCGTCGGTCGGGACCCGCCGCGGCGGCTGCCGGCACCACGACGGAACGGGTTGATCAACAGGCTAGCGCTGTTGATCAACCCGCCTCCGTGCGGGGCGACGACGACACACCCGTTTCACCCGATCAGGCCACTGAGCCCGCGGAGGAGGACACGGACGCCGCCGACCTGCTGGTCGTCGCCGACCTGTCGGACGAGATCCGGGTCCTCGATGAGCAGCCCCGGTACCACTTGGCGGCCTGTTCGTGGCTGGACGGCCGTCCTTCGCTGGGCCTGCCGATCTCCGAGGCCCGCCAGCTGGGCTTCACCCCGTGCGCCGTGTGCCGCCCGGATTCGACGTTGGCGGCGAAGAAGCGCGGTTCCTGAGCACTGCTCGGTACCAAGGCTTCCGTGCGGGTCGGCACGCTTCTCCCCGGTCACATCGCGGCGGCGTTCCGGAACCCCGCCGGCTCGTGCCGGCACGCGGCCGTCCGGAGTACCGGCCCCTCTGGTGACCTGGCCCCCACAACCGGTTTGCGGTCACCGGTTACCCTTGATGCAGCAAGGCGTTGATCCGGCCATCACCGGGGAGCTTCCGGAAGAACAGGCGCGAGCCCCAGTAGAACCGGACGGGTTCGGCCCGTCACAGCCGGCAACGAGTGGCCGTCGTGCACAGCGTCGGCAAGCGGGGTGGTACCGCGGTACGCCGAGAGGCGCGTCGTCCCCGCGTGCCGGATGATCTGGAGCACGCGAGGAGCAGCGCGATGGCCTACCCGAAGGCAGGTGGGGGCTCGGTCCCCTCCCAGCCGTCTTTTCCCGCCCTGGAACAGGACGTCCTCGACTTCTGGAGGTCCGACCGGACGTTCCAGGAGTCGATCGCCGCCCGCCCGGCGGGGGACCGGGGTGCCAACGAGTTCGTCTTCTACGACGGACCGCCGTTCGCCAACGGCCTCCCGCACTACGGCCACCTGCTGACCGGCTACGTCAAGGACGTCGTCCCGCGCTACCAGACGATGCGCGGCCGGCACGTCGAGCGCCGGTTCGGCTGGGACACGCACGGCCTGCCCGCCGAGGTCGAGGCGGAGAAGCAGCTCGGGTTCTCCTCGAAGTCGGAGATCGAGGCGTTCGGCATCGAGAAGTTCAACGAGGCGTGCCGCACCTCGGTCCTCCAGTACACCGGCCAGTGGCGCGACTACGTGACCCGACAGGCCCGCTGGGTGGACTTCGACAACGACTACAAGACCCTCGACCTGGACTACATGGAATCCGTCATGTGGGCCTTCAAGACCTTGTGGGACAAGGGCTTGGTCTACGAGGGCTTCCGGGTGCTGTGGTACTGCTGGCGCTGCGAGACGCCGCTGTCCAACACCGAGACCAAGATGGACGACACCTACCGGGACCGGCAGGACCCGGCGGTCACCGTCGGGCTGCGGCTGGAGACCGGCGAGCTGGCGCTGGTATGGACGACGACCCCGTGGACGCTGCCGTCCAACCTGGCCGCCGCGGTTCACCCGGACGTGGACTACGTGACGGTCGAGGCGAACGGCGAGCGCTACCTGCTGGCCGAGGCCCGGGTCGCCGCCTACGCCCGTGAGCTGGGCGAGGAGCCGCCGGTCGTCGGCCGCGTCAAGGGCGCGGACCTGGTGGGCCGCCGCTACACGCCGCCGTTCGACTTCTTCGTGGGCCGGGAGAACGCCCACCAGGTGCTCGCGGCGGACTACGTCACCACCGAGGACGGCACGGGCGTCGTGCACATCGCCCCCGCGTTCGGTGAGGAGGACAAGGTCGTCACGGACGCGGCCGGCATCGAGGTCGTCGTGCCGGTCGACCCGCACGGCCGGTTCACCGCCGACGTCCCGCCCTACCAGGGGCAGCACGTCTTCGACGCGAACAAGGCGATCATCCGCGACCTGCGGGAAGCCGGTCTGCTGCTGCGCCACGAGACCTACGACCACCCGTACCCGCACTGCTGGCGCTGCGACAACCCGCTGATCCAGCGGGCCGTGTCGTCGTGGTTCGTCGCGGTCTCCAAGTTCAAGGACCGCATGGTCGAGCTGAACAAGCAGATCAACTGGGTGCCGACGCACATCCAGGACGGCCAGTTCGGCAAGTGGCTGGAGAACGCGCGGGACTGGAACATCTCCCGGAACCGGTTCTGGGGCTCGCCGATCCCGGTGTGGGTGTCCGACGACCCGGACCACCCGCGGGTCGACGTGTACGGCTCGCTGGACGAGCTGGAGCGCGACTTCGGCGTGCGCCCGACCGACCTGCACCGGCCCAACATCGACGAGCTGACCCGGCCCAACCCGGACGACCCGACCGGGCGGTCCACCATGCGCCGGGTGCCCGAGGTGCTGGACTGCTGGTTCGAGTCCGGCTCGATGTCGTTCGCCCAGGTGCACTACCCGTTCGAGAACGACGAGTGGTTCGACAACCACTACCCGGGCGACTTCATCGTGGAGTACAACGGCCAGACGCGCGGCTGGTTCTACACCATGCACGTGCTGGCCACGGCGCTGTTCGACCGGCCCGCGTTCAAGAACTGCGTGGCGCACGGCATCGTGCTGGGCGACGACGGCCAGAAGATGTCCAAATCGCGCAAGAACTACCCGGACGTGAACGAGGTGTTCGACCGGGACGGCTCGGACGCCATGCGGTGGTTCCTGATGGCGTCCCCGATCCTGCGCGGCGGCGACCTGGTCGTCACCGAGCGGGGCATCCGGGACGCGGTGCGCCAGGCCGTGCTGCCGCTGTGGAACTCGTGGTACTTCCTCGCGCTGTACTCGAACGCCGAGGGCGTCGAGGGCACCTGGCGGACCGACTCGGAGCACGTGCTGGACCGGTACGCGCTGGCGAAGACGCACGACCTGGTCGCCGAGGTGACCGCACAGCTGGACAACTACGACATCTCCGGCGCGTGCGCGTCGATCCGGGAGTTCCTGGAGGTGCTGACGAACTGGTACGTCCGCCGGTCCCGGGACCGGTTCTGGGCGGGCGACCAGGACGCCGTGGACACCCTGCACACCGTGCTGGAGGTGGTGAGCCGGGTGGCCGCGCCGCTGCTGCCGCTGACCACCGAGGCGGTGTGGCGCGGGCTGACCGGCGGCCGTTCGGTGCACCTCGCGGACTGGCCGGAGACGTCCGCGCTGCCCGCCGACAGCGCGCTGGTTGCGGCGATGGACCAGGTGCGGCAGGTGGCGTCCACCGCGTTGTCGCTGCGCAAGGGCAACAAGCTGCGGGTGCGGCTGCCGTTGGCGAAGCTGGTCATCGCGGCGCGGGACGTGGCGCAGCTGGAGGCGTTCAGCGCGATCCTGCGGGACGAGGTGAACGTCAAGGAGGTCGAGCTGACCACCGACGTGGACGCGCACGGGCACTTCCAGCTGGCGGTCAACGCGCGGGTCGCCGGGCCGCGGCTGGGGCCGGACGTGCAGAAGGTGATCAAGGCGGTCAAGGCGGGCGACTGGACGTCGGTCGGCGGGAAGGTCGTCGCGGCGGGCGTCGAGCTGTTCCCGGAGGAGTACGAGCAGCGGCTCGTGGCGACCGACCAGGGTGCCACGGCGGCGTTGCCGGGGAATGCCGGGCTGGTCGTGCTGGACACCGTGGTCACGCCGGAGTTGGCGGCCGAGGGTGTCGCGCGTGACCTGGTGCGTGTGGTGCAGCAGGCGCGTAAGGACGCCTCGCTGGACGTGTCGGACCGGATCGCGCTGACGCTCCAGCTGCCCGACGAGGTCGGTTCGGCGGTGCGGCGGTTCGAGTCGTTCGTGGCGGCCGAGACGTTGAGCGACTCGGTGTCGTACGGCGAGGTGGCGGTCGGCTCGGACGGCGTCGTCGGTGACGGCGCCAAGGTGCGGGTGGCCGTCGCGAAGGTCTGATCGCGGACGCTGATGCGGCCGGGGGCTGGTGCCTCCGGCCGCATTTTTTGTGCTTGGCGGTCGTGTCTGCGCAACGAATGTTGCGTGGACGTGGTAGGGTGTCGGTGTACTCCGAATGGGTGGAACCTTCGTCTGATCATTGGTGTTGTGTCAACGCAACTGATGACGTGTCTGAAGTGCAAGATTCTTGCCGCTGTGCGGAATATCCGTGCCTGTGGCCGTGGAAAGCATGGTTGGAGCGGTCTGTACGGCCCGATATGGTCCGCCGCGCGGAGGGATTCCCCAGGGCGTTCCCCACTCCGTACGGGTGGGGAACACCGACGCCACCCGCGAAGGACAGTCGGTGGAGGGAATCGATGGAGATCGGCGAGCACGCCGGGGCCGAGGAGCCCGGGCGCGCGCGGGAACGACAGCCCGGACGGAGGTGTCACTGCGAACTGAGCCTGGTCGTCCTCGCCCTCGTGGCGCAGTGCATCGGCCTGGTCAACGGGGTCTTGGTGCTGTTGCCCAGATAGCGCTGTCCCGACAGTGCCCGGTGGCACGCCGCCCCCGTGGCGTGCCACCGGCACCGGGCTCACGCCACCCGGAACGCCAGGGCGACCGTGAGCAGCATGTACACCTGTTCGGTGAGGTGGGCGGGTGGCGGGTCGAGGGTGTCGACCAGGTCGTCCAGCCACGTGGTCAGGTCGTAGGACATGTCAGGCACCTCCCTCCCGGTCCAGGTGGGCGCGGAGGGTGGTCAGGCAGCGGCCTCGGGTCGGGCCGATGCTGCCCCTCGGCATGGACATGGCCTCGGCGACCGCCCGGTACTCGGCGCGACCGGCCAGGACGGTCAGTCGGAGCAGTTCCTGGCAGCGCCTCGGCAGCAGCGAGAACGCCCGCCACAGCCGGCGGTCGCGGTCGTCGCGCAGGGCCTCGGTCTCCGGCAGCCAGCGGGTGTCCGGCACGTCCAGCGCCGAATCGGACGACAGCGCGGCCCGGCCGTTCGCCTCGCGCCACGCCCGCTGCGCCTCGCGCCGGGTGGTGACGATCAGCCAGCCCGCCAGCGCCCGGGGTTGTGCGATCCGGTCCAGGTGCCGCAGCAGGCTCAGCCACACGGTCTGCACCACGTCCTCGGCGGTCTCCTGGTCCAGGCCGTTGGCCCGCGCCACGTGCCACACCAGCGGGGTGAGCTCGGCGATCAGCGCGTTCAGTGCGCCCCGGTCGCCGTCACGCGCGGCGGTGAGCAGGGCGGCGTGCCGTTCCGGGCCGGACGGCTCGGGTGTCGCCTGCGCCATGATCGCCGCCACGCCCAGCCCGTCCTCGGCCGGGTCCTCGGGGATCGACTCGGTCAGCTCGGTGCGCAGGTCGTCCAGCCTGGGGTCCAGGTCGGCGTGTTCGTCCGGGCGCGAGTTCGGGTGCACGTGGTCGTCGGTCATGCGGTCCCCTTCCCGCGCCGGGAACCCCGCACCCGGCGCTCGGTGTTGCCGACCATCGCGCTGACCCTGGCCCGCGCGTCCGACACGTACCGGCGCACGGACTCCCGTCTGCATCCCAGCACGTCGGCGATCTCGTCGTCGCCGAAGTCCCAGAACCGCAGCACGAGGGCAGTGCGCAGCTGGTCGGGCAGCCGGGCGATGGCGGCGAGCGTGCTGTTCAGCTCGTGCCACGCCTCGGCCTCCCGGTCCCGCTGCACCAGGATGCGGGAGCGGGAGATCACCTCGTCGGTCACCTCGCTCGGTCGTTCCAACCGGCGGGCCTGGTCGACCAGCAGGTTGCGGATGGTCTTGACCAGCCACGCCCGGCGCGCGGCCGGGTTGATGGACGGCCAGTGCCGCCAGGCGCTGACGAACGCCTCCTGCACGGCGGACTCGTGGTCCAGGTGCGGGGACATCACGGCGGCGAACCGGAACAGCCGGGTGCGTTCGCGGTGGTAGAAGTCGGTGAAGGTGGACGCGTGGTCAGCGGGGTCTCCCGGTGTCACGAACCCTCCCTCTGGTCAGTGCCCGGTAATCGGAAGACGGACGTCGTGGAGGGTTGTGGATGCCGGAGGTTCAGGCCAATCGGCGCGCCGCGGCCCGCAGCAGCCGGACCCATCCCGACCAGCGCGCCGGCTCGATGCGTTGACCTGCGGAAACGCTGATGTTGTCGAACAGGTCCTCGATCAGGGCGTCGTGCAGCCACCGGACGGCGAGCGGCCACCACAGTCGCATCCACCCGATCGGACGACCCCGGAGCGTGTGCCGGACGCCGCCCGGCACGGCCTCGAACACGTGCGTCCCGATCAGGCCGAGGCCGGGGGAGAAGGTGAACTCCAGCCGCTTGCCCGGTTCGTAGCCGGTGCAGCGGTAGCGGACGAAGCCGTGACCGCCGTCGGCGCCGATGCCGAGTGGGCGGTCGAGTCGGAGTTTCGGCCAGTCGGCCGGCCAGAGGTCGGTGACGCGGTCGACCCAGCCGTCGCCGGGGACCTGGCGCTCGTGCACGTTCTCGATCATCGTACGCCTCCGTACGGTGCCGTATGGAACCTCTCCGTACGGTAGCGTATGGAGCTGTGCGGAAGCGTCGGACCAAAGACGACTGGACCGAGGTGGCTCTGCGCGCCCTTGTCGAGGGTGGCGTGGCGGCTGTTGCCGTGGAACCGCTCGCGGCTCGGCTCGGTGCCACGAAGGGCAGTGCCTACTGGCATTTTCCGAGCCGTGAGGCGCTGCTCACGGCGACCCTTGAGCGGTGGGAGCGCGAGCACACCGAGGCGGTGATCGAGCGGGTGGCGGCTGAACCCTCGCCGGAGGGGCGGCTGCGGCTGTTGTTCGGTGTGGTGCTGGAGAACGTGCGGGACAGTGCGGTGGAGCTCGCCATGCTCGCGGCGAAGGACGATCCGGCCGTCGCGCCGGTGTTGAAGCGGGTCACCGAGCGGCGGATCGGCTATCTGGTGGAGTTGTTCGGGGCGTTGGGGTTTCCGGCGGAGGTCGCACACCATCGTGCCGTTCTGGCGTATTCCGTCTATCTGGGGCAGGTGCAGTTGCTGGCCGCGTTGCCGCATGTGGTGACCGCGCGTCGGGAGTTGCTGGAGGACACGCTGGTCGCGGTGGTGTCCCGTGGCTGAGGTGTTCCGGCTGGACGTGCGGGTGAAGCCAGGTGCGAAGAGGGATGCCGTGGGCGGTCGGTGGAACGGGACGGCGTTGGTCGTCGCGGTGGCCGCACCTGCGGTGGAGGGCAAGGCGAACGAGGCGGTGCGGGCGGTGTTGGCGAAGGCGTTCGGGGTTCGCAAGCAGGACGTGGACGTCGTGCGGGGTGAGCGGGGCCGGGACAAG
>CBHFOL010000301.1:0-10068 GCA_965995405.1 uncultured Saccharothrix sp.
CCGGAACGTCAACCCGCGGGCCTTGGCCCGCAGCCGGACCCCGGCCAGCCACCCCCAGAACTCGGCGAACGACCGGGCCTCGTCCTCACACGGCAACGGATCCCACGTGGCGAACGCCCGATACCCGTGCGACTCGCCCACATCGGCCCCGGACAGCAGACACCCCCACATGTACGCCCCGAGGTCCCCGAAGCTCTCCATGTCGACGTCCACCTCGACATCGGCCCGCGGCACGTCCAGGTACGGCACCCGCCGCACCACGCTCAGATCCCGCAGCCACGCCCGCGCCAGGATCACCGCATCCGAGTACAGCATCCCCACCAGCGGGGTGACCTGGTCCCCCAACGGATCCAGCCCGGCCAGGTCGTCCACAGTGGACACCCCGACCTTGCGCAGCGCGACCGCGTCCTCCCCGCGCACCACCAGGCTGACGTCCCGCGACGTCTTCAGGTCCACCTCGCACACCGGCCACCAGGGACACGACCGGCACTCCACGATCCGCGACGCCCGCGCCAACGGCTCCGTCCCCGAAGCCGCCGCGCCGGCCACCGCCAACCGGTCCGAGAACCGCGCGTCGTACTCCGCCAACGCGGTACGCCCGCCCGGCCACGTGGGCGCTTCCAGGTCGTGCCAGACCACCACGTCGCCGTCCATCCCGACGACCCCGCCGTAGGAACGGCCCGAGGCGGCCAACCCGGCCGCCTGCAACTGCCGCTGCGCATGGGCCAGCCGAAGCTGGTCACGAGGCTGCGGACGCACCTTCCGCAACGGATCCACCCGAGCCCCGCCGGGCAGCGGGTGCGACAGCGGCGACGTCCGCGCCCCCGTCCCCGGATCGGTCACCTTGTGCCGCACCACCAGCACCGGCACGTACCCGTCCACGCCCTTGACCAGCAGGTCGATCCCGCCCCGCCGCCCACCGAGCAGATCCCGCGGCAGCGCACCGCCCCAGATGTAGGACACGCCGGCCTGCATCGCGGCAGCCGTGACCCGCTCCCGATCGGCGGAGGGCACGTCCTGCGGTATCTCCATCAGGTCCGACCCGACGACCCGCGCGAGCGCGGAGGCGACCGCCCGCCGGTGCTCGGTGGCGTCGGCCTTGCGCAGCTGACCGGTCGGGTCGGGCGCGGCCTTGGGCGTGTCTCGCATGGCTGGATCGTGTTCGAGGTGCACCCGCCGCCGGCAACGAGTGACCACGCCGGCGTCCAGCTGCACCTGGGAAGTCACGGCAGAAGGGTATGCCGCCGGGGTGAAGCTTGTACCGGCAACCTGATGGAGTGGAATCGATCTTTTGTGCGGGACCCCCGCGCGACCTCTAGTGTTCGGGCAGGAGGTGCGGAGATGGCACGCGAACGGAGCAAGGGTTTCACACCCGGTCGGGCGAAGAACCTGGTCGGCGTGGCGAAGGTCGTGGCACCCGCGCTGATCCCGGTGGTCGCCCCGCTGGCGGCCCGCGCGGCGGCGCTGGTGAGCGACCGCTACGACCGGTACCGGGCCCGCAGGCTGGGCGTCCCGGTCGGCGAACTGTCCCGCTACTCGGGCCACGGCGCGCGGCTCCACGCCCGGATCGCCGGTCTCGTCCAGGTACTCGAAGACCTGCGCGCGAAGGACCGCGCCTACGTGGAAACCACCGAGGCCCGCCTGGTGCGGCTCACGGCGGCGGTGCGGGCGTCCGAACGGATGCCCACGTCCCGCCGCAAGGCCGCCCACCGCGCCATCGGCACCGACCTCGACGCCCTCGAAGCCGACCTGCTCAAGCGCCTGGGCGTGTCCTGACCAGCTCCTCCACGGCCCGCAACGAAGCTTCCTCGGGCCCGAGGACGACCTCCTCCATCACCTCGGCGACCCGTTCCTCCCGCCGGATCATCGGGTCGCTGCGCAGGTCACGGGCCAGCGAGACGCACAGCCCCACCATCACCGCCGCGAACGGCAGCGCCGCGATGATCGTCAGGTTCTGCAACCCGGTCAACGCGTTCGACCCGCCGACCAGCAGCATCACCGCCGCCACCGCCCCGGTCAGCACGCCCCAGAACACCACGACCCGCTTCGACGGCACCATCGACCCGCGCTGCGACAACGTGCCCATCACCACCGAAGCCGCGTCCGCCCCCGAAACGAAGAAGATCGCCACCAGGAGGACGACGACCACACTCGCCACGCCCGCCAGCGGGAACTGCTGAAGCATCGTGAACAGCTGCCCCTCCGCCGACGACTCACCCGCCAGATCGGTCCCGTTCCGCTGGAGGAAGATCGCCGTCCCGCCGAACACGCAGAACCACACCAGGCTGACCGCGCTCGGCACGCCGATCACACCCGCCACGAACTGCCGGATCGTGCGCCCCCGGCTGATCCGCGCGATGAACATCCCGACGAACGGCGTCCACGAGATCCACCACGCCCAGTAGAAGATCGTCCACCCGGACAGCCAAGCCTCGGCGGCGTCACCACCGGACGCAGCCGTGCGCCCCGCCATGTCGGCCAGCTCACGGAAGTAGTCACCGATGGCGGCAGGCACCAGGTTCAGCACGAACACCGTCGGCCCGACCACGAACACGAACACCGCGAGCACCACCGCCAACACCATGTTCGTGTTCGACAGCCACTGGATGCCCTTGGCGACCCCCGACACCGCGGACGCCACGAACAGCACCGTCAGCACCGCGATGATCCCCACCAACACCGCGTTGCCCACACCCCAGCCCGCCAACGTGAGCCCGCTGCCGATCTGGAGCGCCCCCAACCCGAGCGAGGCAGCCGACCCGAACAGCGTCGCGAAGATCGCCAACACGTCGATAGCCCGCCCAGCCACTCCCTCGGACCGCCGCCCCAGCAACGGCGCGAACGCCGCACTGATCAGCTGGCTACGCCCCCGCCGAAAGCTGCCGTATGCGATGGCCAGCCCCACGACGGCATAGATCGCCCACGGGTGCACAGTCCAGTGGAACAAGGTGGTCGCCAGCGCGGTCTGGAGCGCCGCGTCGGAGCCACCCTCCACCGTCCCCGGTGGCGGTTTCACGAAGTGGGACAGCGGCTCGTTCACGCCGTAGAACATCAGTCCGATGCCCATGCCGGCGCTGAACATCATCGCCACCCACGACACCGTCTTGAACTCGGGCTTCTCGTCGTCGCGGCCGAGCGGGATGCGGCCGTACCGGCTGACCGCGAGCCACAGGGCGAACAGCACAAACCCCGAGGCGACGAGCACGAACGCCCACCCCAGGTTGCCGATGATCCAGGTCAGGGCGGCTTTGGACGCGCTCGCCAGCGAGTCGGTGCCGAGCACGCCCCACCCCAGGAACGCGACCGTGACGGCGGCGGCGACGCCGAACACGGCCCGGTCGGTGCGGGCGGGCCGCTCCGCGTCCAGGATCGGCCGCGGCTCGCCCGGCAAGGGCTGTTCGATCGAGTGGTCAGGGGTCTTCACGGGTACCCCATACCCCTGTTCGGAGTAGTCGAAACCCGCAGTCGCCAGTTCCGTCAACAGTAGCGACTCACACCTTCGGGGGCCTGTCTCCTACGCTCTGTGCATGACCAGACGTCCGGCCTCGACCCGCCTCGCGCGGGGTGTTCTACTGGCCGTGACGTCTGCCGCACTGAGCGTGGCCGCACACGGCGTGGCCGGGGGCGACCTGACCGAGTTCGCACCCGCGCTGCCGCTGACCGTCCTGGTCGCCTCGGCGGCCACGGTCCTGGCCGAGCGCCGGCACGGGCCGTGGACACTCCTGGCCGCGCTGGGCGTGGCCCAGGTGGGCCAGCACACCCTGCTCAACCTGGGCAACCACGTCGCCGACGGTCCCGGACCGGGCTTCGCCCCGATGACCATGACCGCCGCCCACGTGGTCGCCGCGCTGCTCACCGGCCTGCTGCTGGTCCGCGCGGACAGCGCCCTGGCCGCACTCTCGAAACTCTCGAACGCGGTAGCGCGGCTACTCCCCATCCGGTGGACGTCCGTCCCCGATGTCCGCCGGGCACCGGTGCCACAGATCCCAGTGGTCCCGGACACGCTGACCGCCGTGCTGCTACGGCGCGTGAACGGCCGCAGAGGGCCACCCGTACTCCTGATCACCCGAGCAGGTTGAAAAACACACCCCTCTCGTATCAGGAGCAACAACTTCATGTCGACAAATCGTTTTGGCGTGCGCACGCTCGCCAAGGGCGGTGCCGTGCTCGCGACGGCCGCCTTCCTCGTCCTGGGCACGGCGGGCCTCGCGTCCGCGCACGTCACCGCGTCCACCCCGAAGGACGCCGTACAGGGCGGCTACACCAAGGTCACCCTGCGGGTGCCGAACGAGCGGCCCAACAACGGCACCGTGAAGCTGGAGCTCACGCTGCCCGCCGAGTACCCGATCGCGTCGGTCAGCACCAAGCCCACGCCGGGCTGGAAGGTCGAGGCGGTCAAGGCCAAGCTCGACACCCCGGTGAAGAGCCACGGCAAGGAGATCACCGAGGCCGTGCGCACGGTCGTGTGGACGGCGGACCCGGGCGTGCGCATCGAGCCCGGCCAGTTCAACGAGTTCGACCTGTCCGTCGGGCCGCTGCCGGACAACACGGACAAGCTGCTCCTGCCCACCAAGCAGACCTATGACAACGGTGAGGTCGTGGACTGGAGCGCCCCGCCGGCCGCCGAGGGCGGCGCGGAGCCGGAGAAGCCCGCGCCGATGCTGAAGCTGGTGCCGAAGCAGGGCGGCGACAGCCACGGCGATGCCGCGAACGCGGCGGCCAAGACCGACGACCACGCCACGTCGGCGGGCACCGACAACACCGCCCGCTGGCTGGGCGGCGCGGGCCTCGTCGTCGGCGCGCTGGGTCTGGGCTTCGGCACCGGGGCCGTGCTGCGGTCGCGGCGCGCGGGCAAGCAGTGAGGCGGGCGTTCTCGCTGCTGATCGCCGGATTGCTGGCCGGTGCCCTGGCACTGGTCGGCACCGGCACCGCGATGGCGCACAACGTGCTGGTCAGCAGTGACCCGAAGGACGGACAACAGCTGGAAGCGGGCCCGGCGGAGATCACGCTGACGTTCGACCAGCCGGTCCAGGCGGGCGACAAGTTCAACACCATCACGGTGAAGGGTCCGGACGACTCCCGCTGGGAGCAGGACGGCGAGCCCACCGTGAAGAACAACTCGGTGACGTTCAAGGTCCGCCCCCTCGGCCCGGCGGCGGAGTACCAGATCGGCTACCGGGTCCTGTCGGCCGACGGTCACCCGGTGTCCGGCAACCTGAAGTTCAGCACCACCAAGGCCGGCAACGGCACCCCGGCACCGGTGAAGTCCGCGGACCAACCGGCGACCGAGGACTCCGGCGGCGTGCCGATCTGGGTGTGGATCGTCGGAGCCGTGGTGCTGCTCGGTGGCGGCGTGTTCTTCGCCCTGCGCGGCGGCGGTGCCGCGAAGGAGCCGACGAACCGATGACCGCGAACCGGACCACCACCCCCACCACCAGGTACTGGATCGTCGGCGGCCTGCTGGCCGGCGGTGCGGCAGGCGTGTTCCTCGGCCTGGGCCTGTCGACGACACCCGCGGACGTGGGCGTCGCCGAACCGGGGGCGGTGGTCCGGTTCACCCACCCGCTGATCCGGACGTTGCTGGACCTGTCCGCGACCGCGGTCGTGGGCCTCAGCCTGCTGCCGAAGCTGCTGGGTTTCTCGCGGCCGAACCTGACCGAACCGGTGCTGCGCATCGCCCGCCCGGCGGCCGTCGTGGCGGCGGCGGTGTGGGTGCTGACGGCGCTGCTGTCGATCGTGATCCGGGCTTACGAGACCCGGCCCGACGTGGCGTTGACGATGGAGTCGGTAGTCGACTACGTGAAGCGGGTCGGCGCGGGGCAGGGGCTGCTGTTCAGCGCGGTGTGTGCGCTGGTGTACCTGTGGATCGGCGTGCCGGCGGTGCGCAAGGGCGAGTCGGTGCCGGCGGAACTGCGGATCCTGATCTCGATGTTCGGCATCCTGCCGTTGCCGGTGACGGGGCACGCGTCGAACTGGAAGTACCACGACTACTCCATGATCTCGATGGAGTTGCACGTGCTGGGCGCGGCGGTCTGGACCGGCGGCCTGGGCGCTCTGGTGGTCCTGGTGGCCTATCGGCGGGGTTTGCTGGCCGACGCGCTGCCGAAATTCTCGAAGCTGGCGACGATCAGCCTGGCAGCGGTCTCGTTGACCGGTTTGTTCAACGGCCTGCTGGAGCTGGCGCTGAACCCGGTGGTGACGCTGCCCGGCTCGCTGTTCACCACGTCCTACGGCCTGGTCCTGGTCGGCAAGATCGTGTGCGCCGGCCTGCTGGCACTGCTCGGGGCCAACATCCGCTGGCGCCTGCTGCCCCACATCGTCCAACACAAGACCACGGCCATCGTCGGCTGGGCAGCCGTGGAACTCACGATCATGGGCGTGGCGTTCGGCCTGGCAGTCGTCCTGTCAAAGGCCCCGGTCGCCTGACGGTCAAACCTGCACGCCAGGCTTGGCCCTCCCGTCACCGCAAAATGTCGTACCCCTGTGGCAAGGTAAAAACAGGGGACCCCCTGGGCGGGGACTTCTGCGAAAGCACGTCCGGCCGGCGCTCATGAGCTGCGGAAACCGGTATGCGAGCGTGCCCCGCCGGCGCTCCCGGAAGCACAGCCGGGAATTGTCGTACCCCTCTGCTCTACTCGACCCATGGCTGATCAACCGATCCTGATCCTGGGCGCCACCGGCTCGACCGGACGGCGGGTCGCCGCACGCCTCAAGTCAGCCGGCCACCTCGTCCGCGAGGCCGCACGCCACACCACCACCCGGTTCGACTGGACCGACCGCAGCACCTGGCGCCCCGCGCTCACCGGAACCCGCGCCGTCTACCTGATGGCCCCACACCACATCCCCGTCGAAGAAGCCTTCATCCACGAAGCAGTGGAGCAAGGCGTCGAACGCCTCGTACTCCTCTCCAGCCGAGCCATCGAAGAGATGGCCGACCACCGCCTCCTGACCGCCGAACGCCTCGTCAAAGCCTCGAACGTGGACTGGACGATCATCCGCCCCGACTGGTTCAACCAGAACTTCGACGAAGGCTTCTTCCGCCCCGCCATAGCAGCCGGCGAACTGACCCTCCCAGTCGGCGACACCGCACAAGGCTTCGTCGACGCCGACGACATAGCCGCCGTAGCCGCAACAGCCCTCACCGAGGACGGCCACCAAGGCCGCACCTACGAGCTGACCGGCCCCCGCACTCTCACCTTCACCGAAGCCCTGACCCTGATCGCCACCGCGACCAACCGCCCCATCACCTTCCGAGGCACCCCGGACGACTACCGCGCCCACCAAGCCGCCCGAAACGCACCACCACACCAAACCGAACAGGAGATCGCCGCCTACTCCCGCCTCAAAACCACCACCCCGACCACCGACGTAGCCACCGTCACCGGGCAGCAACCCGTCGACTTCGCCCGCTACGCCACGCGGGTCTGGGCCGCCGGTCGGTGAGTGGACCGTTCGGTGCGGTGAGCTGCGCCGAGCGGCCTACTCGGTGATCAGTCGCGCCGTAGGGTCCTCACGCAACCGACCCAGCCGGGCCATGGCGGCATGTCCGCGCCGGTCGAGTTCCTTCGCGTCGATCCACCCGTGCGCGAAGTACCGGTAATCCTGGGCGAGTTTGACCAGTTCGGCCAGGTAGTCGGCGGATCGGCGGCGTCTGTCCTCGTCGAACGACGCGAGCAGCGGCAGCTGGGTGTCCACGACCTCGTCCAGCATCCGCGCCGCCTTCAACGCAGCCTTCAGCGCGCGCTTCGTGCGCCAACGCCGAGTACCCACCACCTGTCCGATCACGTGCACCTCACCGCAGTCAGGCATCCCCGTCGCAGCGTGAGTCGGAAACCACGCCCCGAGTGTTACCGGTTCGTTCCCCCGCCTCCGCGCGTTCAGCGGTAAGGCGACCAGGGCGTCGTGATATCCCCCGCGCGCAGGGCCGCCAACCGTCTCCGCAGCTCACCCCGCACGTCCGGGTGACTGCGCAGGATCGGCAGCACGCTGGTGGTCAGCTTGAGTTCCCGCACGTCCCGCAGCACCGCGAAACCCGCCCACCGCGTCACGTCGAACCCGTACACCCGCGCCAACTGCCGATACCACCGCGACGGGTGGCCGAACCGGGCCACGCCCACCGGCAAGGTACTCAGGTCCCACTCCCGGGGACCGACGCTGGTCGAGTCGAAATCGCAGATCACCGGCCCGTCCGGACTCGGGATGAGGTTGCCCAGGTGCGCGTCCCCGTGCACCACACCCTCCGGCAGCACGGTCGGCAGGTCGGCCAACCGCACCTCAAGCGCAGCCACCCGCTCCTCCAGAAACTCCCGATCCGCCCCGGACAGCTCCTCCGCGTCCGCAATCCGCTCCCGCACGTCCTCCAACGGCGACCAACGCGGCAACTCGAACGCCGGCGCAGGCAGCGAATGCAGCCGCCGCAGCAAAACCCCCAGGTCACGCCCGTCCACCGGCGGCCCGCCCGAAGACACCGTGTGCCACACGGTCGCCAGGTGCCCACCCACGGCCAACGGCTGCGGGAACTCCTCGACCAGCCGAACCGCGGGCACGTCGTGCGCGGCCAGCCAACGCGCGACCCGCACCACCTTCGACGCCCGGTGCCGCAGCGCCATCGACCCGACGATCCGCACCACGACCCGCTCGGTGGGGAGGTCGAACACCGCGTTGGACGTGAACTTCACCAGCCGCGCGTCCCGGTGCTCCAGCCCCAGCTCACCGCACAGCCGTTCCAGCACGGCGGTCAGCGCGGCGGGGGTGAACCTGCCGTCGATCCCGATCCCCAGCGTCAGGCCGCGCTGTCGGTGCCGGTGAACTTGGCGACCCGGTCGGCCAGCTCACGCGCGTCGGGGTTGTTGCGGCGCTTCTCCGCCTCGACCTGGAGCGGCTGCATCCGGTCCTTGGTGCGCACCGACTTCAGCCCCTCGGACAGGTCGATCGCCTGCCGGCCGATCCGCGCGCCGTGGTCGATGTCGCCTTCCAGCAGGTGGTTGATCGACAGTGAGGTGAGGTTGAACGACCGGCTGCGGCTCATGTCCTCGCCGAACCCGTTGATGGCCTTGGACAGCGCCGGGATGGCGATCCTGGTGTACTTCGGGTCGACCGACAGCGCCAGCTCCGTGTGGACGGTGCCGATCATCGCGGACAGGTCGTTGGCGTCGAAGAACTTGGCCCACGCGGGCGCCTCGCCGATGTTGGCCCGCGCGAACTCGTCCCGGGCGCGACCCAGCAGCTTGAGCGCCTGGTCGTCGGAGCCCATCTTCGCGTAGGCCCACGCCTCGTTCGCGCACAGGATGCCGACGGCGAGCTCCGAACCGGAGTTCTGGGCGGCCAGCTGGCCCAGCTGGAACACCTTCAGCGCGTCGTCCGGCGCGTTCTGGTGCAGGTAGACGCGGCCCATCCGGTACAGGATGTTGGCGACCAGCTCTTCCTTGCGGCCCTGCTTCGCGAGCCCGAGCGCCTGGCCGAAGTGGTTGCGCGCCGAGTCGTACAGACCGGTGTCGAACGAGGTCCAGCCGGCCAGGTTGTGCAGGTCGGCGAGGGCGACGTAGAGCCGCTCCTTCACCAGGTCGGTCGCGTTCGCGCCGAGCATCTGCTGCCCCCACGACAGCTGCGCGACGACGGCGTCGCGGCACGAGCCGCCGCCGTACTGGTAGTCGAGTGTGCGCAACGCCCGCGTCGCGGCTTCGACCTGTCGGACGTCGGTCATGCCGATCCGGCCGGGAGCCGGAGTCTGTGCGGGCGACGCAGCCCAAGACCCGGAGTCCGTGCCGAACACGGCCGCGCCGACGGTGATGGCGGCGGCGTGCGCGAGGAACTTCCTTCGCTTCACCGACTCGTCCTCCTCAGACTGGGGTGCCTCCGCGGTCGCGGCCACCCTGACTGCCGTGGCCTCGTCGTAGGCGAGACCCATGTATCCCCTGGGGACACCCAAGCCGGCGGCGATCCGGGCCAGGACGTCGTAGGCCATGACCTGACGTCCCTTGAGGATCTCCGACACTTCGGACTGCGACTGGCCCGTGAGCGCCGCGATCTGGCGCTGGGACACGCCGTGCCGTCGGAGCAGCCGGTAGA
>CBHFOL010000302.1:0-9981 GCA_965995405.1 uncultured Saccharothrix sp.
TCCGGGGGTTCCGGATCGAGCCCGGTGAGATCGAGGCGGTGTTGCGACGGCACGCGCGTGTGGATGACGTCGTGGTGGTCGCGCGTGAGGACGGGAACGACGTCAAACGGTTGATCGCCTACGTGGCGTCGTCGGTTGGCAGCGGGAGTTTGGCAGTCGAGCTCAGGGCGTTGGCCGGCGTGAGTCTGCCGGAGCACATGGTTCCGTCGGTGTTCGTGGTGTTGGACCGGTTGCCGGTGAGCCCCAACGGGAAAGTGGATCGTCGTGCGTTGCCCGAACCGTCCGGGGCGGTGTCGGGAGTGGAATACGTGGAGCCGCGATCCGACACCGAACGGGTGCTGGCCGGGATCTGGGCGGATGTGCTCGGTGTGCGGCGGGTCGGCGCACACGACGACTTCTTCGCCCTCGGCGGCGACTCGATCCTCGGTGTCCGGGTGCTGGCGCGCGTACGCACGGACTTCGGGACCGGCCTTACCGCCCGTGCGGTGTTCGACGCCAGGACCGTCGCGGAACTCGCCGAACTGTTGCCGGCACCTGCTCGGTCCGACCACCCGGCGGACATCGTCCCGGTCCGGCGCGGTCGGAACTCGCCTCTTTCCTCAGCCCAGCAGCGACTGTGGTTCCTGGACGACCTGACCGGCGGCGGCACGGAGTACAACACCGGCGTGGGGCTGCGCCTGTCCGGCCCGGTGGACGTCGACGCGCTGCGGACCGCGCTGACCGCACTGAGCGCGCGCCACGAATCGCTGCGCACGACGTTCGACACCGTCGACGGCCGTGGCGTCCAGGTGGTGGCAGCGGAAGCCGCACTCCCACTGCGCACGGTCGCCGTGCCCGGCGCGGACGACCTGGACCGGGTGCTGTCCGGCGAGCTGTCCCTGCCGTTCGACCTCAAGCACGGTCCACTGACCAGGGCGGTGCTGGTGCGGATCGCGGACCGCGACCACGTGCTGGTGCTCAGCCAACACCACATCGTCACCGACGGCTGGTCGGTCGGAGTGCTCGTCGGCGAACTCGGCCGGCTGTACGCGGCAGCGGTCCACGGCGGTGAAGCGGGCCTGCCCGACCTGCCGATCCAGTACCCCGACTTCGCGGTGTGGCAGCGCGAACAGCTGTCCGCCCCGGCCACGGCCCGGGATCTGGCCTACTGGCGGGGAAAGCTGGCCGGCATCGAGGCTCTCGAACTGCCGACCGACCGGCCACGCCCGCACCTGCGCACCAGCGCCGGCGCGATTCACCGCGCGTCCGTTCCACCGGAACTGTTCGGTCGGCTGACGGAATTGGGCCGGGAACACGGTGCCACCGTGTTCATGACCCTGACCGCGGCCGTGCAGGTGTTGTTGTCCCGGTACGGCAACCAGCGGGACGTCTCGGTCGGAACCGTGGTGGCCGGGCGCGGCAGAGCCGAACTGGAGAACCTCGTCGGGTTCTTCGTCAACACCCTCGTGCTGCGCTCACGGGTCGAGCCGAATCAGCCGTTCACCGAGTTCCTCGGCGCGGTGCGGGAGACCGTGCTGGAGGCGTTCACCCACGGCGACGTGCCCTTCGACCGCGTCGTGGACGAGTTGCACCCCGCACGGGACCCCAGCCGGACGCCGCTCGTCCAGGCATTGGTCGTGTTGCAGAACGCCATGGTCCGGCCGCACGAGGCCGGTGGGCTGTGGATCACCGAGCACGATCTGCCGCGCCCGTCGGCCAGGTTCGACCTCGTCGTGGAGTTCTGGCCCCGTGGCGACTCGGTCGACGTCGCGGTCGAGTACAACACCGACCTGTTCGACGCGGCCACCATCGAGCGGATGACCGACCACCTCCTGGTGCTGTTGAAGGGAATCGCCGACGGACCCGAACGGCCGCCGGCGCGACTCCCGCTGCTCACCGATGCCGAGCGGCACCAGGTGGTCGTGGAGTGGAACGCCACCGCGCGGGACGTTCCCGCGACGACGCTGCCGAGCCTGTTCGAGGCACAGGTCGTCCGGACACCGGATGCCGTGGCACTGGTCTGCGACGATGTCCGGCTGTCGTACGCGGAAGTCGACCAACGGGCCAACCGGTTGGCGCACGTGCTGATCAGTCGCGGTGCCGGGCCCGAGCGGTTCGTGGCACTGGCGATGCCCCGGTCCGCCGACCTCGTCGTGGCCGCCCTGGCCGTGCTGAAGGCCGGGGCCGCGTACCTGCCGATCGATCCCGCGTACCCGGCGGAGCGGATCACCCTGGTCCTCGACGACGCCCGGCCGGCCCTGGTGCTGACGACGGTCGAGGTCGCCGATCGGATCCCGGACCGGGAGGGCGTGGCCCGGCTGGTCCTGGACGAGCCCGGGCCGGCGGCGACCCTCGCGGCGAGCCCGGCCGACGTGCCCGTGGACACTCGGCTCGCGGCCGACAACCCGGCCTACGTGATCTACACGTCCGGCTCGACCGGCCGTCCCAAGGGTGTGGTCGTCACGCACCGGAGCGTGGTCGACCTCGTTGCCTGGGCCGCGACCGAGTTCGGCGCGTCCGGCCTGTCCCGGGTGGTGGCGTCGACCTCGCTCAACTTCGACGTGTCCGTGTTCGAGATCTTCTGCCCCCTGGCCGTCGGCGGAACGGTCCGGATCGTGCGCGACCTGCTGTCGCTCGGCGAGGGGGCCGTGACCGGTCGAGCCGGCCTGATCAGCGGGGTCCCGTCGGTATTCGCCCAGTTGCTCGCCCAGGGGACGCTGCCGATCACCGCCGACACCGTGGTCCTCGCCGGTGAGGCGGTACCGGCGACGATGGTCCGGGACGTCCACAACGCGCTGCCCGGCAGCCGGGTCGCCAACATCTACGGCCCCACCGAGGCGACGGTGTACGCCGCCGCCTGGTACTCGGACGGCGGCGATCGGTGCCGGCCGCCGCCCATCGGCCGGCCGATCGACAACACCACCGCGTACGTGCTCGACCCGTCGCTCCGCCCCACTCCGATCGGTGTTCCCGGCGAACTCCACCTGGGCGGCCGGGGCCTGGCCCGGGGCTACCTGGACCGGCCGGGCCTGACCGCCGACCGCTTCGTCGCCGACCCGTTCGGTGAGCCGGGTGCGCGGATGTACCGCACCGGGGACGTGGTGCGGTGGAACCGCAGCGGAGAGTTGGAGTACCTCGGGCGGTCCGATCACCAGGTGAAGGTCCGGGGCTTCCGGATCGAACTCGGCGAGGTCGAGGCCACTCTGTTGCGGCACGACGACGTCGCGGAGGCGGCGGTGGTGGTGCGTCAGGAGGAGTCCGGGCACAAGCGGCTGGTCGCCTACGTCGTCGGCACGGCGGAGACGACACCGGACGTCGCCGCGCTGCGTGCCTTCCTCGGCCGGACACTGCCGGACCACATGGTCCCGTCGGCGTTGGTCGTCCTCGGCGCGCTCCCCCTCAACCCCAGCGGGAAGCTGGACCGCGCCGCGCTGCCGGAGCCGGACTTCGGCGCCGCCCGGACCGGCTACGCGGAGCCCCGGACCGACGTCGAACGTGCGCTCGCCCGGATCTGGGCCGACGTGCTCGGCCTGGACCGGGTCGGTGTCCAGGACAACTACTTCGGGCTGGGCGGCGATTCGATCCTGAGCATCCAGGTCGTGTCCCGGGCCCGCCTGGCAGGACTGGCCTTGAGGTCGAAAGACCTGTTCCTGTACCAGACCATCGCCTCCCTCGCCCCGCACGTGGTGGAGACGGCGGGCGCGGTGGCCGACCAGGGGCCGGTCTCCGGCACCGTTCCGCTGACTCCGATCCAGCGGTGGCTGTTGCGGACCCGGGAGACGAGCCCGGAGCACTTCGGCCAGTCACTGGCGCTGGAGTTGGTCGACGGCGTCGAGCACGGGGCGCTGCGGGCCGCGCTGAACGCGGTGATCGCCCACCACGACGCCCTGCGGATGCGGTTCACCGTCGTGGACGGCCTGTGGTCGCAGTGCAACGCGTCCATCGAAGAGCGGGAAGTCCTTGAGGTCCGCACCGCACCCGATGCGGACGGGTCCGCGCTCGACGCGGCCTTCGACCTCGCCGGTGGACCGTTGTTGAAAGCGGTGTTGTTCGATCTCGGCGCAGACCGGCGGCCGGTGCTGTCGCTCGCCGTGCACCACCTGGTGGTGGACGGAGTGTCGTGGCGGATCCTGTTGGAGGACCTGGACACCGCCTACCGGCAGGCGCTGCGTGGCGAAAGCATCCGGCTCGGGTCGAAGACCACGTCGTTCCGGGAGTGGTCGCGGCGGCTCACCGAGTTCGCGCTCGACGGTGGGTTCGACGACGAACTGGCGCACTGGACGGCGACCGTGCCGGTGGACGGTGCCGGGCCGGACGTCGTCGCGTCGACGCGGTCGGTGACGGTGGGCCTGGACGTCGCGGAGACGACGGCGTTGTTGCAGGACGTACCCGGTGCCTACCGGACCCAGGTGAACGACGTCCTGTTGGCAGCCCTGGGGCGGGTGTTGGGCTGTTGGGCCGGTCGTGACCGGGTTGTGGTGGACGTCGAGGGGCACGGTCGTGAGGACGTGCTGGACGGCGTGGACCTGTCCCGCACGGTGGGGTGGTTCACGAGCATGTTCCCGGTGGCGTTGGAAGGGGCGACCGGTGACTGGGACGTGGTGCTGAAGTCGGTGAAGGAAGCACTGCGCTCGGTTCCGCGGCGCGGCCTGGGCTACGGCGCGCTGCGCTATGTCTCCGGCGATCTGCCGCACGCGTCCGCTCCGGCCGTGCGGTTCAACTACCTCGGCCAGGCCGACTGGGTTCCCGCGGGATCCGCGCTGTACCAGGAGATCCACAGTGGACTGGAGCTGAACGACGACCCGGACGCCACGCGTACCCACCTGCTCGACATCGTCGGCAAGGTCGAGAACGGATCCTTCGACGTCACGTGGTTCTACTCGGAGAACGTGCACGACGCGGGCACGATCCGGGCATTGGCGGACGGCTTCGTCACGGCGTTGCGGGAGATCGTCCGGCACTGCGCACAGCCCGCGGCGGGCGGTCGCACCCCGTCGGACTTCCCGTTGGCGCGGCTCGACCAGTCCACTGTGGATGAACTGGTGGGCGACGGCCGTGCGGTCGAGGACGTGTACCCGCTCACCCCGGCCCAGCGCGGGATGGTGTTCCACGGAGTCTCGCAGGCCGACCAGGGCGTCTACTTCCAGCAGTTGACCTTCGTCCTCGACGGCGTCTCCGACCCGCGACTCCTGGCGCGGTCGTTCCAGCACGTGGTGGACCGGAATCCGGCCTGCCGCAGCAGTGTCGTCTGGGAGGGCGTGGAAGAACCGCTGCAACTGGTCGTGCGCGACGTCGGACTTCCCCTGTCGTTCCGCGACTGGACCGGGTTGTCCGCGAGCGACCGGGAGCAGGAGCTCGCGCGATTCCTGGCCGCCGATCGTGCCACCGGGCTGGATCTCGGAGTCGCACCGTTGATGCGGCTCGCCCTGGCGCGGCTGTCCGACACCGAGGTCCAGGTGGTGTGGACGTTCCACCACGTGCTGCTGGACGGGTGGAGCATCTTCGGCGTGCTGTCGGATGTGTTCGCAGCCCATGCGGCGCTCGCCGGGGGACGGGTGCCGGAGCCGGTGGACCGCCGACCGTTCCGCGACTACCTCGGGTGGCTCGCCGGGCAGGATCGGGACGCGGCCGGGGCGTACTGGCAGGAGGTCGTCTCGGACCTCGACTCACCCACGCCCCTGCCGTACGACCGGCCGCCGCTGGACGCCCACCACGCCCAGTCGTCGGGGACGGTGGACGTGGCTCTCCCCGTCGACCGGACCGACAGGTTGCGTGCGGTGACCCAGCAGGCCGGCTTGACGTTGAGCTCGGTGGTCCAGGGCGCGTGGGCACTGGTGCTGTCGATCCACAGTGGACAGTCGGAGGTGGTGTTCGGGACGACGGTGTCCGGTCGCCCGGCCGAACTGACCGGTGTGGAATCGATGGTCGGCATGTTCATCAACACCATCCCGACGAGGGTGCGGGTCCGCCCGGACCGGGGTGTGCTGGAGTGGTTGCGGGATCTACAGGCAGGGCAGGCGGACGCCCGACGGTTCGGGTTCTTCTCGCCGACCCGGCTGCCGGGCAGCGGCGCCGGCCTGTTCGACAGCATCGTGGTGGTGGAGAACTACCCGATCGACGACGAAGCCGCCGCGTCACACGGGTTGCGGTTGCGCGAGCTGTCGGCCGTGGAGACGACGAACTACCCGTTGAGCGTGATGGTGACTCCGGGGGCGCGGCTGTCGATCGAGTTCGGCTACGACCCGGCCCTGTTCGACCAGGAGACGGTCCGACGTCTGGCCCGGCGCTTCGTGCTGGTGCTGGGCGGTATCGCCGACGCCGGGCAAGGAACGGTGTCGCAACTCCCCGTCGTGACGGACGCGGAACGGCAACAGGTGGTCGTGGAGTGGAACGACACCGGGAACGACTTCCCGCCGGGGACGCTGTCGCGCCTGTTCACCGAACAAGTGCGCCGCTCTCCGCACGCGACGGCCTTGACGTCGGACTCCGGATCGTTGACCTACGCCGAGCTGGACGCGCGGGCGAATCGGCTGGCACACCGGTTGATCCACCTGGGCGTGCGGGCCGAGGACCTGGTCTGCGTGCTGATGGAGCGCTCGATCGACGCCGTGGTCGCGGAGCTGGCGGTCGTCAAGTCGGGCGGGGCCTACGTGCCGGTCGACGTACGGGCTCCCGCCGACCGGATGCGCGCCGTCCTGAACGGTGCTTCGGTGCTGCTGGTGGACCGGGTGTGGGAGCCGACCGCCCGCGAAGTCCACAGTGGACACTCCATCGTCGTGGACGGCGACGCCGAGCAGGAGCGGGCATCGGATGAGCAGCCCGCGGTGTCGACAGATCCGGAGAACCTCGCGTACGTGATGTACACGTCGGGTTCGGCGGGCACCCCGAAGGGTGTGATGGCCCGCCAGTGCGACGTGGTGGCATTCGCGCTGGACCGGCGGTTCCGGGGTGGTGGGCACGAGTGCGTGCTGCTGCACTCGCCACTGGCCTTCGACGCCTCCACCTATGAGCTGTGGGTTCCCCTGCTCAACGGGGGCCGGGTGGTGCTCGCACCGCCCGGCGACGTGGACGCCGACGTGCTGAGGCGGATGATCGACGGACACGGGGTGACCGGGCTGTTCCTCACGTCCGGGTTGTTCCGGATGGTGGCCCAGGACGCACCCGACTGCCTCGGTGGTGCCCGGGAGGTGTGGACCGGCGGAGAAATCGTTCCGGCCACGGCCCTGCGGCGCGTCTCGGCCGCCTGTCCGGGCCTCGTCGTGGTCGACGTCTACGGGCCGACGGAGACGACCACCTACGCGACACAGCGGAGCATGGTCGGTGCGGACGCGGTCCCCGACGTCGTGCCGATCGGGCGTCCGCTGGACAACACGCGCGTGTACGTGTTGGACAGCGCCCTGCGGCCGGTGCCGATCGGTGCGCCGGGGGAGCTGTACATCGCCGGCGCGGGTGTGGCACGTGGGTATCTGGACCAACCGGGTCTGACCGCGGACCGGTTCGTGGCCTGTCCCTTCACGTCCGACGGCGAACGGATGTACCGCACGGGTGACGTGGTCGAGTGGACCGGGGACGGCGAACTGGAGTTCGTCGGCCGGGTGGACGACCAGGTCAAGATCCGCGGGTTCCGGATCGAGCTCGGCGAGGTCGAAGCCGCGCTGCTGCGGCACGCCGACGTGGCCGAGGTCGTCGTCGCCGCGCCCGGTGACAGCGCCGGCCGCAAGCGGCTGGTCGCCTACGTCGTGCCCTCGTCGCCGTCGATCCCGGACTCCGCCGGGCTGCGGGAGTTCCTGGGGCGGGTGTTGCCGGACTACATGGTGCCGTCGGTGTTCGTCCCGCTGGACCGGTTGCCGTTGAACGCCAACGGCAAACTGGACCGCCGTGCCCTGCCCGAGGTCGACTGGGCGGAGCTGACGACCGCCGGGCACGTGGCGCCGCGCGATGCCGCGGAGGTGGAGCTGGCCAGGATCTTCGCCGAGGTCCTCCGCGTGGCGCGGGTGGGCGTCGAGGACAACTTCTTCGAGCTGGGCGGGGATTCGATCCTGAGCATCCAGGTCGCGTCCCGCGCCCGCCAGGCCGGTCTGGCGATCCTGCCCCGGGACCTGTTCCGGCACCCCACCGTGGCGACGTTGGCGGCCGGCAGCTCCGGCGCGGCACCGCCGGCCGCCGACCAGGGGCCGGTCACCGGGGACGTGTCGCTGACGCCGATCCAGCACTGGTTCTTCGAGACGCAGACCGTGCACCCCGAGCACTTCAACCAGTCGATCCTCGTGGAGCTCGACCGCGACACCGACCGCGCCGCGCTGTCCGGTGCGCTGGCCGCCGTGATCGCCCACCACGATGCCTTGCGGATGCGGTTCGAGCAGTTCGACGGCCGGTGGACGCAGCACAACGAGCCGGTCGAGCCGGCCGATGTCCTCCGGTGCCACGACCTGTCGTCGGCGGACGCCGATCAGGTGCAGCCGCTGATCGACCGGATCCACGCGAGCTTCGACCTGCGCGGCGGGCCGCTGCTCAAGGCGGCGCTGTTCGACCTCGGCGGGACCGCCCGGCCGTTGCTCTTCCTGGCCGTGCACCACCTCGTGGTGGACGGCGTGTCGTGGCGGATCCTGCTGGAGGACATCGACGCCGCCTATCGGAACGCCGCCCTGCCGCCGAAGACCACTTCGTTCCGTGACTGGAGCAGGCGGCTCTCCGTCCACGCGCTCGGCGGCGGGTTCGCCGACGAGTTGGCGCACTGGGCGACCGTGACGACCGAACACGGGTCGGCCCTGCCGGTGGACGACCACGGCGCGAACACGGTCGGATCGATGCGGGAAGTGGTCGTGCGACTGGGAACCGAGGAGACCAGGGCCTTGCTGCAAGACGTTCCCGCGGCGTACCGGACGCAGGTCAACGATGTCCTGCTGAGCGCGCTCACGCGGGTGCTGTCCGGCTGGACGGGTCGTGACCAGGTGTTCGTGGACCTGGAAGGGCACGGTCGGGAGGAGCTGTTCGAGGACGTCGACCTCTCCCGCACCGTCGGGTGGTTCACGACCATGTTCCCGGTGGTGCTGGACGCCGGCGCGGGCGACTGGGGCGCGGCGCTGAAGGCGGTCAAGGAGCAGTTGCGCTCGGTGCCCGGACGCGGCCTGGGCTACGGCGCGCTGCGGCATCTCGCGGGCACCACGCTGTCGGTTTCCGAGGCGTCACCGCAGATCAGCTTCAACTACCTCGGTCGATTCGACTGGGCCACCGACGGCCTGTTCCGCGACGTGCGCGGCGGCTTGGGCGGCGCGGCCGATCCGAGGGCGTCCCGGCCGCACGTGCTGGACGTCGTCGGTCGGGTCGAACTCGGGTCGTTGGAACTCACCTGGTACTACTCGCCGAACCTGCACCGTGAGTCGACCGTCCGGCGGCTGGCGCGGCACGTGCTCGACGCGCTCCGCCAGATCATCGCGCACTGCGCCGAACCGGGTGCGGGAGGCCGCACCCCGTCGGACTTCCCGTTGGCCGGGCTCGACCAGTCCACTGTGGATATCCTGGTGGGAGACGGGCGTCGGGTCGAGGACGTCTACCCCCTGACGTCGATGCAGGCGGGAATGCTCTTCCACAGCCTCGTGGACACCAGTTCGGATGCCTATCTCAACCAGGTGCGCCTCCGGCTGTCCGGTGTCCGCGACCCGGTGGCGATGGGCACCGCCTGGCAACGGGTGGTGGACCGCACGCCGATGCTGCGCAGCAGCGTGGTGTGGGACGGTTTCGCCGAACCCTTGCAGGTGGTGGGGCGCGAAGTGGTGTTGCCGGTCCGTTACGACGACTGGACGGGATGGCCGGCGGCGCGCCGGGAAGACGAACTGGCACGGGTGCTCGCCGAAGACCGGGCCGAGGGGCTGGACCTCGCCACACCGCCGTTGATGCGGCTCGCCGTGATCACGACGTCGGCCGACGAGGTCCTGCTCGTGTGGACGTTCCACCACGTCCTGCTCGACGGGTGGAGCGCGGCCCAGGTGTTCCAGGAGGTGT
>CBHFOL010000303.1:0-9961 GCA_965995405.1 uncultured Saccharothrix sp.
CGAAATTGTCGTACCCCTGTGGCAAGCTGAAAGCAGGGGACCCCCTGCGCGGGGACGCGTGCGAAAGCCTGCCCACCAGCCCTTCCGCCAAGCCCTTCCCCCCGCCCGCAAGACCTGCCAGGCAGGTACCCCCTCCCAACCACCACGCGAGGCCGCGTCGGTAGGTCGAGACTCATTTTTCTGCGATCACGCCCTTCGATCGCAGAAAAATCAGGCTCGAACTGCCGACTTTCGAGCGGCCTCGCCGCCGTCTGCGGAGCAGCGGCAATCCAACACTGTCGTACCCCTGGTTCATGATGGCGGCATGGATGCATCGGCCGCCTTCTCACCCGCGACCCGGCAGTGGTTCGCCGGGGCGTTCGCCGCGCCCACCGCGGCTCAGGCGGGCGCGTGGGAAGCCGCCGCCGCCGGCGAGCACGCGCTCGTCATCGCGCCTACCGGCTCGGGCAAGACACTGGCCGCGTTCCTCTGGGCGTTGGACCGGCTCGCGTCGACCCTCGCCCCACCCGACCCGAAGCAACGTTGCCGCGTGCTCTACGTCTCACCGCTGAAAGCCCTGGCCGTGGACGTGGAGCGCAACCTCCGCGCGCCCCTCGCCGGCATCCGCCAGGCCGCGCACCGCCTGTCCCTGCCCGAACCGTCCATCACGGTCGGCATGCGCACCGGCGACACCCCGGCCGAGGACCGCCGCGCGTTCCTCCGCCGCCCCCCGGACGTGCTGGTCACCACACCGGAGTCGCTGGTCCTCCTCCTCACCTCGTCGGCCCGCGAGTCCCTGCGCGGCGTGGAGACGGTGATCGTCGACGAGGTGCACGCCGTCGCGGGCACGAAACGCGGCGCGCACCTCGCGCTGTCCCTCGAACGGCTGGATTCGCTGCTGGCGAAACCGGCGCAGCGCATCGGGCTGTCCGCGACGGTCCGCCCGGTGGAGGAGGTGAGCGCGTTCCTGGCCGGCGGCCGTCCGGTGAAGGTCGTGCAGCCGAAGACCGCCAAGACCATCGAGGTGCGGGTCGAGGTCCCGATCGAGGACATGTCGACGCTGGGCGAGCCGACCGGCGAGGTGACGGGCCCGGCGTCGGGCGCGGAGCAGCGGACGTCGATCTGGCCGTCGGTGGAGCAGCGGGTGCTGGAGCTGGTCCGGCAGCACCGGTCGACCATCGTGTTCGCCAACTCGCGCCGGCTGGCCGAACGCCTCACCGCCCGGCTCAACGAGCTGGCAGAGGAGGCGGTGGAACCGGAGCGGTTCCCGGCCCAGGCGATCGGGCAGTCCGGGCTCACCACCCAGGTGGGTCCGGCCATCGCCCGTGCGCACCACGGCTCGATGTCACGCGAGCAGCGGACCGTGGTGGAGGAGGAGCTGAAGTCCGGGCGGCTGCCGTGCGTGGTGGCGACGTCGTCGCTGGAGCTGGGCATCGACATGGGCGCGGTCGACCTGGTGGTGCAGGTGGAGGCGCCGCCGACGGTGGCGTCCGGGCTGCAACGGGTCGGGCGCGCCGGGCACCAGGTGGGCGCGGTGTCGCGCGGGGTGATGTTCCCGAAGTTCCGGGGTGACCTGGTGTCGTGCGCGGTGGTCGCGGAGCGGATGCGGGACGGCGCGATCGAGGCCGTGCGGTACCCGCGCAACCCGCTGGACGTGCTGGCGCAGCACGTCGTGGCGATGGTGGCGATGGAGCCGTGGACGGTGGAGGCGCTGGCCGGGCTGGTGCGGCGGGCCGCGCCGTTCGCCGCGCTGCCGGAGTCGGCGTTGCAGGCGGTGCTGGACATGCTGGCGGGGCGCTACCCGAGCGAGGAGTTCGGCGAGCTCCGGCCGCGCATCACGTGGGACCGGGTGAACGGCGAGCTGCGCGGCCGGCCGGGGTCGCAGCGGCTGGCGGTGACGTCCGGCGGCACCATCCCGGACCGAGGCCTTTTCGCGGTGATGACACCGGCGTCGGAGAACGGTCCGGGCTCACGGGTGGGCGAGCTGGACGAGGAGATGGTGTACGAGTCGCGGGTGGGCGACACGTTCCTGCTGGGCACCTCGTCGTGGCGGGTGGAGGACATCACCCACGACCGGGTGATAGTGGTGCCCGCGCCCGGTCAGCCGGCGCGGATGCCGTTCTGGAAAGGGGATGCACCGGGGCGTCCGCTGGAATTGGGGCGGGCGCTGGGGAAATTCCTCCGCGAAGTGTCCACAATGGACAGCGAGGAAGCCTCGAAACGGGCCGCCGACGCGGGGCTGGACGCGTGGGCGACGTCGAACCTGCTGGCCTACCTGGGCGAGCAGCGGGAGGCGACCCGGCACGTGCCCAACGACCGGACCGTGCTGGTGGAGCGGTTCCGGGACGAGCTGGGCGACTGGCGGCTGGTCGTGCACTCGCCGTTCGGCGCGCAGGTGAACGCGCCGTGGGCGCTGGCGATCGCGGCCCGGCTGCGGGAGCGGCGCGGCATCGAGGTGCAGGTGGCGCACTCCGACGACGGGATCGTGGTGCGGCTGCCGGACGCGATCGACCTGGACGGCGCGCAGGTCGTGGCGGGAGCGGAGGACGTGCTGCTGGATCCCGAGGAGGTGGAGCAGGTCGTGGTCGCCGAAGTGGGCGGCTCGGCGCTGTTCGCGGCCCGGTTCCGGGAGTGCGCGGCCCGGTCGCTGCTGCTGCCCCGGCGTGACCCGAGACGCCGGACACCGCTGTGGCAGCAGCGGCAGCGGTCGGCGCAGCTGCTGTCCGTGGCGGCGAAGTACGAGAGTTTCCCGGTGGTCCTGGAGGCGATGCGGGAGTGCCTCCAGGACGTGTACGACGTGCCCGGCCTGCGTGAGCTGATGACAGAAGTGCGGGCGCGGCGGGTGCGCGTGGTGGAGGTGGAGACACCCGCGCCGTCGCCGTTCGCGCGCAGCCTGCTGTTCGGGTACGTCGGGATGTTCCTGTACGGGGACGACGTGCCGCTGGCGGAACGGCGCGCGGCGGCGCTGTCGCTGGATTCGGCGCTGCTCGCGGAGCTGCTGGGTTCGGAGGCGATCCGGGAGCTGCTCGACCCGGAGGTCGTGGCGGAGGTCGAGCGCTCGCTGCAACGCCTCGCCCCGGACCGGCACGCGCGGGACGCGGAGGGCGCAGCCGACCTGCTGCGGTTCCTGGGCGACCTGTCCGAGGCGGAGGCGCTGGAGCGCGGCATCCGGCCGGAGTGGCTGGCCGAGCTGGTGGCGCAGCGGCGGGCGATCCGGGTGCGGATCGCAGGTGCGGACCGGGTGCTCGGGATCGAGGACGCGGGCCGGGTGCGGGACGCGCTGGGCGTGGCGCTGCCGGTGGGCGTGCCGGAGGCGTTCACCGAGCCGGTGGCGGACCCGTTGGGCGACCTGCTGTCCCGCTACGCCCGAACACACGGGCCGTTCCCGGCGATGGAGGCCGCGGAACGGTTCGGGCTCGGCGTCGCGGTGGTGACCGGTGTGCTGGAACGCATGGCCGGCACCGGTCGTCTGGTGCGCGGCGAACTGCGTCCCGGCGGCACGCACACCGAGTACTGCGACGCGGAGGTGCTGCGCAGGCTGCGGCGGGCGTCGCTGGCCAGGCTGCGCGCCGAGGTGGAGCCGGTCGAACCGGCCGCGCTGGGCCGGTTCCTGCCCAGCTGGCACGGCGTGGGCCGACGCCTGCGCGCCGCGCCGACCGTGGACGACGTGTACTCGGTGGTCGAGCAGCTGGCGGGTGCCCCGCTGCCCGCGAGTGCCGTGGAGTCGCTGCTGCTGCCCGCCCGGCTGCCCGGCTACCACCCGGCGCTGCTGGACGAGCTGACCGCGTCCGGCGAGGTGACGTGGACGGGCTGCGGCGCGCTGGCCGGCGGTGACGGCTGGATCGCCCTGGCCCCGACCGACGTGGCCGACCTGCTGCTGCCCGACCTGGTGCCGGAGGCGATGCCCGACTCGTCCCTGCACACCGCCGTGGTCGAGGCGCTGGCCGGCGGCGCGCTGTTCTTCCGCCAACTGGTCGACCGCGTGTCCTTGCAGGGCCCCACGACCGACGCGGAGGTCGTCGGCGCGCTGTGGGACCTGGTGTGGGCGGGCACGGTCACCAACGACACGCTGTCACCGCTGCGCGCGCTCGTGGCGGGCGGCGGCGCGGCGCACAAACCCCGCCGAACAGCCCCGCGCGGCCGGTACGCGCGGATGCGGGCCGGTCGCCCCGACCTGCCCAGCCGGACCGGTCCGCCGACCGTCGCCGGCCGCTGGTCCCTGGCCGTGGTGCCGGTGGCCGACCCGACCAGGCGCGCGCACGCCAGGGCCGAGTCGTTCCTGGAGCGCCACGGTGTCCTCACCAGGGGCGCGCTGGATACCGAACGGGTGACCGGCGGCTTCAGCGGCGTGTACCGGGTGCTGCGCGCCATGGAGGAGTCCGGCCAGGTCGTCCGCGGCTACGTGGTCGAAGGGCTCGGCGCGGCCCAGTTCGCGGCACGCGGTGCGGTCGACCGCCTGCGGGCCCTGTCCCGCCTGCCCGGCCAGGAACAGGTGGGCACACCCGAGGCGGTGGTGCTCGCCGCCGCCGACCCGGCCCAGCCGTACGGGGCGGCGCTGTCCTGGCCCGACCCGCTCGGCGAGGGCAGACACCGCCCGGGTCGCAAGTCGGGCGCGCTCACCGTGCTGGTGGACGGCGCGGCCACCCTGTACGTCGAGCGCGGTGGCCGTTCGCTGCTGTCGTTCACCGAGGAGGAGGACATCCTGCGTGCCGCCGCGCACGCCCTGAGCGGAGCGGTGCGCGACGGCTGGCTCGGCCAGTTGGCGGTGCAGCGCGCGGACGGCGAGGTGGCGCTGGGCTCACGCCTGGCCGGAATCCTCCAGGAAGCGGGCTTCCGCGCCACGCCGAAGGGTCTACGTCTACGCGCCTGACCCTTCGGCACGGCTTCAGCGGAACAGGCTGCTGTAATCGTTGAGCGCAGACTGACCGCCGAGGTGTGCGTACAGCACAGTGGAATCGCGCGGGACCTCGCCGGAGGACACCAGTCCCGCCAACGACTTCCCCTCGTACGCCGGGTCGGTGACCATGCCCTCCGGCCGGGCACCGGGCTTCATCGCGTGCACAGTGGACTCTCCCCGCGTCACGCGGTGGGCGTGCGCCAGTCGTCGCCCCCGGAGTAGCACTGATCCAGCGTCAGCCGGGCATCCAGTCCGCCGGTCGCGACGAGGCAGAGCCCGGTCTTGTTGTGGTAGAACCTCCAGCCGGTCGGGCCCAGCGTCAGTGAGAACGCCTGGTTGTCGTCCGAACCCGGCCGGCAGTAGTACTCGCTGATCGGCGTGCCCGGCGGTACCGCGTCGTAGTACGGCACGTCCATGCACAGGCCGTCGGCCGTGTTCTGGAGCGCGAACCCCAGGGGGCCACTGCCACCGCCACCGTCGAAGACCCGCCGCCAGACCTGGTTGTCCTGCGGGCCCGGCCGGCAGTGCCACTGGTTCACCGGCCCGTCGACGGTGCCCGGACCGAACCAGGGCAGGTCGGCGCAGTACCCCGTCTGGACGTTGCGCAGCAGGAAATCCCCCTGCGGCGGCACCGGACCGATCTGCGCGACCGCCATCGCGGGCGCCAGGACCGTCAGGACCGCCACGACGACGGCAACCGCCATCTTCCGCTTGACCATTTCCGCTCCCCCTCCCCCGGGCATGTGCCCGAGACCCCCAGAGTCTGCCCGCACACCCCCTGATCACGGCAGATCCGGGCCAATTCACCTGAACAGCCGACAACTGGGCACGACTGCTCTACTCACAGCGTGCAAACGCCCGTGGCGACATCCCGACCGTGACAGCGGCCTTCCGCTTCCCACACACAGATTTCTCATGATCGCTGAGACAACAACCACTCCAGCCCTGCCCAGGGACCAGAGGAACCCCAGCTCACAGGGCACCGTCGCACGCCACAATCCTCAGGTCGACCGAGAACCGACCTCTCAGCCGACTCTCAGCTCCACCACCCAGAATTGTCGTACCCCTGTGGTCCAATCAAGACAGGGGACCCCCTGGGCGGGGACGGCTGCGCGAGCCTGCGGTCAGCGCGGAGTGAGGACGCAGAACTCGTTGCCCTCCGGGTCCGCCAGCACCACCCACGCCACGGCACCCTGACCGACGTCCGCACGCACCGCCCCGCACGCCTCCAGCCGCGCCACCTCGACCGGCAGGTCGCCGTCCGCCGGCGGCACGACGTCCAGGTGCACCCGGTTCTTCACCGTCTTCGGCACCGCCACCCGCACGAACTCCACCCAGAACGACCCCTCCTGACGCAACGACGCGTAGTCCTCGTGCGAACGAGTCACCGGCAACCCCGTCGCCTGCGACCAGAACCCGGCCGACGCACGCGGATCCGCCGCATCCACCACCACAGCCGCCACCGGCCCGATCCCCCGGTACTCGTCACGCGGCTCCAGCACGCAGAACTCGTTGCCCTCCGGATCCGCCAACACCACCCAAGGCACCGCACCCTGACCGATGTCCACCCGCGACGCACCCAACCCCTCCGCCCGCGCCACCAATTCCGTCTGGTGCGCCAGGGAAAGCGAAGCCAAATCCAGGTGCAGCCGGTTCTTCACCGTCTTCGGATCCGCCACCGGCACGAACACCAGCTCCGTCCCCGGCCCCAACTCCACATCCACCTCGTCCGCGCTCTCCCCGCTGACCGGCCGCTCCAGCAACGCCGACCAGAACCGTCCCAACCGCACCGGATCCGCCGCGTCCACGACCACGTCGTACAACCTGGTTGCCATCCTCCGAAGGTAACGTCTGCGTCCATGGCGGAACTGGTGCTCGGTCCGGTGCTGCGTCACGTCGACACCACGTCGGCCACGGTGTGGGTCGAAACGAACGGCCCCTGCGAGGTCGCCGTCGCCGGACATCGAGCCGCCACGTTCCAGGTAGGAGAGCAGCACTTCGCCCTGGTCGTCGTAACAGGACTCACGCCGGATTCCACCACGCCCTACGACGTCCGCCTGGACGACCGACTCGTGTGGCCCGAACCGGACTCGACCTTCCCCGCCCCACGCATCCGCACCCGCCGGCTCACCAAGCTCGTCTTCGGCTCATGCCGCGCGGCCAAGAGCGGACCGGACAAGCTCGGCCCGGACGCGCTGGACGCCTTCGCCCTCCGGCTGAAGGACCTGCCCGAGGAACAGTGGCCGGACGCGCTGCTGCTGCTCGGCGACCAGGTCTACGCGGACGAGCCGACGCCCCGGATCAAGCAGTGGCTCGCCGAACGCAGACCCGAGCCCGTCGGCGAGGTGGTGACGTTCCGCGAGTACGCCGAGCTGTACCACGAGTCGTGGGCCGACCCGGAGATCCGGTGGCTGATGTCGGTGCTGCCGACGTCCATGATCTTCGACGACCACGACATCCGCGACGACTGGAACACCTCGCGGACGTGGCGGACGCAGATGGCGGCGAAACCCTGGTGGCGGCAACGGATCCGCGCCGGGCTCGCGTCGTACTGGGTGTACCAGCACCTCGGCAACCTCACCCCCGCCGAGCTGGCGCGGGACGAGCTCTACACCGCGGTACGCACCGCGCGGGACGACGTGCGCACCCTCCTGGAGGACTTCGCCGAGCAGGCGGACCGCGAGGTCGACGGCCGCAAGCCGGCCCGCTGGAGCTACCGACGCGACTTCGGCCGGGTGCGCCTGCTGGTCGTGGACACCCGCAGCGGCCGGATCCTGGACGGCCCGGAACGCCTGATGGTGGGCGACGAGGAGTTCGACTGGATCGAGCACAACGCCGAGGGCGATGTCGACCACCTGCTGATCGGCTCGTCGCTGCCCTGGCTGATGCCGCACGCGCTGAGCCACTTCCAGTCCCTCAACGAACGCGCCGCCGCACGTCCCGGCCTACGCGGCCGACTGGCGGAGAAGGTGCGCCAGGCCTGCGACCTGGAACACTGGCCCGCGTTCCGCAACTCGTTCGAACGCCTGGCACACCTCCTGCACCGCCTGGGCCGGACCCCGAACGCGCCGGGCACGATCTGCGTGCTGTCCGGCGACGTCCACCACAGCTACGCGGCCCGCGCCGAGTTCGCCGAGCCGGTCGGATCCGAGGTGCTGCAACTGGTCTGTTCCCCAGTGCGCAACAACCCGCCGCGAGTGTTCCGCCCCGTGTTCCGCCTGTCCTGGTCGACCACACTGGCCCGGATCCTGCGCCGCCGGGCGGACCGCGCGGGCGTCCCACCAGACCCGGTGTCGTGGCACCGGATCAGCGGTCCACACTTCGGCAACTCGGTGGCAGTACTGGAGATCGACGGCCGCAACGCCCGCTACCGCCTGGAAACCGCGACAGCGGACGGCCTGACGAAGACCGCCGACGTCACCCTCCAGCGTGACAAAGGACGCTGAAAGCAGGACCGACGACCCCCCGATCGCCATCGTCCCACGCAGGTACGACAGCTCGATGAGCCAGGGGGCGACCGTCGCGCAGTAAGCCACGAAGCGGCTCCCGCGCAGGCTCTCGCACGCGTCCCCGCCAGGAGCAGGGGTCGGCAAAGTCGTTGTGGTGGTCGGCTGTAGTCGCGGGCACGCTGAGTCCTCGGTCCCACTGCCGTGGTCCCGCTGCGTACAGAGCATCGACGGAAGCGCTGGTTCGGGCGCTGGTGGGAGCGCTGCGAGGAGCACGGGTCCCGAACGCGGCGGCAGTGCGCAGCGGCAGGGGCATTCCGGCACGGTCGGTCGTCCCGGCCCTGGACCACAGCCCTGAACAACCACAACGACTCCGCCGGCTCCCTGCTCGCGCAGGCTTTCGCAGAAGTCCCCGCCCAGGGAGTCCCCTGCTTTGATCTTGCCACAGGGGTACGACAAGTTCGACGGAGTGTAATCACCCACCACGGAACGTTACTTCGTAGCCAGCCGCAGCAACGCCCAGAGCTGGGCGACGGCATCGTGATCCCCGTTCGTCTCCACCTCACGGTCCGGAATCCGACCCCAAATCCACCGGTACACCAGCATGGGCGGACCACTGACGTCCGCATCAGCCGACTCCGCCTCCTCCGCCGACGCCGCCCACGCCGTCGCCGGCTCAGGACCCGTACGCGCCAGCCACACCCGACGACCGGCCCGGATCGCCACCGTGCTCTCCCTCGTCCCCCGCACGCCGAGCACGTCCAGCCGATGACCGAGCCACAGCGACAGCGCCTCGTCCACCCCGTCCTCCGCGACATCGTCCGGCACCGGCCCCAACGGCAGCCCCGCCGCCGCCTGCACGTCCATCCGGTGCACGGTCGACTCGTGCGCGAGCCGCCGCGCCCAGAACCCACACGTCCGCTCCGCCGGCCACCACGTCTCGCACGGATCGTCCGCCGCACGCTCGGACAACGCGTCCACCAACGGCTCCGCCCCGTCCCGCACGTAGTCCGCCAACGTCTGCCCCGGCAACGGATCCTGTTGCCACGCAACGGGTTGCCGCCCCTCACGCACCCAGACCGCCACCATCCGGTACATGCTGCCCACGTGCCGCGCCGCCTCGCCCAGGTTCAGGCCCGGGCACGCGGGCACCTGACGTTCCGGGCGCTGCCCTTCCGTCGACACCGCCAGCGACTCGGCTTCCGCCGCCACGGTCTCGATCAGCCGGCCGTAGCCGACCAGTCCCCTGCTCACAGTCTGTCCTCGTACATGATCTCGTCGACCAGCTCGGTGAACTGCGCCGCTTGGCGCACCAGGTCGTCGGCGCTCCGCCGGTTCACCCGCCGGGTGATACCCGCCTGCACCGCCGCCCGGGCCGCCGAGCAGGACGCGAAGTACGCGGCCCACTCCCGCAGCTCCGGCGCCAGCGTCGGCAGGAGCACCCACACGCTGGTCGGCTTGGCCCGCCCGCGATGGGGCCGGCCGCGCAACGCCAGCACCGCGGCGGCGGCCCGCAGCGCGCCCAGGTAGGCGGCGACGAACCGGTCGGCGGGCTCGGCAGTGCGCTCGGCTTCGCGCACGCACTCCCGGGCCTGCGCGAGTAGGCTGACGGCCGACGCCGGCGGCAAGGGCAACGGAA
>CBHFOL010000304.1:0-9947 GCA_965995405.1 uncultured Saccharothrix sp.
AGTTCGAGAAGGCGCTCAACGCACAGCGGCGAGCGCCTCGGGAAGCGTGAACGCGCCCGCGTAGAGCGCCTTGCCGACGATCGCGCCCTCGACACCGTCCCGGGACAGCGCGGACAGCGCCACCAGATCGTCCACACTGGACACCCCGCCGGACGCGATGACCGGTGCGTCGGTCCGCGCGCACACCTCGCGCAGCAGCTCCACGTTCGGCCCCTGCAACGTGCCGTCCTTGCCCACGTCGGTGACGACGTAGCGGGCGCAGCCGTCGCGGTCCAGCCGGTCCAGCACCTCCCACAGGTCGCCGCCGTCGCTGGTCCAGCCGCGCCCCTTCAGCCGGTGCCCCTCGGCGGTGATCCGCACGTCCAGGCCGACCGCGACCTTGTCGCCGTACTCGGCGATGACCTTGGCGCACCACACCGGGTCCTCCAGCGCGGCGGTGCCCAGGTTGACCCGGGCGCACCCGGTCGCGAGCGCGGCGGCCAGCGAGGCGTCGTCCCGGATGCCACCGGACAGCTCGACCAGGACGTCCAGCTCGCCGACGACCCGCGCGACCAGCTCGCGGTTGCCGCCCCGACCGAACGCGGCGTCGAGGTCGACCAGGTGCACCCACTCGGCACCGTCGCGCTGCCACGCCAGGGCGGCGTCCAGCGGCGAACCGTAGGAGGTCTCGGTGCCGGCTTCGCCCTGCACGAGTCGAACGGCCTGGCCGTCGGCCACGTCGACGGCGGGGAGCAACGTGAAAGTCACCCGTACAGCGTAGACGTCAGCGTTCCGTGATCCGCACTGCGCCGGCCGTCACCGGAAGCTCTTGAGCCAGTTCTCCAGCAGGTGCGCGCCCGCGTCCCCGGACTTCTCCGGGTGGAACTGCGTCGCCCACAGCGGCCCGTTCTCCACGGCCGCGACGAAATCGTCACCGCCGTGCGTGGCCCACGTCACCAACGGCGGCCGGATCACCTCGGACGGCTCCAGCTCCCACCGCCGCACCCCGTAGGAGTGAACGAAGTAGTAGCGGGTGTCGGTGTCCAGCCCGGCGAACAGCTTCGTGCCCTCCGGCGCGCGCACCGTGTTCCACCCCATGTGCGGCACGACGGGTGCCTCCAGCCGCTCCACCGTGCCCGGCCACTCGCCGCAGCCCTCGGTCAGCACGCCGTGCTCGATGCCCCGGTCGAACAGGATCTGCATCCCGACGCAGATCCCCAGCACCGGACGTCCGCCGGCCAGCCGCTCGCCGACGATCCGCGCGCCCTTGACGTCGTTCAGCCCGGCCATGCAGGCGGCGTACGCGCCGACCCCGGGCACGACCAGCCCGTCCGCGTCCAGCGCGGCCCGATGGTCCGACGTCACCTCGACCGACGCGCCGACCCGTTGCAGGGCGCGCTCGGCGGAACGGAGGTTGCCGGATCCGTAGTCCAGTACGACGACTCGTGCCACGCCGACCAGGCTAGGCCAACGGAGCCCCGCCCTGCGTCACCGGGACCACGGGCAGCACCGTGTTGATCGCCAGCCCGGCCCGGTCGGGCAGCGCGGCGAGCCACGTGTCGGCCCGCCCTTCCCCGACCAGCGACCGAACCTCGGCCACGTCGGCGGGCAGCGGCAGCTCCCCGCCGACCGCCTTCAGCCGCCACCAGGCGAGGACCCCGACCAGCCGCCGGGCGCTGCCGGTGAATCCGGTGGCGGCACCGTCGGACCAGACCACGTCGTCCGCGTCCCACCGCACGAGCAGGGCGTCGCCGCCGACCTCCCGAACCTGCGCGGCGAACCGGACACCGGCCGAGAACCCGATCCCCAACCGGGGCAACAACACCGTCCCCGACGCGACCGGCACCAGCGCGGCCGGCCCGGCGGCGGCCCGGTGCAACGCCAGCTGCAACTCGGCCGCCGGCGCAGGGGTCCAGACGAGTGTTCTCGGCACGCTCACGACCGGAGATCATGCCCCAGACCCGGCACCGGACGGCACCCGACGCACGGGCCGCGGCCGACCCACCGCGAAAACCGCCCGAAAAGACAAGCCGAACCACGCGGAAGCCCACGCCCGGAACTAGCGCCCGAACAACCGCCGGACGGCCGCCGCGATCCCCACCACGTCCAGGTCGTGCGCCGAATCGTGGTCGTCCACGGTCCCGTAGGCCCGCAGCTCCGCCTCCCGCCGAACCCCCAGAAAACGGGCCCGGTGCGGGATATCCCCCAACGCCTCGCCCACCAGGTGCGCGGAAGTGCCTTCCAGATAAGGCTCCACGACCATCACGTCCGCCCGCCCGCCGCCCACGACCGCCGCCCGCAACCCGGCACCGTCGAACGGCCGGACGGTAGTGGCGTACAACACGGTCACGTCCACACCTTCCGTGGCCGCCAACACCGGATCCAGCATCGGCCCCACGGCCACGACCACCCCGCCACTGCCGCCACGCACCTCGGTGAACCCCTCGACCACCGGATGCGAAACAGTGTTCTCCCGCAACGACAACCGGATGTACACCCGGTCGTCCGCCGCCAACGCCGCCCGCACGATCGGCTCGACCTCGGCCCGGTGTCCGGGCACGTGCACCCGCCACCCCGGCAACGTGTCGAACAGCGCCACGTCCCCCGGCGCCTGATGCGTCCGCCCCCACACCGGGTCGTCGTACGACCCGCCGATGCTCACCAGCACCCCGCCCACGTCCTGGTGCCCGAAATCCAGCTTGATCTGCTCGAACGGCCGCTCCACCAGGAACGGCGCGTACGTGTGCACCACCGGCCGCATCCCGCTCAACGCCAGCCCGCTGCCCACCCCGACCATGGCCTGCTCGCGGATGCCCACGTTGACCACCCGGGGCGACGGCCGGAACGCGTCCCGCGAGATCTCCGCCAGCACCACGGCCACCCGCTCGTCCACCGCCATCACGTCCTGCACGGTGTCCGCGAACACCTGGCGCATCGAACTCACCTCTCCACCTTCCCGATCCGGGCCACCACCACGAGCGGTCGCCCGGGGTGCGGGCCGGTGAACGCCGAGTACAGCGCGTCCTGATCCCGACCATCCACAGTGGACGAAGCCCAGCCCTCCACCTCGAACCGCGCGGCCACCCCGCCCGGCCAGCCGTGCGTCCCGGACTCGTTGTCCACCACGACCACGGTGAAGTTGTCCAAACCGAGCCGCCCGGCCAGCACGATCGCCTCGTGGTTGCTGCCCTCGTCCAGCTCCGCGTCCCCGACCAGCACCACCACCCGCGCCGAGCGCCCCTGCATCCGCAGCCCCAGCGCGACGCCGACCCCGATCGGCATCCCGTGCCCGAGCGACCCGCTGCTGATCTCCACGCCCGGCACCAGCACCCGGTCCGGGTGCTGCCCGAGCGGCGAGTCCCACCCGGTCCAGTCATCCAAAGTGGACGGTGCAAGGTAGCCCTTGGCGGCCAGCACGGCGTAGTACGCCATCGGCCCGTGCCCCTTGGACAGCAGGAACCGGTCCCGGTCCGGGTCGTCCACCCGGTCCGGCGACACGTTCAGCACCCGGTCGTAGAGCACCCACAGCACGTGCAGCGTGGACGCCGCCGCCCACTCGTGCTTCTCGTCCCCGGTCATCCGCCCGAACAGGGCCGGGATGTCCGCGAAGCCCACTCGACTCACCACTGCCATGCACCCAGCCAACAACTTCGACTTAGGTCGAGGTCAAGGCTTAGGATGGCGAGGTGAGCAAGTTGCCGGAGATGTTGACCATCGGCCAGGTGGCCGAACGCAGCGGGGTGCCGCACACGGCGCTGCGGTTCTACGAGGAACGGGGCCTCATCGGGTCCGAGCGCACGGCGGGCAACCAGCGCCGCTACGCCCGGTCGGTGCTGCGCCGGCTGGCGTTCATCCGCACCGCCCAGCGGGTCGGGCTGAGCCTGGAGGACGTGCACGACGCGCTGGCGACGCTGCCGGACAACCGGACGCCCACCAAGTCCGACTGGAGCAGGCTGTCCACCAGCTGGCAGGCCGAGCTGGACGCCCGGATCGACGCGCTGACCCGGCTGCGCGACCGCCTGACGTCCTGCATCGGCTGCGGCTGCCTGTCGCTGCGCAGCTGCTTCCTGCACAACTTCGAGGACGGGCAGGCGGCGGACGGCCCGGGCGCGCCCAAGCTGAAGCCCGCCTGCGAGGGCGGCACCTGAAAAAGCCTGGCACACCGCGAACCCGCCGTGCTGCACTGTGCGCCGTGCAAGAACGAGAAATGATCCGCTTGTCGAAGCGGATGTCGAAAGCCCTCCGGCACGCGCCGGAGGCGGTGGGCCTCACCCTGGACAGCTCCGGCTGGGTGAGCCTGGACGACCTGGTCCGCGCCCTGAAGATCACCCACCAGCAGGTCCGGGAAGTGGTGGCGGGCAACGACAAGCAGCGGTTCGCCATCGAGGGGAGCCGGATCCGCGCCAACCAGGGCCACACCGTGGAGGTCGACCTGGACCTGCCCGTGGCCGACCCGCCGCACACCCTCTACCACGGCACGATCGCGAAGGTCATCCCGGACATCCTGGAAGAGGGCCTGCGGCCCATGTTCCGCCACGACGTGCACCTGTCGGCCGACGTCGAGACGGCGCTCCGGGTCGGCTCCCGGCGAGGCAGGCCGGTCGTGCTGAAGGTGGCCGCCGAACGGATGCGCGCCGACGGCCACGAGTTCCGGGTCAGCGCGAACGGCGTCTGGCTGACCGCCGCCGTGCCCCCGGCCTACCTCACCGAACTCCCGGGCTAGAGCAGCCAGGCCACCGCGCCGCCGACGGACACCAGCGCCAGCACGAGCAGCGCGATCGCCAACCCGCGCGCCGTCTTCCACGTGCTGTAGACGCCGCCGCCGAGGAAGCCCGCCAGCGCGAGCAGCCCGATGACCACGTATTCCTTGGGCATCAGAGGACACCCTTGGTGGACGGCACGCCGCCGACCCGGGGGTCCGGCTCGACCGCCGCCCGCAACGCCCGTGCGATGGCCTTGAACTGGGCTTCCGCGATGTGGTGCGGATCCCGCCCGTACTCGACCCGCACGTGCAGCGCGATCCCGGCGTGGAACGCCAGCGAGTCGAACACGTGCCGGTTCAGCACGAACGGGTAGTTCCCGCCGATGGTGAACGTGGTGAACTGCTCCGGCTCGCCCACGTGCACGCAGTACGGCCGCCCGGACACGTCGACCGCCGCGTGCGCCAGCGTCTCGTCCATCGGGATCCACGCGTCGCCGAACCGGCGGATGCCCGCCTTGTCCCCCAACGCTTCCCGCAGCGCCTGCCCCAGCACGATCGCCACGTCCTCCACCGTGTGGTGGGCGTCGATCTCCACGTCGCCGGTCGCCCGCACGACGAGGTCCAGCGACCCGTGCACGCCCAGCGCGGTGAGCATGTGGTCGTAGAACGGGACTCCCGTGGCGATCTCCACCTGCCCGGTGCCGTCGAGATCCACCTCGACGTACACCGAGGACTCCTTGGTGGCCCGCTCCACCTTGCCGACCCGGCTCACCGGCCTACCTCCTTGCTCGCCGCGAGGAACACGTCGTTCTCCTCCGGAGTTCCGACCGTGACCCGCAGATGACCCGCGATACCGACGTCCCTGATCAACACACCGTGCTCCAGGTAGGACCGCCACGTGGCGCGCGCGTCCTCGAACCACCCGAACAGCAGGAAGTTCGCGTCGCTGGGCACGACGTCGAAACCCAAGCCCGCCAACGCCTCCGCCACCCGGCCCCGTTCGGCGGCCAGCAGCGCCACCGACCCGAGCGTCTCGGACGCGTGCCGCAGTGACGCCCGCGCGGCGGCCTGCGTCAACGCCGACAGGTGATAAGGCAGGCGCACCAACAGCAACGCGTCCACCACCGCCGGCGCGGCGGCCAGATACCCGAGCCGACCGCCGGCGAAGGCGAACGCCTTGCTCATGGTGCGGCTGACGATCAGCTTCTCCGGGTACTCGTCCAGCAGCACGACGGCGCTCTCCCGCGAGGAGAACTCCGCGTACGCCTCGTCCACCACGACCATCCCCGGCGCGGCCTCGATCACGACCCGGAGGTCGTCGACCGGAACGCTCTGCCCCGTAGGGTTGTTCGGGCTGGTCACGAACACCACGTCGGGCCTTGTCGCAGCCACGATCCCGGCGGCTTTCCCCACGTCCAGCGAAAAATCGGGACGCCTGGGCGTGGGCGACCACTCGGTCCGGGTGCCGGCGGCGATGATCGGGTGCATCGAGTAAGACGGCTCGAACCCGAGCGCCGTCCGCCCCGGCCCGCCGAACGCCTGGAGGATCTGCTGAAGGATCTCGTTGGACCCGTTGGCAGCCCACAGGTTCCGCGCGGTCAACGGCACCCCGGTGGACGACGCCAGGTAGGCGGCGAGGTCTTCCCGCAACGCCACCGCGTCCCGGTCCGGGTAGCGGTGCAGTGAAGCCGCCACCGCCGCGACCTCCCGCGTCACGTCGGCGACCAGCTCCGGCGTCGGCGGGTACGGATTCTCGTTGGTGTTGAGCCGAACCGGGACGTCGAGCTGCGGCGCGCCGTAGGGCGTGCGGCCACGCAGGTCCTCCCGCAGGGGGAGGTCGGCCAACTCCACCCGCTCACCGATCGGCCTCATCCGGGGAACCTCGCCGTGACGGCCTGGCCGTGCGCGGGCAGGTCCTCCGCGTTGGCCAGGGCGACGACCTTCGCCGCCACCTCGCGCAACGCGTCCTCGCTGTAGTCCACGACGTGGATGCCGCGCAGGAACGTCTGGACCGACAGCCCCGACGAGTGCCGCGCGCAGCCACCGGTCGGCAGCACGTGGTTGGAGCCGGCGCAGTAGTCGCCCAGCGACACCGGGGAGTGCGCGCCCACGAAGATCGCGCCCGCCGCGCGCACCCGTGCCGCGACCTCCCGGGCGGACGCGGTCTGGATCTCCAGGTGCTCGGCGGCGTAGACGTCCACCACCCGCAGCCCTTCATCCACAGTGGACACCAGGACGGTGCCGGACTGCCTGCCCCGCAACGCCGTCCGGATCCGCTCGGCGTGCTTGGTCGCGCCGACCTGGCGTTCCAGCTCGACGTCCACCGCGTCCGCCAGCCCGGCCGACGTGGTGACCAGGACGCTCGCCGCCAGCGTGTCGTGCTCGGCCTGGCTGATCAGGTCCGCCGCCACGTGCACCGGGTCGGCCGTGTCGTCCGCCAGGATCGCGATCTCGGTGGGGCCGGCCTCGGAGTCGATGCCGATCAGGCCGCGCAGCAGCCGCTTGGCGGCGGTCAGGTAGATGTTGCCGGGCCCGGTGACCAGGTCGACCGGGGCGAGTTCCGCGCCGTCGGTGTCGACCCCGCCGTACGCGAGCAGCGCCACGGCCTGCGCCCCGCCGACCGCCCACACCTCGGTCACGCCGAGCAGCGCGGCGGCGGCCAGGACCGCCGGGTGCGGCCGGCCGCCGAACTCGGCCTGCGGCGGCGAGCACACCACCAGCGACTCGACGCCGGCGGTCTGCGCCGGCACCACGTTCATGACCACACTGGACGGGTAGACGGCCAGCCCGCCCGGCGCGTACAGCCCGACCCGGGCCACCGGCACCCAGCGCTCGGTGACCGTGCCGCCGGGCACGACCTGCGTCGTGGTGTCGGTGCGCCGCTGGTCGGCGTGCACCTTGCGGGCGCGGGCGATGGACTCCTCCAGCGCCTCCCGGACGGCCGGGTCCAGTTCGGCCAGCGCGCGGTCCAGTTCGGCCGGCGGCACGCGCACGCCCTCCGGGCGGACCTTGTCGAACTTCTCGCCGAACTCCAGAACCGCCTCGACCCCGCGTTCCCGCACCGCCGCCACGATCGGCCGCACGTGATGCAGTACCGCGTCCACGTCCACTTCGGCGCGCGGCAGCGCGGCGCGCAGTTCAGCGGGCGACGGGACCCGACCTCGCAGGTCGATGCGGTTGAGCATGTCCTCAAGGGTAAGCCGTCCGGCTCAACGCGACGCAGACCCACCCCGGAACGCGCACGTCCCGGAACCGGCGGTCACGGGCGCGGTGGCCCGCCTCGGCCTCCTGCTCGTCGTGCGCCACCGCGTCCCCACCTCGCCGAAACGATCGTTCACCTCCGAACGGGTCGCCAGGTCGACCAGCGGCGGGCACTCGGCCGATCACCCGGGTGGGCACTACCCCGAACAGCCGTGGAACCGCGGAATTCGGCGGCGAGAACGGCCCGGGAAACCCCGGCACTGTCAAATGTCAGCCCACGTCCACATGCTGAACCCGACAAACGGCGGATATGCCGATCTGTGACATTCAGGCCACGCTGCGTACGCACAACTCCGTCGCAAACCCTGCTGATGATGGAGGCGCAATGTCCCCCAAGCGGCGCGGCCTCGTGGCCGCCGTGCTCGGTGCGTGCCTGACCCTGGTGCTGCCCCTGCACACCGTGACGGCACAGCCGAGCACGACCAGCTCTCCCGAACGGACCGTGTTCGAGATCACCGCCGACAGCTCCGAGGCCCGGACCCGGGTGGCCCGGACCGGTGTCGACGTGCTCGGCGCGAACGGGCCGACGCTGACCGTGATCGCCGAGGGCCGGCAGCAGTGGCTGCTGCGCGCCACCGGGCTGCCGATGAAGAACCTGGGCAACGCGGACGCCCAGCTGGCCGCCCTCGGCAAGGCCGATTTCACCGACCGGACCGGTGACGTCGGGGCCCAGGACTTCCCGTCCGGCTACACCGGCTACCACAACTTCCAGGAGACGGTGGCCGAGCTGAACCAGACCGTCCGCGACCACCCGGACCTGGTGAAGCTGAGCAGCATCGGCAAGTCGTACGAGGGTCGCGACCTGTGGCTGCTGAAGATCAGCGACAACCCCGGCGTGGACGAGGCCGAGCCCGAGGTGCTGTTCACCTGCAACCAGCACGCCCGCGAGCACCTCACCGTCGAGATGTGCCTGCGCATCATCAAGCAGTACACCGACGGGTACGCCACCAGCCCGGCCATCAAGAACCTGGTCGACTCCCGCGAGATCTGGATCGTCACCAGCGTCAACCCGGACGGCGCGGAGTACGACATCGCGTCCGGTTCGTTCCGCGCGTGGCGGAAGAACCGGCAGGGCAGCGGCACCGACCCGAACCGCAACTGGGGCTACAAGTGGGGCTGCTGCGGCGGTTCCAGCGGCAGCCCGTCCAGTGAGACCTACCGGGGCCCGTCGGCGTTCTCCGCGCCGGAAACCCAGCGGGTCCGCGATTTCGTCGGCAGCCGGGTCGTCGGCGGTGTGCAGCAGATCAAGACGCACATCGACTGGCACACCTACTCGGAGCTGATCCTGTGGCCGTACGGCTACACGACCGCCGACACCGCGCCCGGCCTGGACGCGAACCAGGCCAGCGCGTTCTCCACCCTCGGCCGCCGGATGGCGTCGCTGAACGGCTACACGCCCGAGCAGTCCAGCGACCTGTACATCACCGACGGCAGCGTCAACGACTGGATGTGGTTCCAGCACAAGATCTGGTCGTACACCTTCGAGATGTACCCGCGGTCCGGGAGCGGCACCAGCGGGTTCTACCCGCGTGACACGGTGATCGCCTCCCAGACCGCCCGGAACGACAGCGCCGTGGAGCTGTTCCTGACCTACTCGGACTGCGTGCCGCGAATCATCGGACGCACCTGCTGACAGCTTCCACTGCGTGATCGACCTGCGCGGGCTCGACGAAGTAGTGGGGCGACGCCCTGACCACCTCGTTGAGCCCGCGTTTGGTCATGTCCAGCAACGTCGAGCTCTCGGTGCTGGTGCTGACCGTCACGTCGTCGGCCGCCAGCAGGGCCCGCATCTCCGCCGCCCCGCGCCCGGCGACGGTGAACGTGACGATGCCGGACCGCTGTTCGCCGATGTCCCGGACCTCCACGCCGGGCAGCGCGCCCAGCCCGTGCCGCAACCGCTCGGCCCGGTCCCGGACCTCGCGCGTGATCACGTCCAGTCCCAGCTCCAGCGCGTACCGGGCGGCGGCGCTCAGACCCAGCCGGGCCGCGACGGTCATCTCCCACA
>CBHFOL010000305.1:0-9887 GCA_965995405.1 uncultured Saccharothrix sp.
CAACTGCTATGTGCTGCCCTACGTTCTCGACGAGGTCGTGCTGCCCGGACTGAATCCGACAATAGGCTACGTGGATGCCCGGGACTTCTCCCCGGAGCAGTTCGCCGACCTGGTTGTCCGCAAATTTCGGAGTTCGCCCACCTGACGCGACACGCCGACTTCGTACGTGCTTCTCATGATCTGACGGCTTCGGTACCATGCGCGGCATGACGCCTGTTGATTCTCCTGTCGGCACGAGCGGGGATGTCGATGTCCCGAGTCGCGTGGATGTGATCAAAAAGACCGAGGAACTGGTCCGCGGCAAGCTCGGTTCGGAGTCGACGGGGCACGACTGGTGGCATGCGGAGAGGGTTCGCGCGACCGCGTTGCGGATCGCCGAGCACGAAGGCGCCGATGTCTTCGTCGTGGAACTCGCGGCGTTGCTGCACGATGTGGAGGATTACAAATTCTCGGGTGACGAGGAGGCGGGCCCCCGGTTCGCGGCGGAGTACCTGAAGTCGGTCGGCGTGAGCGATGGAATCGCCGTCCGGGTGGCCGAGATAATTCGGCGGATCTCGTTCAAGGGGGCGCGGGTCGAACAGTTCCCGCTGTCCCTGGAAGGCCGATGCCTCCAGGACGCCGACCGGCTCGACGCCATCGGCGCCATCGGGATAGCACGCACCTTCGCCTACGGAGGCCACGTGCACAGGCCGATCCACGACCCCGAAATCCCGCCCGTGCTGCACGCCACCGTGGAGAGCTACGTCACCTCCGTTGGGACGACCGTCAACCACTTTCACGAGAAACTGCTGCTGTTGCGCGACCGCATGAACACCGAGTACGGACGGAAACTCGCGGACAGCCGTCACCGGTACATGGTCGCGTTCCTCGACGAGTTCCACGCGGAGTGGCGGGGGAACGCCTGACCCGGTCAGCCGGTGACCGCCTGCCACGTCGCCAGCACGGCGAACACCGCGAAGATCGCCCCGCTGACCCGCTGGATCAGGTGGGTCGGGATGCGGCCGGCGATCTTGCGCCCCACCAGCACCGCGATACCCGCGACGGTCGCCAGCGCCAGGAAAGCGCCCAGGCCGACGAAAACCGGAGCCCCGTAACGGGCCGACAAAGCGGCCGTCGCCAGTTGCGAGGCGTCGCCCCATTCCGCCGCGAACAGCACACCGAACGACGTCAGCGCCGCCCGCCGGAATGACACGGCCGGACGGGTGGAGGCGTCGTCGTCCGAAGCGTCGTCCTGCGCGAAGCTCTCCTTCAACAGCAAAAACGCCCCGACGCCGAACAGCACGGCCACGATGCCCGCCACCAGCCGATCCGGCAGCAGCGTCAGGACCCCGCCGAACGTGGCCGCCACGACGCACTGGACGGCGAACGCCACCGTCACCCCCACGAACACCGGCCAGGCCCGGTAGCGCGTGGTCAGCACGAGAGTGGCCACCATCGTCTTGTCCGGCAGTTCGGCCAGGAAGATGATGCCGAACGCCGTTGCGAGCGCGATGAGTTCCGATGCCACGAGGTACCTCCACGTCCGGTGGAACCCGGACGGAGGCAGCACGACCCCGACCGGGCGTGATGCACTGCCCGGCCGGAGGTCTCGTTCGCCCGTCGCGAAGACGGGTGAGGGACCGGATCCGTTCGAGACGGACCAGTATGTCGATCACCTCGCCGCGATCGTCCACAACAGACCCGATCGCGGGAACTACTCCCCTCTGGCGTCACCCATTGTAGGCGACGCGTTCGCGCAGGTCGACGTGACGCCGACCGCACCGGGGGGACCTTGGTCCCGGCCCGGACGGGACCGTCGTACCTGAGCGGGAACCCCGCCGCCGCCCTACCGTCGTGGCCGTGGACGTTCTCGATCTGGCGCGGTGGCAGTTCGGCATCACCACCGTCTACCACTTCCTGATGGTGCCGCTGACGATCGGCCTGTCGCTGCTGGTCGCCGGGATGCAGACGGCCTGGGTGCGCACGGGTGACCGCAAGTACCTGGCGATGACGAAGTTCTGGGGCAAGCTGCTGCTGATCAACTTCGCCATGGGCGTGGTGACCGGCATCGTGCAGGAGTTCCAGTTCGGCATGACGTGGAGCGCCTACTCGCGGTTCGTCGGCGACGTGTTCGGCGCGCCGCTCGCCATGGAGGGCCTGGTCGCGTTCTTCGTCGAGTCGACGTTCCTCGGCCTGTGGATCTTCGGCTGGGACCGGCTGCCGCGCAAGGCGCACCTGGCCTGCGCGTGGGCGTTCTCGCTGGCCACGATGGCGTCCGCGTACTTCATCCTGGCCGCGAACTCGTGGATGCAGCACCCGGTCGGCGTCGTACTGGTGGACGGGCGTCCCCGGCTCACCTCGATCTGGGAGGTGCTGGGCAACAACACGGTGCTGGCCGCGTTCCCGCACACGATCTTCGGCGCGTTCGCGGTCGCCGCCGGGTTCCTGGTGGCCATCGCCGCCTGGCACCTGTGGCGCAAGTCGGGTGAGGAACGCGTCTGGCGCTCGTCGGTCAAGCTCGGCACGTGGGTCGGCGTGGTCGCGTTCGCCGGGCTGGCGATCACCGGTGACTTCCAGGGCAAGCTGATGTTCGAGCAGCAGCCGATGAAGATGGCCGCCGCCGAGGCGTTGTGCCACACCGAATCGCCCGCCGCGTTCTCGGTCTTCGCGGTCGGCGACGTGTCGCGGTCGGATTGCGAGTCGGTCAAGAGCATCACCGTGCCCGCGCTGCTGTCGTTCCTGGCGCACAACGACTTCAGCACCGAGGTGAAGGGCATCGAGGACCTCGTCCCGATGTACCAGGAGAAGTACGGCACGAACTACCCGGTGGACGAGCGGCTCGGCGAGCTGTCGGGCAAGCCGATCGACTACGTGCCGATGCTGCCCGTCACCTACTGGGGATTCCGGCTGATGATCGGGTTCGGCGCGATCTCGGCGGGCGTGGGCCTGCTGGTGCTGTGGCTGACCCGGGGCGGTCGGACGCCGCGCGGCCGGTGGTTCAAGTGGCTGGCGCTGGGCAGCATCGCGACGCCGTTCCTGGGCAACAGCTTCGGCTGGATCTTCACCGAGATGGGCCGGCAGCCGTTCGTGGTGGCGCCGAACCCGTCGGGGGTGGACGGGGTGTGGATGTTCACCGCGCGGGCCGTGTCGAACTCGACGCCGGGCGAGGTGCTGACGTCGCTGATCGCGCTGACGACGGTGTACGGGGTGCTGGCGTGCGTCGAGGTGTTCCTGATCCGGCGTTACGTGCGGGGCGGGGTCGAGGGCGTGTTGCCGCCGGACAAGCCCGATCAGGACAAGCCCGATCAACAGAAGCCGGCCGACGACGTCCTGTCGTTCGCGTACTGAGGGGGAGCCGTGGAGACGTTCTGGTTCTGCGTGATCGCCCTGCTGTGGCTGGGCTACCTGTTCCTGGAGGGCTTCGACTTCGGGGTCGGCATGCTGCTGCCCGTGCTCGGCCGGGACGAGACCGAGCGGCGGGTGCTGATCAACACCATCGGCCCGGTGTGGGACGGCAACGAGGTGTGGCTGCTGGTCGCGGGCGGTGCGACGTTCGCGGCGTTCCCCGGCTGGTACGCCTCGCTGTTCAGCTCGGCCTACATCCCGCTGGTGCTGTTCCTGGTGGCGCTGATCGGGCGCGGGGTGGCGTTCGAGTACCGGGGGAAGGTCGACACCGTCCGCTGGCGGCGGGTGTGGGACGCGGTGATCTTCGTCGGGTCGTGGGTGGCGGCGCTGGGCATCGGACTCGTGTTGACGGCCAACGTGTTCGGGCTGCCGCTGGACGCGGCGGGCGACCGGGTCGGGTCGCCGTTCGCCGCGGTCACGTGGGAATCGCTGTTGGGCGCGTTGGCGATCGCCGGGTACGCGATGGTGCACGGCGCGGTGTTCCTGTCGCTGAAGACCGAGGGCGAAGTGCGGGAACGGGCGCGCGCGGTGGCGTTGAAGATCGCGCCCGTCGCGTTGCTGCCGCTGGTCGTGCTGCTGCTGGTCGTGCAGATCCGGTTCGGGACGGCGTGGACGTACGCGGCGGCGATCGGGGTGGCGCTGGCGGCGTTCGGGGCGTTGGCGCGGCTCGCGTTGCGGCGTGAGGGGCAGGCGTTCGCGTTGATGGGGATCGCGGTGGCCTGCACGGTGGTGGCGCTGTTCGGGGCGCTGTACCCGAACGTGCTTCCGTCCACTTTGGACCCGGCGTTCTCGTTGACGGTGGAGAACACGGCTTCGAGCCCGTACACGCTGACCGTGATGACGTGGGTGGCGGCGTTCGGCACGCCCGCGGTGCTGGTCTACCAGGGCTGGACGTACTGGGTGTTCCGCAAGCGGATCGGGACCCGGCACATCCCGCGCGTGCACGTGCCCTAGTCGTCGCCAGGGATGAAGTTGGCGTCGTCGAAATCGCGGATCAGGAACGTCCCGTCGTCCGGGTCGACCAGGATCGTCAGGCGGCTGCCCGGTTTGGTAGTGGGGCCGGAGCGGCCGGTGACGGTGGTCTCGAACGGCGGGACGTCCGGTCCGCTGATCCGCACCCGGAGGATCATGTTCGGCATCTCGCCGCCGTCGTCCTCGGCGGTGAGGACCTCGCCGGTCGCGGGCAGCCCCACCTCGTCCAGCCGCAGCAGTCGTGCCCGGCCTCGGGTGGTGGCGGTCCAGGTGCCGATGCCGAGGGGTACCAGGATCAGCGACAGTCCCGCGCCCACGTAGAACTGGATGGAATCGGTGCCGGCCTCGGCGTAGCCGAACGCGGCGAGCACCGGGCCGGTGAACCCGATGGCCAGGCTGAGCAGCCGCCAGCCGACGTTCGGGCCGCGCCCGACGCCGTGCAGTTCGACCAGTCCGTCGTCGGCCATGGCCGGATGGTAGATCGGAAACGTTGTTTCGTGGCGGGTTTCGTGGCGGTTCCGGGTGCGGTTGCGTCCGGTCGGCGGATTCCCGGACGGGACCTAGGTCCTGTGGTCCACGGGACTGTCGTACCTGAGCGGGATCGGTCGGGCGGACTTACGGTCTTGGTGTGAACGTCCCCGGAGCCCCTTCCGCCAAGAAGCCGGGGAAAGGTCCGCTCGGCGCGCTGCCTGCCCTTTCGCCTTCGGCGCGCCGGGCGTTGACCTGTTGCGGGGTGTTGGCCGCGTTGTCGGCGGGCGCGCTGGTGTGGCAGGCCGTCGCGTTGGCGTCCGCGCTGGTGGCGGGCGGGTCGTTGTGGTCGTTGGCGTTCGCGGTGTGCGCGCGGGCCGGGCTGGCCTGGGCGACGGAGACCGTGGCGGCCCGGGCGGCGGCGGGGGCCAAGGAGGAGCTGCGGGCGGCGGTCCTGGACCGGGCGCTGGGGCTGGGGCCGGAGTGGATCGTGGCGCGGGGGCCCGCCGAGCTGGCCGTGTTGGCGACCAAGGGGCTGGACGCGCTGGACGCGTACTTCACCCGGTACCTGCCCGCGCTGGTGACGACCGCCGTGGTGCCGGTGCTGGTCGGCGGGTGGGTGCTGGTCACCGATCCGACGTCGGCGGTGCTGATCGCGGTGACGCTGCCGCTGATCCCGGTGTTCGCGATCCTGATCGGGAAGTTCACGGCGGCTCGGGTCGCGGTGGCGGCCTCGGCGTTGGAACGGCTGTCCGGGCGGCTCGCGGAGTTGGTGCGGGCGTTGCCGGTGTTGACGGCGTTCGGGCGGGCCGCGGCGCAGGTTTCGGCGGTGCGGGAGGTGGGGGAGCGGTACCGGCGGGCGACCATGGGGACGTTGCGGGTCGCGTTCCTGTCGGCGCTGGTGTTGGAGATCGTGGCGTCGCTGTCGGTGGCGTTGATCGCGGTGGGGATCGGGTTGCGGCTGGTGTCGGGGGAGCTGACGCTGCTGACCGGGCTGGTGGTGCTGATCCTCGCGCCCGAGTGCTACCTGCCGTTGCGGGCGGCGGGTGCGGCGCACCACGCGTCCGAGGACGGGGTGGAGGCCGTGCGGCGGGTGGCGGAGGTGCCGGTGCCGGTGCCGCGTCGTCCCGGTGGTTCGCGGGCCATCGGGCGGCTGTCGATCAGGTCGCGGTCGGTGGTTTCGGGGTCGGTCGCGTCGCGGCCGGTTGCGTCGTGCGCGGTCGGCGCGGCGGATGCCGGTGGAAGCCAGGTCGGCGCGGCGGGCACTGGTGGCGTTCCGGCGGGCATGGCCGGTGTAACCGGTGGGCCGGTTGGCATTGCGGGCGTCAACAACGGGCCGGTCGGGATCGAGGTGCGCAACCTGCGGGTGCGGCGGCGGGACCGGTACGCCCCGGACGGGATCAGCTTCATCGTGCGGCCGGGCGAGGTGCACCGGCTGGACGCGCCGAGCGGTGCCGGGAAGTCGACGCTGTTCGCGGTGCTCCTCGGGTTCGTGGAGCCGGACGGCGGCGAGGTGCTGGTCGACCGGGACGCCATCGCCTGGGTGCCGCAGCGGCCCGCGTTCGCCGGCCGGACCGTCGCCGACGAGCTTGAGCTGACCACCGGCCGGGTCGACCGGGACGTGCTGGCCGAGATCGCCGCCGACCACCTGGTGCACCGCCCGATCGCCGAGCTCTCCACCGGGGAACGCCAGCGGGTCGCCATCGCCCGCGCCCTGACCCTCGCGAAGGATCGTTCAACAATCCTCTTGTTGGACGAACCTACCGCGCACCTGGACCCGGCGACCGCCGCCAAGGTCATGGCCGCCGTCCAGTGCGCCGCAGACCGAGGTGCAACTGTTCTTTTGTCCACCCATAGGATTGTTGAACAATCGGACAATCCTCTCGCGGTGGTAACCCGAGACCACGAAGTCGACCGGACGGCGCCGCCACGGACGCCCCGGCCGACTGCCCGAATACTGGCCGGGGCGGCCCTGGGGGTGGCCGCCTCGGCCAGTGGGGTCGCGCTGACCGCGCTCGCCGCGTACCTGATCGCCAAGGCGGCGACCCAGCCGCCGATCCTCACGCTGTCCGTGCTGGTGGTCGGGGTGCGAACGTTTGCGCTGGCCAAGGGTGTGCTGCGGTACCTGGAACGGCTCGTGTCGCACGACGCCGCGTTCCGGTTCGCGGAGCACCTGCGGGTGCGGCTGTGGCGGAGCCTGCGTCCTGGCAGGGCCGAACTCACCCGTTTGGTGGACGACGTCGACACCGTCCGCGACCTCGTGCCGCGCGTGCTCCAGCCGCCGTTCGTCGCGGCCGGGGTGGGTGTCGGGGCGGTGGTGCTGTTCGCGTTGATCTCGCCGTTGGCCGGGTTGGCGCTCGCGGTCGCTTTGGTCGTCGGGGGCACGCTCGCGCCGTTGGTGGCAGTGCTCGCGGAACGTCGGGCGAGCACGGTGCTGGCGCGGGGTCGGCGGCGGGTGTCCGAGGAGGTGTTGACGCTGCTGACGGCCGCGCCGGACCTGATCGCGTTCGGGGCGGACCGGAAGGTGCGGGCGGCGTTGGCCGGGCACGATGCCGAGTTGGCCGGGTTGGCGCGGCGGCAGGCGTTCGGTGCGGGTGCGGCGACCGGTGTCGTGCACCTGGCGTTGGGGTTCGCGGTCGTGGCGTGCACGGCGATCGCGTCCGGGGTGGACCCGCTGCTGGCTCCGGTGCTCGGGCTGGTGCCGTTGGCGCTGGCCGAGGTGTTGGGTGCGCTGCCGGTGGCGGCTCAGCACTGGGGATCGTTGCGCGAATCCTACGGGAGGATTGTTGAACAATCCTCGTCCGGAGCTGAGCACCCCCCGATTCAATCCAAGCAGAGGCCACCGACACCGCCGCTCGCCGAAGCTGAGGACGGCGCGGCGGCGGGGCGGGTCGACCCGTTGGTGCCACAGCGGGTCGGCCCGCCGGCCGGGGACGTGGCGGTCGGTCGGTCGGCGGGCGGGGTGGGGGTCGGTTCGCCGATGGGCGATGGTGCGGTGGTCGATACGCCGTCGGGCGATGTGGCGGGGATCGACTCGCCGTCGGGTGACGTCGTGGTGCTGGAGGGCGTCACGGTGGGGTGGCCCGGGGCGTCGGCACCCGTGTTGGAGGACGTGAGCGTTCGCGTGCCCGCCGGGGCGAAGGTCGCGGTCGTCGGGCCGTCCGGGGCCGGGAAGTCAACGTTGCTGGCGTTGCTGCTCGGCTTCATCGACGCGTCGGACGGGGTGGTTCGGCGGCCCGAGCGGGTGGCGTGGTGTCCGCAGGAGCCGATGCTGGTGTCCACATCGCTGCGCGAGAACCTGCGCATCGGCGACCCGCGTGCCACCGACGAGCGGATGCGCGACGTCCTCGCCCGGGTCGGGCTGGCCGTCGACCTGGACACCGTCGTCGGCCCGACGCTGCTGTCCGGCGGCGAGGCGCAACGCGTCGCACTGGCGCGGGCGCTGCTGTTCGACACCGACATCCTGCTGCTCGACGAACCGACCGCCCACCTGGACGAACCGTCCGCCCGCGACCTGCTCGACCTGGTCGACGGGCTGGACCGCACCGTCGTGCACATCACCCACCGGCCCGACGAGGCCGCGCGGGCGGACCTGGTGTTGGAGGTGTCCCACGGGCGGGTCGGGGTCGGGGCCTACCGTTGACGGCCGTGGACCCCGCCCTGGTGCTCGCCGCGTCGACCGAGATCACCACCGCCGCGTTGGCCGGCGACGACCCGGACGCCGTGCTGCCGCTGGTCGTCCGGCGTGCCGTGGAACTCGCCGAGGCCGACCTCGGGTTGGCCATGGTCAGCGGGGACGACGGGACGCTCACCGTCGAAACGTCTTCCGGCGACGACGACCCGGTGGGCATCGTCCTGTCGAACCGCTCGTCCGCCGCTCGTGCCGCCCGGACCGGGGTGCCGGTCGTCGCGGACGACTTCACCACCGACCCGCGCACGGCCCCGTTCGTGCCGAAAGCGCTGCGTGGCTACGGGCCGTTCGCGGTGGCGCCGTTCGGTACCAAGGAGCGGCGTATCGGCGCGTTGGCCGTGTACCGGCGTAAGGGTGCCGCGCCGTTCAGTACGGACACCGTGGACGTCCTTACGGCGTTCGCGGCGCAGGCCGGGTTGGCGGTGGTGCTCGCCGAAGGGTTCACCGCGCGGCAGCGGGTCGCCGTCTACCAGGAACGTGAACGGATCGCGCGCGACCTGCACGACGTGATCATCCAGCGCCTGTATGCCACGGGTGTGCAGCTGGACCTGTTGGACCGGCGGCTCAAGCTCGACGGGCGTGAGGCGCGGCGGCTCGCCGACGTGGTGGACCAGCTCGACCAGACCATGGCGGAGGTGCGGGCCACGGTGCGGGCGTTGCGCAGTGCCGATCCGGGCAAGCCCGGTGACGCGGATCTGCGCGGGTCCGTGCTGGCCGAGGCGCATACGGCGGGGGAGTTGCTGGGGTTCGAGCCCGAGGTGCGGATCGACGGCGACCTGGGGCAGGTGCCGCCGGAACTGGCGGACCACGCGCGGGCGGCGTTGCGGGAGGCGTTGTCGAACGTCGTGCGGCACTCCGGGGCGCGGCACGTCGAGATCGGGCTGGCCAAGGACGAGGCCCGGCTCGTGCTGCGGGTCGCGGACGACGGGTGCGGCATCCCGCGCGGGGTCGCCCGGCGAGGGCTGCGGCACCTTGAGGAACGTGCCCTCGCGGCGGGTGGCGGCTGCGAGGTGTCCTCCTCGCCCCGGACCGGCACGACGATCACCTGGCACGTGCCCCTGCCCCTGCCGTGACGTGCTTCCCCGCCGGCGGATGTCCGGCGCGGATGCCCGGCGCGGGCAGGGGGCGCGGGCAGAGGGCCGAGTGGGCGCGACGAGGTCGGGTGGACGATTTACTTTGTAAAGTTTGCGATGTGGGCTTTACGAAGTTAAGTTTCGAGCGGCGGGCTTTGGGGCGGTCGCGGGCGGCGCGGTGGGGTCGTGTGGACGTTTTGCTTTGTAGGGCTTGCTTTGTAAAGTTTGCTTTGTGGGGTTTGCGAAGTTAAGTTCGATAGGTGGTTGGGCGGCTGGTGGAGGCTCGCGGCCGGTGCAGT
>CBHFOL010000306.1:0-9846 GCA_965995405.1 uncultured Saccharothrix sp.
CCGGGGGGGTAGGTCGGCTAGCTGCCGACTCCAGTAGGACAACTGCTCGTCCAGCAGGCTCTCCGACAGCAATCCCCGCTGCCAGGCGGCGAAGTCCGCGTACCGCACGGGCAGCGGCGGGAGGTCGGCCCGCTCGCCGCACAGGGCAGCGCGGTAGAGCACGCCCAGCTCGTCGGCGATCACCCCGTTCGACCAGCCGTCGGTGACGATGTGGTGCAACGCCAGGGTCAGCACGTGTTCTTCCGCCGCCAGCCGGATCAACCCCGGCCTCATCAGCGGACCTCGGCGCAGGTCGAACGGCCGCCGGGCCTCCTCCGACAGCAGCGTCACGAGTTCCGTGCCTCGCGGAAGGTCGACCACCGGCACCCGGACCTCGAACGGCGGATGCACCACCTGGACACCACTGCCCGCCACGGAGTCGAAAGTCGTGCGAAGCGACTCGTGCCTGGCGACCAGCGCCGTGAACGACTCGGCGAGGGCATCGACGTCCAGCTCGCCCACCAAGCGCACCACGGTCAGCGTGACGTACTCCGAGCCACCGGGTTCGAAGTCGTCCAGGAACCAGAGCCGTTGCTGGGCGAACGACTGCGCACTGGTCCCCTGCCACGGCAAAGCCGGAATCCGGTCACCGGCCCCGGCGTCGTCGGCACCGATCGCGGCGGCCAGGCCGGCGACCGTCGGGTTGGTGAACACCGCACGCGGGGACACGCTCATCCCGCATTCGGCCGACAACCTGGACACCAGCCGGATGCTCAGGATCGAGTCGCCGCCGAGCTCGAAGAAGTTGTCGTGGACGCCGACCCGCGCCACATCGAGCAGTCCCGCCCAGATGGCGGCAGTGATTCGTTCGAGGTCGGTCCGGGGTGCCACGTGGTCCTCGGCGGGAGTACCGGCTTCGAGCGCCGGGAGCGCCCTCCGGTCCAACTTTCCGTTGCGGTTCAACGGAAGCTCGTCCAGAACCACGATCACGGCCGGAACCAGGTATTCCGGCAGCACGGTCGCGGCGTGTGCACGCACCTCCGGGACGTCCACGATCGCACCGGTCACCGGAACGACATAGGCGGCCAACCGGTCCCCGTCGAGGACGACCACCGCCTGGCCGATGGCGGGACAACCGGTCAACGCGGCCTCCACCTCACCCGGTTCGACCCGGAACCCGCGCAGCTTCACCTGCTCGTCGGCCCGCCCGAGGAAGGCCAGTTCGCCGCCGGCGGTCCGCCGGACGACATCCCCGGTCCGGTACATGCGCTCCCCCGCCGTCCCGAACGGGTCCGCGACGAACCGCTCGGCGGTCGGGCCGGGGCGGCCCAGGTAGCCGCGCGCCAGTCCCGGACCGGCGACGCACAGTTCTCCCGGCACGCCACGGGGAACCGGCCGCAGGTCGTGATCGAGCACGTAGCACCGCACGTTGTCCAGCGGACGCCCGATCGGCACCGGCTCGGTCACCGCGAGCGGCTCGACCATCCGGTGGGAGGTCACGAACGTGGTGGTCTCGGTAGGGCCGTAGGCGTCGACCACCACCGAGCCGGAGCCCGCCGCCAGGACCGCGCGCACCGCGTCCGCCGGGACCACGTCGCCACCGGTCCACACCTCACGGACACCGGCCAGACAACCCGGTGCCTCCCGGGCCACCAACCGGAACAGACCGGCGGTCAACCACAACCCGGTCAGGTGGTGCTCGGAAATGGCTTCACGCAACGATTCCACGCTCAGGTCCGGAGTACTCGCCAACACGACCCGGCCGCCGTTGAGCAAGGGCACCCACAACTCGTAGGTCGACGCGTCGAAGGCCAGCGGCGAATGGGCCAGCACCCGCTCGTGGGCACCGCTCCGGAAACGGCTGTCGGAGGCCAACGCCACCACGTCCCGGTGGCGCACCGCGACGCCCTTGGGTGTGCCGGTCGATCCCGAGGTGTACATGACATAGGCCAGGTTGTCCTGGTACACCGGCACATCCGGAGCTGTCGCAGACTCGGCGGCGTCGACCACCGCGATCGGCCCGTCGTGGACGTCCTCGGCCACCGCCCGCCAGGCGGGATCGGTGACCAGCACCGACACCCCGGCTTCCGCCAGCGTCGAGCGCATCCGTTGCCGTGGCGCACGGATGTCCAGCGGAACGTAGGCCCCGCCTGCCTTCAATACCGCGAGCTCGGCGACGCAGTGGTCGACCGAGGGCTCGGCCAGGAGACCGACCCGGTCCTCCGGCCGGACGCCATACCGCACCAGCCGATTCGCCAGGTGATTCGAGCGGGCGTCCAATTCCCGGTAGGACAGCGTCACGGACCCGTGCACGACCGCCGGCGCGTCCGGTGTGCGGGCCGCCTGGTCGGAGAACAGCCCGTGCACCGTCACCGCGGGCACGACACGCCGGGTGCCCTGGCCTTCCGCGACAACGTCGCCGCGCTCGTCGTCGGACATCCACGGCAGGCCGGCCACCAGGCCGTCGGGTTCGGCCGCGATGCCTTCCAGCAGGAGGCGCAGCCGGTCCCCCATCGCGCGGACCGAACCGGCGTCGAACAGCGCCGGGTCGTAGGCGAGGTCGAGGGCCAGCCGATCGGTGAGGGAGGCGCGCAGGCACAGCGGGAAGTTCGTCGCGTCCGACGACGCCACGTCAAGCACCCGCGGTGCCCCGGCCGTCGCGGGTTCGCTGATCGGGTAGTTCTCGAACACGACCATGCTGTCGAACAGGTTCCGGCCGGCCGGCACGTCGCTCCACGGCCGCAGCTGTGCCAGGGACACGAAGTCGAAGCTCCGCGATTCGCTCTGCGCCGCCTGGAGTTCGCGCAGCCATCGGGCCGGCGTCCACCCACCGCGGACCAGGACACGGGTCGGCACGGTGTTGATGAACATACCGAGCATCGTCTCGACGCCGGGCAGTTCGGCCGGCCTGCCGGACACCGTGGTGCCGAACAGGACGTCCTGCTCGCCGCTGTAGCGGGACAGCAGCAATGCCCACGCGCCCTGGACGACCGTGTTGACCGTGAGCGCGTTCCGCTTGGCGACGTCGAGCAATCCGCTCGTCCCGACCGGTGGGAGTTCGACCCGGACCGACGCCACCGACTGGGTCCGGTGCGCCTGCACCGGACGGCGGTCGAACGGCAGCGAAGTCGGCGAATCGAAGCCGGACAGGACCTGCCGCCAATACGCCTCGGCCAGAGCCCGGTCCTGGTCGGCCAGCCAACGGAGGTAGTCGCGCGCCGGACGGCGGACCACCAGCCGGGGCTCGCTTCCCGCCGCCACCGCCGCGTACTGCTCGCAGACCTCGGCGAAGACCTGGGCCGCGCTCCACCCGTCGAGCACGATGTGGTGCGAGGTCCACACCACCAGCACCTCGTCGTCGGACAGCGCGACGATCGTCACCCGGGACAGCGGCGCCTCGGCGAGATCGAACCTGTCGGCACCATCCCGGCGCACCAGGTCCCGCAGTCCGACTTCCAGCTCCGCTCCGGTCCGGTCCCGCCAGTCGTGCCGGACGACCGGCAGCACCACATCGCGGTGCACGACCTGGACCGGCTCGGGCACGCCCACCCACACGAACCTGCTGCGCAGCGCCGGGGTCCGGTCCGCCACCCGTTGCCATGCCTCGCCCAGTCCACGTGGGTCGGGCACACCGGAGAGCCGGATGCGGAGCTGCTCGAAGTAGGCGGACGACCCGGTGTCCACCAGACCGTGGAACAGCATCCCGGCCTGTAGCGGCGTCAACGGGTGGATGTCCTCGACCGAGCGGCCATCGCCGGCCAGTTCGTCCACAGTGGATTGATCCAGCCGCGCGAACGGGAAGTCCGACGGGGTTCGGCCGCCCGCTCCCGGCGCGCGACAGTGGTCCACGATCTTCCGCAACGCCGCGATGAGCTGTTCGGCCAGCCCGCGCACGGTGTTCTCGTCGTGCACCGCCGTGGAGTACGTCCAGCCCAGTTCCAACTCGCCGTCCTGGACGACGCCGGTCACCTCCAACAGGTAGGTGCGGAGCCGGTCGGCGGCGACGTCCTGGCCGATGCCGGTGCCCCAGGAGCGGTAGAGCCCGTTCGAGTCCGATCCGGCTGTCCACTGGCCGTGGTAGTTGAAGCAGATTTCCGGCGGCCGGTCGGTGTCCAACGGGCCGGCCTGGCCCAGGTAGAGCAGCGCTCCGTAGCCGAGCCCCTTGTGGGGGACGGCCCGCAACTGCTCCTTGGTGGACTTGAGCACGTCGCCCCAGCCGGTGTCGGGCACGTCGAGCGCGACCGGGAACTCCGCGGTGAACCAGCCGACGGTGCGCGACAGGTCCACGCCGTCGAGGATCTCCTCGCGGCCGTGCCCCTCCATGGCCACCAGGACCCGCCCACGACCGGTCCAGTGGGACAGGACCCGGCCGAGAGCGCTCATCAGCACGTCGTTGACCTGCGTCCGGTACACGTCGGGAACGTTGTGCAGCAAGGCATCCGTGTACTCCCGGTCCAGCCGCACCGAGATCGTGCCGGTGGACCCGGCCGTGTTGGTCCCCGGTCGGTCCACCGGCAGTCCGGGTGACGCGTCGCGACCCGTCCAGTACGGCAGGTCTTCCGTGAAGCCACCGGTCACGACGTGGTCGGTCAGCCGGCGCGCCCACAGGTGGTAGGAACTCGTCTTGGCACCCAGGTCGACCGGTCGGCCCGCCTTCACCTGGTGGTAGGCGACCTCCAGGTCACCGAGCAGGATGCGCCACGAGACCCCGTCCACGACGAGGTGGTGGACAGCCAGGAAGAGCCTGGATGCCCGCCCGTCGCCGAAGGTGAACAGCACCGCGGCGACGAGCGGGCCGTTCGTCACGTCCAGACCGGCGCGGGCGGCGCTCGCAGTCGCGTGCATGTCCACTTCGGACACATCCCGGCATCGGACCAGCGGGATCCGGTGGACCGGCGCGAATTCCTGCTGCCACTGCCCGTCGACCCGGGTGAACCGGGCGCGCAACGCATCGTGGTGCGCCACGACCGCGTCCAACGCCGACGACAGCGCGTCCGCATCGAGGCCGGGTGTCAGCTCCGCGACCACCGACATGGTGAAGTGGTGCGGATCGCCCTGCCCGGAGTCCAGCAACCAGCGCTGGATCGGGGTGAGCGGTGCCGGGCCGGTGATCGGATCGGGCCGCACCGGCAGCGCCGCCGGGACCGCGTCGACGACGACCGCGAGTTCGGCGATGGTCTGGTGGCGGAAGATGTCCTTCGAGGTCAGCCGCAGACCCGCCTGCCGGGCCCGGGAGACGATCTGGATGCTCAGGATCGAGTCGCCGCCGAGGGCGAAGAAGTTGCCCGTCACGTCGACCCGCTCGATGCCGAGCACCTCCGACCAGACCTCGGCCAGGTGTCGTTCGGTCGCCGTCCGCGGAGCCGTCCAGGTCGCGCCCGGCTCCTGCCGGAGTTCCGGCGCGGGTAGTGCGCGCTGGTCGACCTTCCCGCTCGTGGTCATGGGAATCCGGTCGAGCACGACGAACGCGGACGGCACCAGGTAGTCCGGCAGGCTCCGCTTCAGCCAGGCACGCAGTTCCAACGCGGACGGTGCCTGTTCCCCACCGGGCACCAGGTAGGCCACCAGCCTCCGGTGGCCGTCGTCCTCCCGCGCGACGACCACGGCCTCGGCAACCCCGGCGTTGCCGCGCAGGGCGGTTTCGACCTCACCGGGTTCGATGCGGAAGCCCCGGATCTTGATCTGCTCGTCCACCCGCCCCAGGTACTCCAGCAGCCCGCCCGCCGTCCAGCGCACCCGGTCGCCGGTGCGGTACAACCGGCTGCCGGGCGGCCCGAACGGGTTGGCCGGGAACCGGTCGGCGGTCTGTCCCGGCCGGTTCAGGTAGCCGCGGGCGAGCCGGCTGCCCGCCAGGTGCAGCTGCCCCGGAACTCCGACCGGCACCGGCTGCGACAGCGCGTCGAGCACGTATGCCCGCACGTTGTGGCCCGGCCGGCCGATCACCGGACGATCGTGGGCGGCCAGCCGCGTCCACACCACGTCGACCGTGGTTTCGGTCGGCCCGTAGTAGTTGTAGCAAACGGTGCCCTCGACGGCCGACAAGTCGTGCCACAACGCCTGGTCGACAGCATCTCCGCCCAGCATGAGGAGCGACGGCCGATGGCGGTCGCCTGCGAACAAGCCGGCCAGGACCAGTTGCCGGACGTGGGACGGGGTCGAGTCGATCAGGTCGATCCGCCTGCTTGCGACGTAGTCCACCAACGCCTCGGGATCCAGCCTCATGACCTCGTCGATCAGGTGCAGCTCGTGACCGTCGACCATCATGAGCAATCCGTCCCACGACGCGTCGAACGAGAACGCGGACGTCAACGCGACCCGCAACCGGTGTTCCCCGCCGACGCGGCCGAACTCGGCACGGTGGTCGTGGGCCAGGTCGGTCAAGGCCCGGTGGTCCACGACCACGCCCTTCGGCAGGCCGGTGGAACCCGAGGTGTAGATGCAGTACGCGGCGTTGTCGGGGCTGAGCGGGATGGCCGGATCGGCGTCGGAACCACCGGGCGACAGCACCGAGTCGACCACCACCACCGGCTGCGCGTCGCGCAGGACGAAATCGATCCGGTCGGCCGGCAGCTCGGGATCGAGGGGCAGGTAGGCGGCTCCGGTCTTGAGCACGGCGAGGATCGCGACGACCGCCTCGGCCGAACGGGGCAGGGACACGGCCACGAACCGCTCGGCCGCCGCACCGTTGGCCACGAGGTGGCGGGCGAGGCGGTTCGCGCGGGCGTTCAGCTCGGCGAAGGTCCACGTCTCGGCCTGGAACACCAGTGCGATCGCGTCCGGGGTGCGCGCCGCCTGTCGCTCGAACAACTCCGGGATCGTCACCGTGGACACGTCGACATCGGTGTCGTTCCAGGAGAACAGGAGTTGCTCCCGCTCGGCGGCCGTCAGCAGGTCGAGCCGCGCCACGGGCTGGTCGGGGTCGGCCACGACCGCGTCGAGCAGCACGCCGAGGTGCCCGACCATCCGGTCGATCGTGCGCGCGTCGAACAGGTCGGTGTTGTAGTCGACCATTCCACGCAGCCCGCCGTCGGCCTCCTCGAACTCGAAACCGACGTCGAAGCCGGCCCTCGTCACCGGAAGCGCGAGTTCCGCCACGGTGAGACCGGCCAGTTCGGGCAGCCGGTTGCCCGCGTTCTGCAACGTCACCAGGACCTGGAACAACGGCGACCGGCTGGTGTCGCGGTCGGGTTGGAGCTCGTCCACCACCCGTTCGAAGGGCACGTCCTGGTTGGCGAAGGCGTCCAGCACCGTCGTCCGCACTTCTCCCAGGAACTCCCGGAAGCCAAGTCGGCCATCCACCCGCGACCGCAACACGAGGGTGTTGACGAAGATGCCGACCAGTCCTTCCACCTGCGGCTGCTCGCGGCCGGAGGTCACGGTGCCGACGGCCACGTCGTCCTGGCCGGACCACCGCTGCAACAGCAGCTGACATGCGGCCACCAGCACCGTGAACAGCGTCGTGTCCTTCCCCCGCCCCAACTCCTTGAGCCCGGCCGTCGTGCGCGCGGAGACGGTGAACTCACACGAGGAGCCGTGGTCGGTCTGCACCGGGGGCCGGGGACGGTCGGTCGGCAACTCCAGCGCCGTCAGCCCGAGGAGCCGGCGACGCCAGTACTCGACCTGCCCGTCCAGTGCGTCGCCGGCCAGGCGTTCCCGTTGCCACACGGCGAAATCGGCGTACTGGATCGGCAGCTCCGGCAGCTCGACGGGCCCGGCGTACAGGGCGCTCAGCTCTTCGGCGAGCACACCCATCGACCAGCCGTCGGTGACGATGTGGTGCATGGACAGCACGAGCACGTACTCGTCCGCCGACCGCCGCGCCACCAGGACCCGCACCAGCGGGCCGCGCCCGAGATCGAACGGGCGGCTGGTGTCGTCCTCGATCAGCCCGCGGAGGTCGTCCTCCCCCGGCGCGTCGACCACGGACACGGCGACCGCGTACGGCGGGTGCACGACCTGCCTGGGTCGGCCGTCGACCGACTCGAACGTGGTGCGCAGCGACTCGTGCCTGGCGATCAGCGAGTTCAGCGCACGACCGAGGTCGTCGACGGACAGCCGGCCGGTCAGCCGCACCGCGAACACCGTCACGTACACCGCGCTGTCCGGATCGAACTCGTTGAGGAACCACAACCGCTGCTGGGCGAAGGACAACGGGAGGTCCCGGTCGCGGCGCGCGGGCGAGATCGCCGGCGCGGCCGGGACACCGCGTCGTGCCGGCAGGTCGGCCGCCAGCGAAGCGGGCGTCGGCCGGGCGAACAGGGCGCGCGGTGACACCTCGACGCCGAAGGCCGCGCGCAGCCGGGACGCGACCCTGATGCTCAGGATCGAGTCGCCGCCGAGTTCGAAGAAGTTGTCCTCCACGCCCACCCGCTCGACGCCGAGCACCTCGGCCCAGATGGCTGCGACCGTCCGCTCCGCATCGCTGCGAGGCGCGCGGTACCCGCTGCTCGCGGCAGCGCCGACGGCCATGGTCCGCAGTGCCCGCCGGTCCAGTTTCCCGTTGGGGGTCAACGGCATCTCCGTCAACGGCACAAAGGCGGACGGAACCATGTAGTCGGGCAACGTGCGCGACAGCGCGTCGCGGAATTCCGCCGCGGTCGGCAGATCACCGTCGGCGACGGGCACGACATAGGCCACCAGCCGGTTGAGACCAGGCTCGTCTTCGCGCGCCAGCACCGCCGCCGAGACGATCCGGGGCAGGCCGAGCAGGGCGTTCTCGACCTCGCCGGGTTCGATGCGGAACCCGCGGACCTTCACCTGCCGGTCGGCTCGACCGACGTACTCCAGCGCACCTCCGCCGTTCCACCGGGCGAGGTCTCCGGTGCGGTACATCCGGGTGCCGGCCACGCCGAAGGGGTCGGCCACGAACCGCTCCGCCGTGCGGCCGGGGCGGTTGAGGTAGCCGCGCGCCAAGCCGGCCCCGGCAACGTACAGCTCGCCCGCCACTCCGACCGGAACCGGGCGCAATCCCGGGTCGAGCACGTACACCCTCAGGTCGGGCAGGGCCACGCCGATCGTGCCGGCCGACTCCCCCGTGAGCACGGAACAGGTGACGTGCACGGTGGTTTCGGTGATCCCGTACATGTTCACCAACACCGGGCCCTGCGCCCCCTTCAGCCTGTTGGTGTCCAACGCCTCGCCGCCCAGGATCACGTAGCGCAGAGCGTCGAGTTCAGCGGCGTCCGCCAACTCGTAGAACGCCGATGGCGTCTGGCTCAGCACCGTCACCCGCTCGTCGGCCAACAGCCTCAGGAACTCGCGCGGTGACCTGGAGACGGCCTGCGGCACGACGACCAGGCGCCCACCGTGGAGCAGCGGCCCCCACATCTCCCAGACCGAGAAGTCGAACGCGTAGGAGTGGAACAACGTCCACACGTCGTGCCGGTCGAAGGAGAACCACTCCCGGGCGGCCTCGAACAGGCGCGTGACGTTGCCGTGCGGGATCACCACTCCCTTGGGCACGCCGGTCGATCCCGACGTGTAGATCACGTACGCCGGATTCATCGGGGACAACGGCGGCCCGGGATCGGTGTCCGGGTAGCCTTCGGCGTCATCGACGTGGTCCAGCAAGACAACGGGCCGGACGTCGTCGAGCATCACCCTGATCCGTTCCGACGGGTGGTCCGGATCCAACGGCAGGTACGCCGCGCCTGCTTTGAGCACCGCGAGGACCGCGACGACCAGCTCGGCCGAGCGCGGCAGGGACAGTGCCACGAACCGCTCGGGACCGGCCCCCAGTTCGATCAGCCGGTGCGCCAGGCGGTTGGCCCACGCGTCGAGCTCCGCGTAGGACAGGCGGCGACCCTCGCACGTGACCGCGATCGCATCGGGAGTTTGCGAGTCCCACTGACGCATGATCTCGTCCTG
>CBHFOL010000307.1:0-9846 GCA_965995405.1 uncultured Saccharothrix sp.
GGATGGAATTGACCGATGACGTCTCCGGGATCGCGCCGCAGGCGGTTTCGGTGCCATTCAGGGACAGCGCGGTCGCGGGCCTGGAGCGGACGCTTGCGGTGAAAGCCCTCGCCGCGCTGCCCGAGCGCTGGCGGACTGTACTGCTGCACACCGAGATAGAGGGCCGGACGCCCACCGAGACAGCACCGCTGTTGGGCCTGACGGCCGTCGGTGTGTCCACTTTGGCCTTCCGCGCCCGAGAGGCTCTTCGTCGGGCGTACCTACAGGCCCACGTCCACGCACCGACGTCCGAGGGGACGTGCAGGTCCACAGTGGACAAACTCGGGTCGTGGACGCGCGGCGGCCTACGTCGGAGGGAGCGCGCCGCCGTGGACCTGCATCTCGCCGTGTGCGATAGCTGCCGCAGCATCGCGACCGAACTGGTCGACCTCGCCGACGGCCTGGCCCGGATGGCGGCCTGACAGTCCGCGACCTTTCGGACTGCGCATCGGATCGGGAGGTGCTCGCGCGGTCCGATCCATCGTGGCGGTCGACAAACACCGGCAGTGTTCACGCCCGCCACCGGCTTCTGTGACGCTGGAGATGTTCACCGAGAAGTCCGACTCGCCATGGACCCGGAGTTCATGGCGCACGACCTCCTCGCGGACCGCGGCGGAAGGCCGAGCGGTTCCTTCGAGAAGGCCCTGGGCACCGAACTGGAGTCACGTGCCCGCCGACTACGCCCCGCGCCTACGGCACCAGGAGGCTTGTTCTAGCCATTCCGGCACTTCAAACGTGATACCCGCCGTGCCGCGGGACGATGCGGTCGGCGAGACGCCCGGACCCCTCGTATCGAACGCTTGTTCGATACGAGGCTATGCTCGGCCGCATGGACTTGCATGACATCGGCAGGGGGGCCGGACCCGACGGAGCCGTCCGCTACCGACAGGAGCTGGGGGTGCGCGTCGGAATCGCGCCGGCCACCTGTAAGCGCGGTCTGCATTCGCTGCACGAGGTCGGATACACGGCCCACGTGGTCGACAGCGAACTCCGTGTCAGCTGCGAAGCCTGCGTGGGCGAGCCGCATCCGGACCACTGCTGGCGGCTGACCGTCCAGGGACCGGCACCTGCCCGCGCGGAGCTGGACGACGCACCGTACGCGGGGATCGTGCCGAACTTCGTACAGCGGCCAGTGGTACCGCCGGCCTAGTCGGGCAGTGGACACGTGGCAGTACCGGTGAACCTGTGCAGGACCTGCCCGGCACACGCGCGCTGTACCGGGCAGGTTGCGTCACAGCCGTGTGGTCGGGTCAGTGGGCGATGGCGTCGATGAGAGCACGGGCTCCTTGCCGGAGCAGGTCGGAGCCGACGAAGAACCCCAAGGCCTGCGGGTCCTCGGCGACGCCCCAGTGATGGGAGTCCAGCCACTGGGAGCCGTCGGGGGAGAACACCTTGCCGTGCAAGGAAAGCCGCCCGGTGGGGTCGGTGGTGGCGTAGCCGGCGATCGGGCTGTTGCAGTGGCCCTGCAAGGCGTGCAGCATCGCCCGCTCCGCGTCGGCCTGCCGGCGGGTATCTGTGTCGTCGAGTCGCGCGCCCAGTTCACGGACCTGGGTGTCGTCGGCGCGGCATTGCAACGCGATAACGCCGGCGCCGATCGGCGGGCACATCGTCTCCATCGACAGGACCTCGGTGATCCGGTCGGCCTCCGCGACACGGTGCAGCCCGGACACTGCGGCGATCAGCGCGTCGAAGTGGCCCTCGTCCAGCCGCGCCAGCCTCGTGTTGACGTTGCCGCGCAACGGTTCGATCCGCAGGTGCGGGTGGCGCAGGCGCAACTGCGCGGCCCGGCGCACCGAGCTGGTGCCGATCACCGAGCCCTCGGGCAGGTCGGCCAGCCGGGCACCCGACCGGCTGATCACCGCGTCGTGGATGTCCTCACGCGGCAGGTATCCGGCGAACGCCAGGCCCTCGGGGACCGGAACGTCGCCGGGGATGTCCTTGAGGCAGTGCACCGCGAGGTCGGCCTGATCCTCCAGCAGGGCGCGGTCGATCTCTTTGACGAAGGCACCCTTGCCGCCGAGTTGGGCCAGGTCGCCCAGCCACCGGTCGCCGGTGGTGGTGAGCTTGACCAGTTCGATGCCCGTCGTGGGGTCGAGTGTTTCCAGGGCGGCGGCGACCTGCTCGGCCTGGTGCAGCGCCATCGGGCTGGAACGGGTGGCGATCCGGATCGTGCGCGACATGGTGGGCAAGCCTACGACTCAGATGCGGGCGGCGACGACGAGCCCGCTGGACCAGTTCATCAGTGTGACCCGCAGTCCTGGTTGGGTGGCGATTTCGGCGACGAAGGTGTCCACCCGTGGCTGGTGGTCGTCGGGCCAGGTCGGTTGTGGCAGCAGGTCGTCACCGATGTACAGGCCGCCCACGTTGAGATGGTTGAGCAGGTCTGTGCGTCGGTGGAATTTGCCCGGCCGGCAGTCGACGAACGCGAGGTCGATGCCGGGGCCGTCGTAGGTGTCCAGCCAGGTATCGGCGTCGGCGGTCACCAGTGAGGCGCGGTTGTCGCCGCCGAGGTGCCCGCGGGCGGTGGCGGCGGTGGCGGGGTCGGCTTCGACGGTGATCAGGCGGGCGTGGCGGGTCATCCCGGTGAGCAGCCACGCGGTGCCGACTCCGGTGCCGGTGCCCAGTTCGAGGAACCGGCCGTCGGGTTTGCTGGCGGCCAGGGTGGCCAGCAGTGCTCCGGTGCGGTTGTCGCAGGACATGGCGAATCCGGCCTGTTCCGTGGCGTGCCGGGCGCGTTGCACGGTGTCCGGGAGGGTGGTGGGTTCGTCGTTCACGCCGCACCGGCCTCGGCCAGCGCGATCGCGAGTCGCAGTGCGCCGTAGGTCATGATCAGGTCCGCTCCGGCGCGTTTGAGCGAGCGGGCGTACTCCAGGTACACGGTGTCCGGTGCCTGGGCGAACAGTCGGTCCTCGCCCGAGACGGAGAATGCGGTGAGCGGCACGTTCACCTGGGTACGCAGTCGGGTCAGGACGTCCACGGAGACCATCGCGGGCTGGACTACCAGCGAGTCCGCGCCCTCGGCTAGCCATTGTGTGGCCTGGTCCAGGGCTTGGCCGGCGTGGCAGGCGTCGATTTGGAAGCCGCGCCTGTCGCCCCGTGCGGTATCGGTGCGCATGGCGTCCTTGTAGGCGGTGAACAATGCGGAGTCGAAGATCACCGACGGGGTGATGCCGACCTCACGGAACCCGGCTTCGTCCAGTTCGCCGCGGATCGCGCGCACGGAGCCGTCCAGCACCGCGGCCGGGCCGATGATGTCCGCGCCGGCCTGGGCGTGCAGGATCGCCATCCGGGCCATCAACTCGAAGGTGGCAGGTGTGTCGGTGCGGCCGTGCAATCCGAGCAGCACGCACTCGCCGGTGTCGGTCCAGGCGCAGCCGCACACTTCGGTGGCGATCACCACGTCCTCCGCTGCGGCGCGACTGGCCTTCACCGCGGCGACGAGGAGGTTGTCGGGAGCCAGGGCTTCGCGGGCGTCGGGTGTCTTGTCCTCCGCGTAGGCGAACAGTTTCACCGCGCGGACCCCGGCCTCGCGCAGTTCGCGGACGTACGCGGCGACCTCGGAGACCGGGACGGCGCCGGGCAGGTGCCGGTAGTCCTCGCCCGCTCGGCGGTCCGGTTGCACCAGCACCGGCGCGACCAGATCTGCGGGGGTGAGCAGTTCGCGGCGCAGCAGGCCGCGGACCCGGTCTCGGGCCCGCAGCGGGTTCACGCCGGTCACGGCACGCTCCCGGCGTCCGAGACGGGTGTGGTCGGTCGTGATCGCGGTGGTGCTCATCGCTGATCGACCCTTCGTGACGGCTGGCGATCGTCGGTGGATCCACCGTGCCGGTCGGGACGGTGTGGGCGCACCGCCCGTCCGGGGACGATCGGCATCCCACGGCGGACGGTGCGTGACCAGCGGATTCAGCACTGCTGGCGGGCTGGTGTTCCCCAGCGGGGAGTCCGCCGGTTCCCCATCAGGTCGTCAGTGCCCGCGCGGCGGTCTGGGCTCGGAACGCGGAGATCTGCCCGCGCAGCGCGGCGGCGTCGGGGTTGCCGCGCCACCGGCCGTCGGTCAGCAGCCGGTCGGCGCGGTGCAGTCGTTGGGCGAAGGTGTCCAGGCGCTGCTCGCAGGGCAGGTCGGCGACCTGCGCCAAGCGGTGCTGGGCGCCGTCGAGGTCGCCGGCCAGCACGCAGGCGACGGTGGCGTTGATCCGGGCCATCGTGATCGAGTTGTAGGAGCGCTGGTCGACCGGGGTCGCGGCGAACGCGGCCTCGGCGGCATCCGCCGCGCTCAACGCGGCCTCGGCATCGCCGAGGGTGAGGTGGGCGCCGGCGGCGAAGCAGTGCTGGCCGATCACGGTGCAGCCGAACAACCCGCCCGGCCCGTCACCGGCGGTCTGACGGGCCTGCGCGGTGCGGCGCAACGCGACTGTGGTCTTGTCACGCGCACCCACACGGGCATGGGCGCGCGCTTCCATGCTGGCCAGCAGCACCGCGTTGGTGCCGGTGGCGTACCGCAGCCCGTCGTGGGCGAACTCGGCCGAGACTTCGAACTGCCCGGCCCAGTACGCGGTCTTGGCCTGGGTGGTGCGCACCCACGCCCGCACCGGGTCGTGCCCGGCCTGTTCGGCGAACACCCACGCCGCGTCCGCCTGTGACAGCGCGGAGGTGTGCTGGGCGAAATCACCGGACATCCACGCCAACAGCGCGCACACGCTGCCCGCCACCGCGTACAACTCCTGGGTCTGACTCGGGTGCTGGCGGCCCTCCACCAGTTCCAGCACCAGGTTGCGCACCCCGAGGGTGCGGCGAAACAGCGGTAGCGGCGCAGCCCGCTCGTAGGCACGGGCGATGTCGTCCACGGCGCGCTGAAGCATCGGAACCGTGGACGAGCCCACGTTGGTGGCCTGAGCCTGGGCGGCGGCCTCGACCGACTGGTCAGCGGCCTCGGTCACGACATCCTCCGGGGCAAACGAGTTCAGGGTGGTCTCCAGCAGCAGGGCGCGGCGGCGACCCCGACCGGCCGAGGCACTCTCGGCACAGGAGTCGGCCACGACGAAGGCCGGCGGCCGGGCCACCGGATCCCTGCCGGTCACGCCCCGGCCGAGCAGGGCCGCCCGTTCGGCCGGGTGCAGTCCTGCCAGGTCGGCGGCATCCAGCAGGGTGGCCACGCCGGTGCCGTACAGCTCGGCCAGCGTCAGCAGCACGTACACCGGCGGTTTGCGGCTGGTCTCCGGCCACCGCTCGAATTCGCTGACCCGGCTCGGGGTCATCGTGTCCCGCCCGGCGTGCTCCACACCCTTGGCCTGGACCAACGCGTTGTAGCGCTGCGCGGCCTCCTTCTGCTCCCAGCCGTGGGCCAGCCGGTAGGCGGCGCGCGGCCGGTAGGCGAAACGCCTGCCGATCTCGGCGGCGACCACGTCCAGGGGCGCGTCCAGCAACTCCATGCGCAACCGCAACTCGTCCACCTCGACCCGCGAGCCGGGTTTGCTTCGTCGCGGCACGGCAGCACGCCCCTTCGCTGCTCTCGCCATCGACGGTATCCCCACGCGGACGGTCCGGACAGTGCCTGCAGGAGCCGCACCCCGTCCGCCGACGGGAAGCAGACCACCATCCCGACCGCTGTCTCCGCAGCGAGACGGCACCAACAGTGCGGGATATGACTTCTCCCAGCACAGGCCGTGCCCAGGACCCGCTCCTCGGATTCGGCCTTTCGGGCCGGCGGGATCCGGAATCCGGGCTCCTGCGACACCCTGTCAGGACACCGCCCGCCACAACGCGGAACGGTCGTCGGTGCGTAGGGACTCCAGTCGGTGGGCGAGTTCGTCGGCTGCATCTGGTTTGCGGGGTGCGAGGCGGATGTAGGGGGCCAGCGAACGCAGTTCGGCGATGTCGCGCAGCACGGTCCAGTCGCTGCTTGCGGTTGTGGGGTCGTGGCCGTAGGCGACGACGAAGTCACGGCGATCGGCCTGGGGTGTGTGGAAGTGGTCTGGGAGTGCACTGATCAGGTCGATTTCGCGGGGTCCGAAGCATACTTGGTCCCAGTCGATGATCAACGTGCCGTTGCCGTCGGTGCCGCGCACGATGTTCTCCCGGTGGGCATCGGCGTGGACGAGTCCGACTCCGAGCGGGAACTCGGCGGCGCGGTAGGCCGAGAGGATGTTGTTCGTGCGGCTGGTGAGCCATCGGCGGTCGTCGTCGTCCAGTGCGGGATGTGCCAGGTTTGCGTCGAGGTCCAGTGCCTCGCGAAGTCGGTGCAGCGGCCGGTAGTCGGGCAGGTGGAGTGCTGGCGGCGGGGTCAGCGCGTGCAGGCGCCGCATCAGTGTTCCGAGTTCCTCCGCAGTCGGTGGAGGTGTGGTGGGGCGCAGTGGCCAGAAGGTGGCGACCGTGTTGTCGGTGACGACGGGTTGCGTGCCCGGCAGCGGTGCGAGTGCGACGGGGTCCGGCAGGTCGCCCAGCCATCGGGTGACCGCGATCGTCGTCGCGGCACGTTGCGTGCGCAGCGGGGTCGCCGGGGCGAGCCGTGCGACGGCGTGTGCGTGCGGCAGCACGTAGACCGCGTTGGATCGCAGGTGCGTCAGGCGCGCGCCGATGGGGTTGATGTCGAAGACCGCGCACGCCGCGTGCAGTTCCGGCAGCCCGGGGAACGTGCCTTCGTTCGGGGACTGGGACCTCACGCTGCGGCGGTCAGGGCGTGGTCGGTGCGGTGGCGCAGTTCGACGACATCGGAATTGTCGGTGTGGGCCAGCGTGACGGCATCGAGTTGGCGTAGCCGTGCGGCGGCACGCCGTACGGAGGACAACTCGACGATGGCGGCCACAGCCCGGTGGCCGGTTCGGACGGCCGTGTCGAGATCGCCGAGACGGAACTGAGTGCAGGCCAGGCCGGGAAGGTTGACCGCACTGCTGCGTGCGAAGGCGGGACCGGTGAGCAGGTGCAGCGCGTGACCGTGCTGGGCGGAAATCTCGGTGTCGCCGGCGAACCAGGCCCACGGCACCGCAGAGCCGCGATCGGCGTCCGTCCACTTCTCGCGGGATCGCCCCAGCGCCCGCAGACACGGTTGTACCTCGCCTAGCGAAGCATGACACCAGGCCAGGTTTGTCTCGATGTAGCTGGTGGTGCTGGCGCTGATCGGGTGGCGGTGCCCGACGGCGGCGGCTGAGGCGAGCTTGACCATTCGCAGCGCGTCATCGGGCCGGTCGACATGCAGTTCCTGGTGTGCGAGGTCCAGATAGACGCACGCGGTGATGTCGGCGGTGAGCGGGTGGTCGGTGTCGCGAGCCGAGGCCAGGGCGATCAACCACAGCCTGCGGGCGGCGTCGTGGTCCTCGGTGTCGTAGGCCATCCATCCGGTGACCGAGGCGAAGTCCGCGATAGCCAGTCCCAGCAGGCTCCGCAGCGAGTCGGACCTGGTCGCGTCGCGCAGGGTCAGTACGTGCTTCAGTTGTCCTTCCGCGCCCGCACGCAGCGTTCCGCCGCCGCGTCGGGCGGCGTCCTGGCGCAAATGGTCGGTCAGTCGCTGGAGCGCTTCGATGTCGGCGGTGCCGATCTGGCGGGGTTGATCGGTACCGGGATCGGTGGGCAGCAAGCGGGTGAGGCGGTCGATGTCGAGCCCGGGATCGGGTCCGAGGGACAGCGCGGCGACGGTGGCGAAGAATCCCCTTCGGCTGAGGTCCAACGGGTCCTCCTCCTGGGATGGCGCGGCGTGGATCGCGTGCGGTGGCGGGAACCCGAGTAGTTCGGGTGGCACCTCCAAACCTACGCAGATCCCCCTCACGGGTTCCAGAGCCGTCACCGCTCTGCTGCCAGCCAGGTACTCCGAGATCCGGTTCTGGGGCAGCCCGCAGGCCGCCCCGATCTCCTCCTGTGTCAAGCGGTACCCGAGTCGCCGCGTCTCGGCCAGGAACACTCGCAGGACGGCCGAGAAGTTGTGTTTCGCGAGATGATCCCGCTGCGGGGATTGACGCCAGAAGCCGGACGGCAGTGCGGCAGCGGCCTCGGCGGCCATACCGCCCGGACAGGTGCGACAGATTCCGGCAACACGGTCGTGGGACAGCTTCCGGTCGCACAAGCGGCACCGACGATCAGCCACGAGATCCAACTTCCGCGCAATGAGCAGCACAATGGCCGTGCCAGCCTAGCCAGCTCCGCAGCGCAATGTGACTGCAGTCACCAAATCGGAGTATCAGTGGCACCCGCACAGGTGACGACCTCGGTGTATCCCAGCCGCAGTATCCGCGCGGGGATAACCGGTGGGATAGCCGTCCGCAGATTGGCGCGCAACTGTCTTCAAACATGATCACCGCACAGAAACCCAAGCGAGGGCATCACAGCCCCGGACCCGGCCTTTCACGCCCCGCTACGCCGACCGGCAAGGCTCCCGCCCGAGACAGCGGTCCTGTGGCCACGTCGGGCATCTACGCATCGGCTGGCACCGGACTCGCCGCCTGACCTCGACCACGACGTGACCCGCCGCACCAGTCGGCTGGGCATCTCAACCGCACAGGTGTCGTCGACGGCCGGAACCGGGTTCCCCCGCCCCGGCCCGCACCGTTCCGCCCCGAACCACGACGGCATCCGCGATGCCCTGTCAGCAGGGCATTCCCGGCTCGCCGCGCCGTCGAGCGCGGCGCGGCGAGCGGCCGGTCGCACGGAGCACCGCGATCCGCCGCGGTCGGCCACAGTCCCCGCCGCGAGGCACTGGCCCACCAGGAGGCGACCGCTCCGCCCCGCGCCGACGGACTCCGCGACGGCCTCGCCGCCACCGTGCACCTAAACCCCGCGCACGAACCCGACGACAACAACGCGCGGCGTCCCGACCACCCCGAACGGAGCCAGTCCATGACCGAGAAGTCCTACTCCCGTGACGCCGTCGCCTTGCTGCACTTGGCGCCGCAGGAGATCAGTCTGGGCACGGCGGCGGCCCTGCTGGGCGGAGACGACGCGTATGCCGCCGCGACTGCGGCCGCCGCCGAGCTTGAGCGGGCCGGGGACCTCGCACCCGTCGTGTCCGCCGCGGACATTGCGACGCTGCCTGGGGCACCCGCGCCGCGCTGGCGCCGGACACGGACCGGACAGCCCGCCGCGCCGGCACTGCCGCGGACCGCCGCCGAACGGGAGGCGCTGAGGTGGATGGCGGAGCGTCTGCTGGTCCACGCCTACGCGGCGACCGTGTGCCTGGAGCCGGACGAACACCGTTACGAACAGCCCGACTTGGCCGACCTGCCGGTGTTCCGCCACGACGCCGACGCGCTCGCGTGGATGGACGCCGAACGCGAGTCGCTGCCCCTCGTGCAGCAGCAGTTGCTCGACAGCGGCGACCACACCCTGGTGCGGATGTACGGCGAGGCGACTTGGTCCTACTACCGGCACCGACGCCGTGTCGAGGACCAGATGCACGTGCAGCGACTGGCCGCGTGGTCCGCCGAACTGTCCGGTCATCACGCAGCTGCCTCCGTTGCCTGGTCCCGCGTCGCGTGGGCGGTGGACCACCTCGCCTCCCTGCTCGGCGATCTCGACCGGCGCCGGGAGGCGCTGGAGACCGTGGACCGTGCGCTGGGGCTGGCGGAACGGGCCGATGACCCGGTCGCGCGGGCCACCGCGTACGAAGCCCAGGGGCGCGCGTACGACGGCCTGGGCAAGTACGAGCTGGCGTTGCGCGCCAAGCAGACCGCGCTGCGAATCGACCTGGACCGCGTGGTCATCGGGACCGGGCACCCGCCGTACACCGCGATCGCCCGGGACTGGACCGGGATCGCCCACACCCACCTGGCCGCCGGCGAGTACCCCGACGCGATCGACGCCGCGGACACCGCGATCGAGGAA
>CBHFOL010000308.1:0-9813 GCA_965995405.1 uncultured Saccharothrix sp.
CGGGCTTCTTCTTCGGCGAGCCGGAAGCCCTGGTACCAGGTGTGGGCCGGGCGGAGCTGCGCGCCCTGCCCCAGCAACACGTAGGGCCGCGCGCCGTCGTACGCGGTGACGCGGAGCCCCTCGGGCATGGGCTCGACGTCGGACGGCAGCGCCACGAGTGTGCCGATCAGCACGGCGGCGAGGGCGACCGACGAGGCCACCTTGGGAGACGGGGACAGGAACCAGGCACGGGCACGCGGCGACGATCCGCGAGCCGCCCTCCGGCGGACGGACAAGATAGGGAACCCCCAGGTCTGCGCGCGCCCCCCGACGACCCGCGACCCGAAATGTGCGCACCGAAGCTTGCCCAGTCAATGACTGGTCAACCAAGCGATTGACCGTGTGATGCAGAACACGTTCATCGGGCCTGGGTGGGGCGACTGGACGTGCGCGGCGTGGTGGGTGTTACCGGGGAACTCGCCCATATGTCAAAGATGCTTGACATGGTGTCCGGACTGCTTGACACTGACAGTGTCAACTTTGCTTTACATCCCGGAGGTGGTCGTGTCGTACGAGGAGAAGGGGACCTGGGTCTACCTGGCGGTCAGCCTGCTGACCTACGGGGTCTACCTGGTCATGCTGTTCAGCCGGGTCGACGGCGCCCTCGCGGACGTCGAGTACCTGCCGCTGCTGCTCTGGGCGGTCGGGATCTCCATCGTCCTGTCGGTGGTCGGGCGGGTGGCCTTCGAGATCGCCAAGCCCAGCGAGCGGACGCGCGGGGACGTCCGGGACAAGGAGATCAACCGGCGCGGGGAGTTCGTCGGCGGGCTGGTCGTCAGCATCGGGATGGTGGGGCCGTTCGCGCTGACGTTGGCCGAGGCGCGGCACTTCTGGATCGCCAACGCCATGTACGCCGTGTTCACGGTCGGCGCGGTGGTCGGCGCTTCGATCAAGCTCGTCGCCTACCGGCGGGGGTTCTGAGTGCCCACCAAGGTCACCAACCGCATCCGTGCCCTCAGGTTCGCGCACGGCGAGATGACGCAGGCCGAGCTCGCCGCGAAGGTCGACGTGACCCGGCAGACGATCAACGCGATCGAGCAGGGCAAGTACTCGCCGACGTTGGAAATGGCGTTCCAGATCGCCCGCGTTTTCGGCGTGCCGCTGGGCGACGTGTTCCAGTACCCCGAGGAGGACGCGTGAAAGCCCTGATACAGCAACGATACGGGCCACCGGCCCAAGTCCTGGAGGTCCGGGACGTCGAACGGCCCGCACCGTCGCCCGGCGAGGTGCTCGTCCGGGTCGCCGCCGCGCCGGTCTCCGGCACGGACTGGCACCTGGTGCTCGGCCTGCCGTACGCCGCCCGCGCGGTCACCGGGTGGCGAAGACCCGCGAACCGGGTGTTCGGGATGGAGTTCGCGGGCACCGTCACGGCCGTCGGCCAAGGGACGCCAGGGTTCGTGGTCGGTGACGAGGTCTTCGGCTGGCACGGCGGTTCGATCGCCGAGTACATCTCCGTGCCCTCCGGACAGCTGACCGCCAAGCCCGCGAACGTGACCATGGAACAGGCCGCCGCCGTGCCGATCGCCGCGTTCACCGCGATCCAGGCGGTCCGCGATCGGGGCCGGGTCGGCCCGGGACAGCACGTGCTGATCTCCGGCGCGTCCGGCGGCGTCGGCAGCTACGCCGTGCAGATCGCCACATCGCTGGGTGCCCACGTCACCGCGCTGTGCAGTGCGGCGAAGGCCGACCTGGCGCGGCGGTCCGGCGCGGACGAAGTGCTCGACTACGCCGGAAAACGGTTGCGGGACATCGGGGAGCGCTTCGACGTCCTGATCGACGTCTACGGCAACCCGTCGATCCGCGACTGCGCCCGCGTCCTGAAGCCGGGCGGCACGCTGGTGTTCGTCGGCGGCACGGGCGGGCGGCTCACCATGGGCACCGACCGGTGGCTGCGCGGGATGCTCGCCGCGCCGTTCCTCCGCATCAAGGCGAAACCCCTGGTGCACAAGGACAAGCTCGAAGACCTGGTGACCCTGCGGGCACTCGTCGAGTCCGGAAGGGTCACCCCGGTCGTCGGCGGTGTCTACGAACCCGGCCGGATCGCCAAGGCCATCGACGACGTCCGACAGGGCCGGCTGCGCGGCCAGGCCGTGGTCACCTGGTAGCCAGTTCCGCCAGCACGCCGTCGGTGAACGCCGGCCACGCCGCGACCGCCCACTCGCCGAACCGGCGGTCGGTCAGCGCCACGCACGCCGCGCCCGCGTCCGGGTCGAACCACAGGAACGTGCCGCTCTGCCCGAAGTGGCCGAACGTGCGGGGCGAACTGCCCGCGCCCGTCCAGTGCGGCGACTTGGCCGCCTTGATCTCGAACCCCAGCCCCCAGTCGTTCTCGCGCTGCAACCCGTAGCCGGGCAGCACACCGCGCAGACCGGGGAACGCCACGGTGGTCGCCTCCGCCACCGACGCCGCCGACACCAGCTTCGGCTGCCACACCTCGGCCGCGAACCTGGCCAGGTCGGCCACGGTGGCGGTGCCGCCCGCCGCCGGCGAACCATCCAAAGTGGACGACGACATGCCGAGCGGTGCGAACACCGCCTCGGTCAGGTAGTCCGCGAATGGGATGTCGGTCGCGCCGGCCACCACGTCCGCCAGCACCTCGAACCCGGTGTTGGAGTAGATCCGCTTCGTGCCCGGCGCGGCCTGCACGTCCATCGAGTCGAACGCCAGCCCGGACGTGTGCGCGATCAGGTGCCGCAGCGTCGAGCCCGCCGGACCGGCCGGCTGGTCCCACTCGACCGCGCCCTCCTCCACCGCCACCAGCACGGCGTACGAGGTCAGCAGCTTCGTCACCGACGCCAGCGGGAACCTGTGCTCCACCGGCCCGAACGTGCCCGACACACGTCCCTGTGCGTCGACCACGGCCGTCGCCGCCGTCTCCACCGGCCACTCGGACACCACGCGCAGACTTTCCATACCGCAGACTCTGCCACGTGTCCCCACGTGAGCTGGTCGTGCTCGGCACCGCGAGCCAGGTACCCACCCGCACCCGGAACCACAACGGCTACCTGCTGCGCTGGGACGACGAGGGCTTCCTGTTCGACCCCGGCGACGGCGCGCAACGCCAGCTCCTGCTCGCCGGCGTGCCCGCGCGGGACGTCACGCGGATCTGCCTGACCCACTTCCACGGCGACCACTGCCTGGGCGTGCCCGGCATCGTGCAGCGGCTGTCCCTCGATCGTGCGCCGCACCCGGTGCACGCCCACTACCCGGCGTCCGGCGCGCACTTCTTCGCCCGGCTCCGGCACGCCAGCTCGTTCCACGACACGCTGGACCTGCGGGAAGCGCCGGTCACCGGGCCGGGTCCGATCGCGACCGGCCCGTTCGGCGTGCTGGAGGCCCGCCGGCTGGACCACTCTCTGGAGACCTACGGCTACCGCCTGGTCGAGCCGGACGGCCGCCGGATGGTCCCCGAACTGCTTGCCGCGCACGGCATCGAGGGCCGGGCGGTGCGCGACCTCACGCCGCCGCTGCTGGACGAGGTCAGCGTGCACCGGCCGGGGCAGCGGTTCGCGTTCGTCATGGACACCCGGCTGTGCGACGGGGTGTTCGAGCTGGCCGACGGGGCCGACCTGCTGGTCATCGAGTCGACATATCTGCACGTCGACGAAAGCCTGGCGGTCGAGCACGGTCACCTGACCGCGTCACAGGCGGCCCGGGTCGCCGCCGAGTGCGGCGTGCGCAAGCTCGTGCTGACCCACTTCTCCCAGCGCTACCGCGACCCGGAGGCGTTCCACCGGGAGGCCGCCGAGGTGTTCTCCGGCGAGATCGCGGTCGCCGCCGACCTCGACCGGATCCCGGTGCCCAAGCGCCGGTAGCGGCTCGACGCGGTGGTGGACGCCGATCGGGCCGATCTCCAGCGTGACGTCGCCGACCAGGCGGAGCGCGCCGACCAGGATCGCGGCGACGATCAGGAGCCCGAGCAGGAGGCGCAGCAGCGCGGGCCAACTCGTGACGAGCCGGTGCAGCAGGGCGGGCCAGCTGCGGGGGTCCTGGGGTGCGGCCATCGTCGCTCCTCGTCGGCCGGGGGTGTCGATCTCCAGTCAAATGAGCCGGCGGGCCGCCGGCAACGACCGGTTCGGCAACATGCCGGCAAATTGCCGTCCGCTGCCCGCCGGCCGGAAATTTGCCGGAAATTTGCGTTGGCGCAGGGCGGTGGAATCGGCAATTCGACGGCAAGAACAGGTGGTCGGGGCGGCAACTGTCCGGCATTTCCCCAGCTCGCGGACAACGTGTCCGCTGTTTTGCGGATATCGCCGTCCGGCGCGTCGGAGAAGGTGGTTGATCGGCCGTTTCGGGTGTCGCAAGATCGGGTATCGAGCACCCCGGAGCCACCCCTCCCACTGTCCACCGAGGAGTCGCCAGTGCAGGTCCACATCGAACAGCGGCTGCACAAGGCGTTGGGGGTGCGCGGAGTGGACCTGATGCCGTTGCGGGTCAGTGAGCTGGGCAGACGGCTGCACATCCGCCCCGACGACGACGAGTGGACGGTGCTCGCGAAGGTGGTCTGGCAGATCGAGAACGCGATCCGGGTCGTCACCAACGACGCCAAGAACCAGGAGATCCTCCGCTACGCCTACAACACCCCGCGCGATTCCGAGCTCAATTCACGTTGGCTCGGCGACCGGCTGGAGTTGCTGGCCGGCCGGAACGGGCGGGGCTGGGCCGCGTACACCACGAACAAGGTCGTCGGCCGATTGACCGGGTCGGTCGGCCGGGTATTGCGGCTGAACACCCCCGTGCCGCCGGCGGCACAGCTCGCCGAGCTGGTGGCGGCGGAACGGGATTACGGCCGGACCGGAATCGGCCGGGCCCGGATCGAGGTGGACGGCAGCCACCTGTCGAACCTCATCGACGCCTGGAACACGTCCCGGCGGGACGAGATCGAGTACTGGCTGGAGCGCTGGACCCTGCACTTCGAGGTCGAGGACGGCTTCCTGGCCACCGTCCGCACGGAGGGGCGCGGCGAGTTCCTCTGCGTGTTCACCAGCGCCGAGCGGCTCGCCGAGTACCGGCGGACCTCGGGTCGGCCGCTCGGCGTGGGCACCCGCGCCGAGGGCAGTCACGTGCTCGACCTGGTCGCCCGGACACCGGGCATCGGGCTCGCCGTCGACCCCGTGGTCGGCGGGACGGGCAGCACCTATTGGACCGCCGAGGAAGTGGCTCGGCGCTGGCCGGTGGAGGAGTGACATGACCGACGACGGCTTCTCGGTCGACCTGGCCGAGCTGGACGAACTGGCCCGCAGGCTGCTGGCCGTCGCGGACGGCGGACGCGGCCACGTGGTGTGGCGGTTCGGCATCGACGCCACCCGGCTGGCCGAGTCGAACCCGTTGCGCGAGGCCGTGGCCGTGTACCAGCGCAGCCTCTACGCGGCGCTGGACCGGCTGTGCGGCGGCGCGGAGCAGGCGGCTGCGGTGCTGCGCACGATCGCGGCCGAGTACCGGACCGCCGACGAGGACCTCGCCGCGCGGTTCGCCCGCCTGGTCGACGCCGGGGCGGGTGAGCACGATGGCAGATCGGCGGTCTTCCGCTGACCCGGAGGAGGTCTTCCCCAGCAGGCAGGCGCGGGAGTTCGAGGCGACGGACCAGGCGCCGGGCAACCCGGGCTGGACGCGCGCGTTCGCCGACACCGCCGCCGCGCAGCGGGAACCGCTCGCCGACGGCGTCGAGCAGCTGCCCGGCATCGACCCGGCGTACTGGCACGGCCCGGCGCGGGAGCGCTTCGCCGCCGCGCGGGACCTGTTGGCGGGCGAGTGGAAGACCGTGCACGACGCGCACGACGCCGTGGTGCGCCGGGTGGAGAACTACAGCACGTTCGTCCACGAGCTCCAGCACCTGTGGGAGGCCGACCGGGGCAATCCCGCCGCCCTGCGGCACACGGCGGACCTGCACGACCGGACCACGGCGGCGCTGGCGGCCGAGCTGCTGGCGCGCGCGGCCCAGCTCGACACGGTGGCCGTCCGGAGCCTGCCGGCCGTGGAACCCGAGCCGGCCACCGCGGAACCGGTCCCGCAGCCGCCGTCGCTACCCCGGGCCGAGCGGGACGGCAGGTCCGACGACCCGCGACCGGACGACCGCGAGCAGGGCGAGCCCGACTCGGACTCCGACGACTCGGACGCAGATGACCCGGACGCTGACGACCCCGGTGTTTCCGGCCAGGACGACCCGGCGGACCAGCCCGGGGCCGACGGGCTGGACGACGTGGCGACCGGCGGCGACCTGTCGGCCGGCGGCCACCCGGGCGACGGCACGCAGCAGCACGTCCAGCCCGTGGTCGACGAAGGCGATCCCGGAGCCCGGGACCAACTCGCTCCCGGACGCCCACGACGTCCCCACCACGCCCGCGCAACGCTTCCACTACACGGAGAAACTCGGCATCCAACTCCTGGCCGGCGCCCGCCTGCTCCGCGTCCCCTGGGAACCGCCCCGCCGCTAGGTCCGATGTGGACCTTCCGCCCACTGCGACCGGATCAGCTCGTCCAGCCCCGATTCGCGCGGTCGCCAACCCAGGCCGCGCAGCTTCGTCGTGTCGGCCCGCAGCTCGCGGGTCTCACCGGGGTGGGCGGGCTTCCGGTCGACGGTCACCGGCCGGCCCGTCACCCGGTGCACGGCGGCCAGCACGTCGGCCACCGACGCCGGGGTCGCGCCCACGTTGTACGCCTCGTGCCCCGGCCGGCAGGTCTCCAGTGCCAGCACGAAAGCGCGGGCCGCGTCCCGGACGTGCACGAAGTCGCGGATCGCCGAGCCGTCGCCGTAGACGTCCATCGACGGCAGCAGGCCAGCCGCCACCCCGCACGCCCTGGTGATCACCCGCGTGTCGTCCCGGTCCCCGCCGCCGGCCAGGTTGAACAGGCGCAACGTCGCCGCCGCCACGTCACCCGACCGCGCCGTCCACGCCAGGGCGTCCTCGGCGGCGGCTTTCGTGGCCGCGTAAGGGTTTGTCGGCACCCGGGGGTGGTCTTCGGTGAGCACGTGATCACGGGGCTTGCCGTAGACGCCGGCCGTGGACGCCAGGACGAAGCGCGGGTGCCCGGCGGCGAGCAGGCGCAGCGTGCCGGTGAGGTTGACGTCGTAGTAGGCAAGGGGATCGTCGAACGACTCCCGGACCCGGACCAGGGCCGCCAGGTGGACCACACCGTCCGCCGCCGGGATGTCCGCCGTCCGGACGTCCCCCGTGAACGGCACCACCTCGTGCCCGCCGGCGGTGAGTTGGGCGACGACCTCTCGGCCCAGGTAGCCGCGGGCGCCGGTGACCAGAACGCGCATGGTTTCCATCCCAACACGGCACCACCCGGAAGGTTGACGGCGGTCCGCCGAAATTGACCCTAAAGGTGTTGTCATGGGCGGCCGATACAACCCAAGTGAGTTACCCGCATCCAGCCATGCACACAAGCATCGTGGGCGTTCTTGCGGACTACGCAGTCCAGGAGGCCAACCGGCAGCGCTTCCTGGAGACCGCCGCCGCCATCGTCGCGGCAGCGCCCCCGTCGTTGGACGACACGCTGTTCGGCCTCACCCTCCCGTCCCTCAAGACGAACTCCCGGCGCTCCTTCCTGAACCGGGTTGACCAGGTACTTCGCGACGCCGCTCGATGATCTCGCGCGGCGCGATCCATTGCCATCGGCAAGTTTCATCCGGTCGTTGCCGGACCGTGCTGGGCCGTCCCGCTCGCCTGCCTCTACAGTTCGGGGCACCCGGCGCTCGCCGGCTGTCTCGTCTGCTTCTCATAAAGCGAGTTCTCGGCGATGGATCATGTCCTTTCCGCGCTCCAAGAGCGCCTCGGCACCCTGTTCGGCGACCGCCTGGTCGTGCTCGCGGGCGGTACTCGGCTGAGTACCCGCGCCGGTGAGCTACACCAGTTGGGTGCTCGCCATACGCTCGTGCTGTCGACGGACGATCACGCGCCGCTGTACGACTCCGAGGTCGCCCGCTGGGTGCCGCTGGGCATCGCGGGCGGCTTCGTCGCGGTCGAGCAGAACCGCCTGACCAGGCTGCTGACCTCGCCCAACCGCCGTGTCCGGGAGGTCCTCGCGGACTTCGACCCGGACGGCGAGGCGCTGGTGATCAGCACCCCGTACGTGCACACGCCCGAGTTCGCGGGCCGCCCGGTGCTCAACGCGCGCCGCCCCGAGTGGGTGGAGCTGGAGAACAAGACGACGATCGACGCGCTGTGGGACGAGCTGTCCGCGCCGCGCGCGCCGGCCGTGGTGCTGGACCTGGACTTCGAGGGCCTGTGGGACGCCACGCTCCGGCTCGACCGGGGCGCGGGCGTCGTGTGGTCCGGCGACGGTCCGGCGATCAACGGCGGCGCGAACTTCGTGCGCCGGGTGCGGGACCGGCAGGAGGCGCTGGACGCGTTCGAGGTGCTCGGGCCCAAGTGCGATTTCGTGCGGGTGATGCCGTTCCTGGAAGGGATTCCGGTGAGCGTGCACGGCATCGTGTTCCCGGACGGGACCGCCGTGCTGCGGCCGATCGAGATGGTCGTGCCGCGCCGCGCGGGCCAGGCCCGGTTCCTGTACGCGGGCTGCGCGTCCTACTACGACCCGCCGGTCCGGATCCGCGAGGAGATGCGCAACCTGGCCCGCCGGGTCGGCGAACGGCTGCGCGAGACCGTCGACTACCGGGGCACGTTCACCCTGGACGGCATCGCCACCGCCGACGGCTTCCTGCCCACCGAGATCAACACCCGGTACGGCGGCGCGATGGTGTGCTTCGAGGACGCGCTGCCGCACCTGCCGCTGGCGCTGGTGCAGGTCGCCCTGGTGCACGGGCACGACCTGGGCGTGTCGTCCATCGAGTTCGAGGAGCTGCTGGTCGACGCGGCGGACGGCTACCGGCACGGTTCGGTCGGCGCGAACGTGCGCGCGGTTAACCCGACCGAGACCGTGGAACGCCCGATCGTGTTCACCGAGTGGTCGTGCCGGTTCGCGCACGCCGACGAGATCCCGCACGGCACGCTCCGGCTGCGGCCCTCGCCGCTGGGCGCGCGGCTGGAGCTGGACTTCTTCGCCGACGAGCTGCCGCCGGGACGTCCGGTGGTGGCGCTGACCGTGGCCGCGTTCGCCCTGGCCGACCAGGAGTGGCAGACGGCGCTGGGTCCGCTGGAGCCCGCCGTGCCGGTGGAGGACGAGGTCGCCGTGGCACCCGTGGTCGAGCTGGACGCGGTCACCGCGTAGTTCCTCGCCCGCCCGGCCCGTGCGAGGTGCTAGCCGTAGGCGGCGAGGAAGGCGTAGCGGTAGCCCATCAGCTGTGCGGTCACCACCGCCGGCTGGTGGGCCGGGTACTCGCCGTCCTCGTAGGCGCGCAACAGTTCCGGGTCTCCCTGGGCGATCGCGTACGCCCACACGTCGTCGGTCTCCTCGTCCAGCAGCAGGTGCAGCGCCACGCAGGCGGCCTCCACCAGCAGCTGCGGGTGGGTGCCCGCGAACGCGATGCCCTGGGCGACGTCCACGACGTGCTTGGGCGCGACCTCGGGCACCGCGATGGCCAGCGCCAGCGAGCACGCCACCTCGACCCCGGCCAGCGCGTCGAACACCTTCGGCGCGCCCTTGGCGACCGCGTACCGGGCCTGCGTGATCCAGTCCGGCGCGACCCGGGGCAGTTCGCGGCGCAGCGGGTTCCAGTGCCGGCGGGTGCGCTTGCCGTCGGCGGTGAAGCCGGCACTCGCCAGCGCCAGCGCGGCCAACAGGAATATCACCCGATCGCGTGAAGCGTCCGGGACCTTGTAGTTCGCGCCGAGTTCGACGAGGAACGGCACGGCGTGCACGCTCGCCTCG
>CBHFOL010000309.1:0-9717 GCA_965995405.1 uncultured Saccharothrix sp.
GCGGACCTGCTTGTCCGGGTCACCGGACTCCCAGTTGGCGCGCTGGTTGATGATCGTGTCGAGCGCGACCGTGGTCTTGCCGGTCTTGCGGTCGCCGATGATCAGCTGGCGCTGGCCGCGGCCGATCGGGGTCATCGAGTCGATGGCCTTGATGCCGGTCTGCATCGGCTCGCCCACCGGCTGGCGCTGGAGGACCGACGCCGCCTGGAGCTCCAGGGCGCGGTTGTCGTCGGCGACGATGTCGCCGAGGCCGTCGATCGGCTGGCCGAGGGGGTTGACCACGCGGCCGAGGAAGCCGTCGCCGACCGGCACGGAGAGCACCTGGCCGGTCCGCTTGACCTCCTGGCCCTCTTCGATCTTGTCGAAGTCACCCAGGATGACCGCGCCGATCTCGCGCACTTCCAGGTTCAGGGCCACGCCGAGCACGCCGCCGGGGAACTCCAGCAGCTCGTTGGTCATGGTGCCGGGCAGACCCTCGACGATGGCGATGCCGTCGTAGGTCTCCGCGACGACGCCGACCTCTTCCCGGCTGACTTCCGGGGAGTAGGTCGAGACGTACTTCTCGATCGCACTGCGGATCTCGTCCGACGAGATCGTCAGCTCCGCCATGTCGTTCCTGCTCTCACTTCGTTTAAAGGAAAGGGGCTTGTGGGCCGCGGTTCCGGTTGGTCAGCCGGCGAGGTCGCGGCGCAGTGCCGCCAGCCGACCGGCCACGCTGCCGTCGATGACTTCGTCGCCGATCTTGATCAGCAGGCCGCCGCGCAGCGTCGGGTCGACCTCCACGTGCAGCGCGATCGGCCTGGAGTAGATCCGGGTCAGCGTGGCTTCGAGACGGTCCTGCTGCGCCGCGTCCAGGACGACGGCGGAACGGACGTAGGCGACGGAACGTTCCCGCCGCTTGGCCGCGAGCGACGCGAGGTCGGCCAGACCGCCGACGACGCTCTGGCCGCGGGGCTCCCGCACCAGCTGGTCCACGAGGGCCTTGGTGGTGGCGTCGACCTTGCCCGCGACGAGGCCGTCGATCAGCGAGACCTTGCCGTCGGCGTCCGCCGCCGGGTCGGTCAGCGCCAGCTCCAGCTCGTAGTTGCCGGCGATGATCCGGCCGAGCCGGAACAGCTCGTCCTCGACCGAGTCGAGCTTGCCGTCCCGCTCGGCCCGCACCAGCAGTGTGGTGCGGGCGAGCGACTCGACGCCGTCGACCAGCTCACGCGGGCTGGACCAGCGCGAGGTGACGACCGTGGCCAGCACCTGGAGGGTCTCGCCGGAGACCTTGCCGTCGAGCAGGCCGTGCAGCAGCCGCTCCCGGCCGGGTGCCTCGGTGGAGGCGTCGGCCAGGGCACGGCGCAGCGAGGGCTGCCTGGACAGCAGGCCGACGACCGCGAACAGCTCTTCGCCCAGCTTGCCCAGCTTCTCGCTGTTCGGCCCGGCGGTGCTGTCCAGGATCTCCAGCAGCCGCAGTTCAGCGGCGGCCAGCGCGTCGCGGCTTGCGGCGTGCAGCGTCATCGGCGTTCCCTCACTTGGCGGCCGGAGCCGACGTGTTGTCCAGCTCGGCGAGGAAGCGGTCGACGGTGCCCTTGCGGCGCACCTCGTCCTCCAGCGACTCGCCGACGACCCGGTCGGCCAGGTCGATCGCGAGCCGGCCCAGCTCGCCGCGCAGCTCCGCGACGATCTGCGCCCGCTGGGTCTCCAGCTGGGTCTGGCCCTGCGCGACGATCCGCGCGGACTCCTCCTGCGCCTTGGTCCGCAGCTCGGTGATGATCTGCTCGCCCTCGATGCGGGCGTCATCACGGATGCGGGCCGCTTCGGCCCGCGCGTCGGCCAGCTGTGCCTTGTAATCTTCGAGCATCTGCTGGGCTTGCGCCTGCGCTTGCTCGGCCTTCTCGATCCCGCCCTCGATCTTGGCGGCACGTTCCGCGTACAACGTCTCGAAGCGCGGCGACACGAACTTCTTGATGACGAAGAGGAGCAGCAGGAACGCGATCAGGCCGACGATGATCTCGGTCGTGTGGGGGAGGACGGGGTTGATGTCCCCGCCCTCCGCCGCCAGGATGAGGGTCTTCATCTCGGGACTCCTAATGCGCGAAACGGACGATCAGGCGTTGCTCGCGAGGAAGTACACGACGAAGCCCAGCAGTGCGAGGACCTCGACGATGGCGAACGTCGTCCAGGCGAGGCTCAGCAGCACGCCGCGCGCCTCGGGCTGACGGGCGGTGCCGTTGATGACCGAGGAGAAGATCAGACCCACGCCGATGCCGGGGCCGATGGCCGCGAGGCCGTAGCCGATCGCGGCGAGGCCCGCGTTGTTGACGGTCTTGACGGCATCCTGAGCAAGAACGATAGCGCTCACTTGTGCTGTTCCCTTTCCAACTCGGTCCGCGAACTCTCGCGGATCGGAGGCTTGTGTTTTTCTCTCAGTGCTCTTCAGCCAGTGCCGCGCCGATGTAGTTGGCGGACAGCAGCGCGAAGATGTACGCCTGGAGCACCATGATCAGTGCTTCGAGGAACGTCAGCGCGATGGCGAAGATGAAGGCGATCGGCGCGACCACGACCGTGAGCCCGCCGTTGAGCAGCAGGAACTCGCCGGCCAGGGTGAACACCATCAGCAGCAGGTGCCCCGCGAACATCGCCGCGAAGACTCGGATGGCCAGCGTCAGCGGGTTCAGCAGGAACTTCTGGAAGAACTCGATCGGGATCAGCAGGATGAGCACGAACCACGGCGCGCCGGGCGGCATGGTGGCGTGCTTCAGGTAACCGACGAAACCGTGGCGCTTGAAACCGACGTAGTGGTAAACCGGGTAGATGACCAGGACCGAGACGGCGATCGGGTAGCCGATGTGGGCCATCGTCGGGAACTGGATGAACGGGACGAGCCCGAACAGGTTGTTCACCAGGACGAACGTGAAGACAGTGAGGATCAGCGGCACGAACGGCTTGAAGTCCTTGCCGCCGATCTGCTCGCGCGCGATGGAGTTGCGACCGAGGTCGTAGACCGACTCGGCGGCGAACTGGAACTTCCCGGGCACGAGCTTGAGGTTGCGGGTCGCCGCGATGAAGAACGCGCCGATGATCAGGACCGACAGCACCAGCAGGACCATGGGCTTGTCGACGTCCCCGAAGAGCATCGGGGGGAAGAAGTCCTTCACACCGGGTGCGACGAACTCGCCACCCGAGGCCAGCACCAACGTGGTCACTGTGTTCCTTCCGGTTCTCCCGGCCGGCGTTCACTCCGCCGGGGGAATCGTCACGATCGGGACAAACGTACCTTACGTATCGCACGCGCCCGCGAGAGGCACCCCCACCTAGCAGGGGCGACCCGTCTGCGCGCACCGTACCAGCCGGTAGATCAGGTATTGCCCGGGGTGGGGATGATCACCTGACTGCGACTGCGCTTGGAAGCGCGCACCTCCATGAAGGTCGCCACGACGATCGTCGCGGCCATGGTCAGCGCCAGCGCGTTGACGTGCAGGACGGGGAACTTGCGCAGCAGCACCATCACGACCACGAGCAGGATGAGCTTGCCCAGGAAGCCGCCGAACGCGGCGATCATGATGAACTGCACGGGCAGCGCGGCGGTCTTGTGCATCAGCCACAGCGTGATCAGGGAACACGCGATGGCGAGCGCGCCACCGATGAGCGCCGCGACCAGGCCGGGGACTCCGGCCACCACCGTCCAGACCACCGCGCCGATGGCGACGGTCGCGAGCGCGGCCCAGATCAACCCGCGGAACATCTCGCCCGCGAGCCGCTGGACGACCTTCTCGTGAGTCCACTCCTGGCTCATGTCACCCCTTCCCACCGGTCACTACCGAGTGTATGAGGGGTCGGGTCGTCACCCGACGGTCGGGGGTCGCCACCGTGCGCCGATGCCGACTCCGGCACCCACCCGAGTCCGATGATCGGGCCCGCCGGCGATCCGCCGAACGCCACCGCGTACACCACGCCGAACGCCACACTCCCGCGGCAATCCGAACCCACGCCCGCGCAGCGGCCCGGATCTACGCTCATGCAGCCAGCCCTTGCCCATGCTCGGGCAGCAGCCCGGATCCACACCCCTGCGACAGGCCAAGCCCCCAGCACGCCGAAGCCCAAGCTCACGCAGAAGTCCCCGCCAGGGGGTCCCCTGCTTTCATTCCACCACAGGGGTACGACATTCCGGGCTGGTCAGGCACGTGGCGCAGTCACGACAGCAGCACAGAAGTACATTCACCGCCGACGCGACGGCACACGCGCAGGCGACGAAGATGCGCGCAGCGCACACCTTGCCCCGTCTTCGTGTCATCCCCGTCTGGCCTGCCCGCCGGGCACCCGCGCTTGGTCCGGGGTGTCACGCACGCGCTTCGCTTGACACCCCGGACCAAGCGCGGTGGTCTTTGACAGGCTGGACGGGGATGACAAACAGGCAGGTAGGGGTATGCGCGCTGCGCGCGCACTGCACCTGGTGGGGCGGGCGGTGATGGGGGTCGTTGTGGACCTACGAGCGTTTTGCTTCGCGGAGTCTGGGTATCGCGGAGACCAGTAGTGCCAGCAGTAGGGCGATGGCCAGGCACCAGCCGACGACCGTTGCGTCGAAGAGGGTCAGGGCCACCGCGCCGAATGCCAGCACGCCTGCCCACAGGTAGATGAGCAGTACGGCCCGGCGCTGGGAGTGGCCGATCTCCAGGAGCCTGTGGTGCAGGTGCATCTTGTCCGCCGAGAACGGGCTTTCGCCGCGTCGGGTGCGCCGCACCACGGCCATCAGCAGGTCCAGCATCGGCACGAACAGCACGGCCGCGACCACCAGCAGCGGGGACAGCAGGCCGAGCAGGTCCACCGTCTCGATGGACTGGTCGATGGAGCCGTAGTTGAGCTTGCCGGAGGCCGACGTCACCGCCGCCGCGAGCATCAGACCGATCAGCATGGAACCCGAGTCGCCCATGAAGATGCGGGCCGGGTTGAAGTTGTGCGGCAGGAAGCCCAGGCAGGCGCCGGCGAGGGTGGCGGCGATCAGGGCCGGCGGGTACGAGCCGACGTCGCCGCCGTTCTTGGCCAGCACGCCGATGCAGAACGCGCAGGTCGCGACGGCGGCGATGAGGCCGATGCCGGCTGCCAGGCCGTCCAGGCCGTCCACGAAGTTCATCGCGTTGACCATGGTCACCGCGAGCAGCACGGTCAGCAGCGCGCCCTGGTTCTGGTCGAGCACCAGGAACGAACCCCGGCCGTCGCCGTCGCCCCACGGGATCCAGAACAGCAGCCACTGGAGTCCGAACAGCACGAGGATGCCCGCCGACGTGACCTGGCCGGCGAGTTTCGTCAGCGAGTCCAGCTCGAACCGGTCGTCCAGGACACCGACCAGGACGATCACGCCGCCGGCGGCGATGACCGCCCACGGGTCGTCGGAGAAGTCGAAGGCCGCGCGCAGCACGGGCAGTTGGTGGGCCAGCAGCATTCCGCCGAGCACGCCGCCGTACATGGCGAGGCCGCCCATCCGGGGCATGGGCTTGACGTGCACGTCCCGCTGGCGCGGGTAGGCGACCGCGCCGATCCGGAACGCGAGCAGCCGGACGAGGCCGACCAGCAGGAACGTGACGACGGCGGCGGTCAGCGCGACCAGCAGGTACTCCCGCACGGGGAGGACGTTCAGGGTGTCGGGCAACGGGCCCACTGGTGCTAGCCCCTCGGGGATGGGGTTTCGGACACTGCGGGCACCACGCTACTCCGATCGTGAAGATCCACTAGCGGGCGACCTCGACTTCCTCGCCCAGCACTTCGCGCACGTCCGCCAGCGACACCGCGCCCTCGCGCAGCACCAGCGGGTCCGGTCCGGTCAGGTCGACGATGGTGGAGGCGACGTTGTCCGTGCACGGACCGCCGTCCAGGTAGACGCCGACGTCCTCGCCCAACTGGTCCCACGCCTCTTGCGCGGTGGACGCGGGTGCGAAGCCGGACTTGTTGGCGCTGGACACGGCCATCGGGCCGACGTCGCGCAGCAGTTCCAGGGCGACCGGGTGCAGCGGCATGCGCAGCATGACCGTGCCCCTGGTGTGGCCGAGGTCCCAGACGAGGGACGGGGCGTGCTGGAGGACCAGCGAGAGGCCGCCGGGCCAGAACGCTTCGATGAGGGCGCGGGCCGGGCGGGGCACGGACAGGACCAGCCCGTCGATCGTGGTCCACGACCCGACCAGCACGGGGACCGGCATGTCGGGACCTCGCCCCTTGGCCTCCAGCAGGTAGCGGACGGCTTTGGCGTCGAACGCGTCGCAGCCGATGCCGTAGACGGTGTCGGTGGGGAGGACGGTCAGCCGCCCGGACCGCACCGCTCCGGCGGCGGCGGCGAGACCGGCTGTCCGGTCGGCTGGGACGGCGCAGTCGTAGAGCGTGCTCACGGAAGTGATCCTGACACAGGTGCCTGGCGGTGAGCGGTGGAGGTCACAGCTTCGCGCAACCAGGCCGGGACCTTCACCGGCCGCCGGCCGCCGCTGGGCACCCGCGCGGGTGCCCGAAACTTTCAGGAAGGCTCCCTGAAAGTTGTCGCCCACATGAACTTTCAGGAAACCTTCCTGAAAGAACCCGAACTGCTCGGCCGAACTAACAGGAAGCCTTCCTGAAAGTTTCCGGCCGCCCGAACCAACAGACCCGAACCAACAGGGAGGCTTCCTGAAAGATCTCGGGCACCCGAACCGCGCACCCGAACTGGCGCACCCGGAACTATCAGGAAGCCTTCCTGATAGTTCCCGTGAGCTCTAACTATCAGGAAGGCTTCCTGATAGAAACCTGGAGGGCTGGCGGTGTGCGAACCTGGCCTCGTGGGGTGACGGGCGGGCGACGTTGTAGCGGGTGGCCGGCGGGCGTTACGGGCAACGGGCAGGCGGCGGGTCGCGGGCTGGTGGACAGCGCGTCGCGGTAGGGGCGGGGTCAGGCGCGGGGGCGGGTCAGGTTCGGCGGTCAGGTTCGGCGGGCGGTGGCGAAGCGGGGGCGGGCGGCCAGGTCCTGGTGGTCCTCTACGTCTGTCAGTACCCGGCGGGCGGACAGGAGGGCCGGCACCGACTCGCCGTGGGTGTCGTCGTGTTCTACGGCTACGTAGCCGCCGGGCTTCAGCAGGCGGGCTGCGAGGGTCACCACGTGCCGGATCACGTCGAGGCCGTCCGTGCCGGCGAACACTGCCGCGTGGGGGTCGTGGTCGGCCACCTCGGGCTGGACCGGGGTGCCTTCCGGGACGTACGGCGGGTTGCACAGCACCAGGTCCACCATTCCGTCCAAATCGGACAGCACGTTCGGCGCGGTGACGTCGCCGGCGTGCAGACGGATCGGGGTGTCGCCGGCTTCCGCCCGGATGTCGGCGTTGCGACGTGCCCACGCCAGGGCTACCGGGTCACGCTCCACCGCGTGCACGGTCGCACCGGGAACGTTGTGGGCAAAGGCCAGCGCCAGCGCGCCGGAGCCCGTGCACAGGTCCACCACCAGCGGCGCGCCGGACGTAGCACCGGACGCAGGACCGCCGGACGCAGAGGCACCGGACATGGCTGCACTGGACACAGTGGACAGTGCCCAGTGGAGCATCAGCTCGGTCTCCGGGCGCGGGATGAACACGCCGGGGCCGACGTCCAGGTCGATACCGCCCAGGTGGGCCCAGCCGGTGATGTGCTGCAACGGCACCCGCTTGAGCCGCGTCCGCACCAACCGGTGCAGGGCGTCCACCACGGGCAGGTCGACCAGCGGGATCAGGGGCAGCCGGGAACGTTCTACGCCCAGCACGTGGGCAGCCAGCAGTTCGGCGTCGGCGCGTGGGCTGTCCACACCCGCCGCGGCCAGCAGGCGTTCGGCTTCGAGCACTGCCAGCCGCAGCGGGTGTCGGGTCATGGTGGCCAGCGTAGAGGCTAGAAATTGATCATGTGGCCGGCCAGGCCGTGGACGGCCTCCTTGACGGCCTCGCCCAGGGTCGGGTGGGCGTGCACGTTGCGCGCCACCTCGTGCACCGTCAGGTCCCACTGCTGGGCCAACGTCAGCTCCGGCAGCAACTCCGTCACGTCCGGCCCGATCAGGTGACCGCCCAGCAGCTCGCCGTACTTCGCGTCGCTGACCAGCTTCACGAAACCCGCCGAGTCGCCGATGCCATGCGCCTTCCCGTTCGCCGTGAACGGGAACTTCGCCACCTGGACGTCGAAACCCTTCTCCCGCGCCTGCGCCTCCGTGTAGCCGAAGCTCGCGATCTGCGGCTGGCAGTACGTGGCACGCGGGATCATCACGAAGTCGAGCTCCTGGGTCTCCGCGCCCGCGATGGTCTCCGCCGCGATGATGCCCATCGACTCCGCCGCGTGCGCCAGCATCAGCTTCGCCGTCACGTCACCGATCGCGAAGATGTTCGGCACGTTCGTCCGCCCGCGACCGTCCACGGCGATCGCACCGCGCTCGGTCAGCGCGACACCCGTGTTCTCCAGGCCGTAACCCGCCACGCGCGGCTGGAAACCGATGGCCTGCAACACCTTGTCGGCCTCCAGCACCTCCTCCACACCGCCCTTCGACACCGTGACGCGCACCTTCGTGCCACTGTCGTCGATGGACTCCACGCGCGTCCCGGTCCGGACGTCGATGCCCAGCCGCTTGTACCGCTTGGCGAGCTCCGTGGACACCTCCACGTCCTCCAGCGGCACGACGCGGTCCAGGAACTCCACGATCGTGACCTTGACGCCGTAGTTGTGCAGCACGTAGGCGAACTCGACACCGATCGCGCCCGCACCCGCGATGACGATGCTCTCCGGCAGCTCGGCCGACAGGATCTGCTCTTCGTAGGTCACCACGCGCTCGGACAACGCGGTACCCGGCAGCAACCTGGTAGTCGCGCCGGCGGCGATGATCACGTGCCCGAACGTGACCGTCTCGTCACCCACCCGGATGGTGTTGGCGTCGACGAACGTCCCCCGGCCGTTGTACTCGGTGATGCCGTTCTTCTTCATCAGGAAGTGCACGCCCTTGACGCGCCCGTCCGCCACCTTCCGGCTGCGGTCGAAGGCGGCGCCGTAGTCGAACGTCACCGCGCCCTCGACCTTGATGCCGTAGGTCTTCTGCTCGTGCGTGAACAGGTGCGCCAGCTCGGCGTTGCGCAGCAGCGCCTTCGACGGGATGCAGCCCACGTTCAGGCACACCCCGCCCCAGTAACGCTCCTCGATGACCGCCGTCTTCAGCCCCAGCTGGGCCGCGCGGATCGCGGCGACGTACCCGCCTGGCCCCGCACCGAGGACCACGACGTCAAAGTGTGCGCTCATGAGCGACACATTAGGTGTCCAGTTGGTCCGACAAGAACTCGATGGTGCGACGCCACGCGTCCGCCCGCGCCGCCGCCGTGGCCGCCGGTGTGCCGCCCAGGTCGAACCGGACGCCCGGCCCCGGGACCACCACGTCCGTGACCGGTCGGTGCGGCGGGCCGGCGATCAGGTGTCCTGCCTCCGGGTACACCACGTGCTCGTGCCGGAACGGGTGGTCGTGCGCGGTCAGCCGGCGTTCCGCGACCTCGCTCAGCTCCACGCACGGCCAGGCCCCGTCCCGCCCGGATGAGAGGAGCAACACACCGCCGACGATCCGCTCCACGGGGATCTCCGCGTCCTCCGGAACCCCGTCCGACAGGTCGTACGCGAGCCGCAGCGGGACCGGCTCACCGTCCACCACGAGCCGCCGCAGCTCCTCGGGCACGTAGTACGGCAGGTACGGCAGCGGACGGCCCTGCCACGTCCAGGACGCGGCCTC
>CBHFOL010000310.1:0-9663 GCA_965995405.1 uncultured Saccharothrix sp.
GCGATCTCGCGCCCGCCGTCCTCGCGCAGGTCGACGCCCAGGATCTTCGCCGAACGGCGGATGATCAGCTCCAGCTCGTCCGCCGAGTAGAACTCCATGTGCCCGGTGAAGCCGAACCGGTCGCGCAGCGGGCCGGTCAGCGCGCCGGACCTGGTGGTCGCGCCGACCAGGGTGAACGGGGCGATGTCCAGCGGGATGCTGGTCGCGCCCGGTCCCTTGCCGACCACGACGTCCACCCGGAAGTCCTCCATCGCCAGGTAGAGCATCTCCTCGGCGGGGCGGGCGATCCGGTGGATCTCGTCGATGAACAGCACGTCGCCCTCGACCAGGTTGGACAGCATCGCGGCGAGGTCGCCCGCGCGTTCCAGCGCCGGGCCGGACGTGATGCGCAGCGACGCGCCCAGCTCGGCCGCGATGATCATGGCGAGGCTGGTCTTGCCCAGGCCGGGCGGGCCGGACAGCAGCACGTGGTCCGGCGGCGCGCCCCGGCCCAGCGCGCCTTGCAGCACCAGTTCGAGCTGTTCGCGGACCTTCGGCTGGCCGACGAACTCGTGCAGGTCCTTCGGCCGCAGGGTGGACTCGACGTCCCGCTCCGACGGGTCGGGCAACGGGTCCAGGGGGTCTTCCTCGAAATCGTGGCTCATCGCTTGCGGCCCAACGTGGCCAGGGCCCGGCGGAGGACCTCGGACGTGCCCAGCGTGCCGTCCTCGGCGAGCACCGCGTCCACGGTCTGCTCGGCCTGCTTGGCGGGGAACCCGAGGCCCAGCAGCGCCTCGGCGACCTGGGTGCGCACCGCGCCGGTCTGCTGGGCGGCGGCCGGCACGACCTGGCCGACCTTGTCCCGCAGTTCGATGATCAGGCGTTCCGCGCCCTTGCGGCCGATGCCCGGCACCTGGGTGAGGACGGAGATGTTGCCCTCGGCGAGCGCGGCGCGCAGCTTGTCCGGCTCCAGCACGGCCAGGGTGGCCAGGGCGAGCCGGGGCCCGATCCCGGACACCGTCTGGAGCAGGCCGAACAGCTCGCGCGCCTCGGCGTCGGCGAACCCGAACAGGGTCAGCGAGTCCTCGCGCACCACCAGGGCGGTGGCCAGCGTGGTCTCCTCGCCCCGGCGCAGACCGGCCAGCGTGGTGGGGGTGGCCTGCACGGCGAAGCCGACGCCGCCGACCTCCACAACCACGTGGTCGAGTCCGATGGACAGCACCTGCCCGCGCAGCGATGAGATCACTTGGTCTGCTCTCCGTTCTCGGCCGCCGCCCGTGCTCCGGCCTCGGCAAGTCTGTTCCCGGCGCGGGCCCGGGCGGGCTTGGCCTTGGCGGGCGCGCCGGCTTGGGCACTGGCCTGGGCAAGTCTCGCGCGGTGCGTCCGGGCCAGTTCCGCCGCCCTCGCCTGGGCCTCCTCCAGCCGCGACCGCATCGGCGCGCGCCACAGGTGGCAGATGGCCAGCGCGAGCGCGTCCGCCGCGTCCGCCGGCTTCGGCGCGGTCTTCAACCCGAGCAGCTTCGTCACCATCGCGGTGACCTGGGCCTTGTCCGCCCGCCCGGAACCGGTGACGGCGGCCTTCACCTCGCTGGGCGTGTGGAACACCACCGGCAGGTCGCGGCGCGCGGCGGCCAGCGCGACCACACCGCCCGCCTGGGCCGTGCCCATCGCGGTGCGCACGTTGTACTGGCTGAACACCCGTTCCACCGCCACCACCTGCGGCCGGTGCCGGTCCAGCCACTCCTCCACCGCGTCGGACAGCAGGAGCAGCCGCACGGCCAGGTCCGCGTCCACGGGCGTGCGCACGACGTCCACCGCGACCGCCCGCACGGTGCGGCCGGGACCGCCGTCGACCACCCCGAAACCACATCGGGTCAAGCCGGGGTCGACTCCGAACACGCGCACTCTGGTCCCCTCGAATACCCTGCCACGAACACCAGTTCGAACCGTACCGGGTCGTGCCCCCGGCACCAGGTCACGACACGCGTTCGGTGACCAACGGACACCCTCAGGTCGACACAGCGTCACCAGGTCACTACAGTGGCTCGGTCTACTGATCGACTCCAGTCCAGTCGCGGCATAGGCGGGGTGCCATGACCCTGAGACGGTTCAGCCTCATCTCGGCTGCCGTCTGCCTGCCCTTGGTCGCGGTGGTGGTCGTGGTCGTCTCCGGCGTGCTGGACCGCCCGGTGTCCGTCGCGCTCGACAAGTTCACCCAGCTCGCCGGCGCGATCGCGGCGGCGGTCTGCTACTGGCGCGCCGGGATGCGCCGGCAGGGCACCGCCCGCCGGTGGCGGCTGTGGATGGCCGCCGCGATGACCTCGCTGGTGGTGGGGCTGTGCGCGTGGATCTGGGGCCAGGTGATCATGGGCGTGTCGATGCCGTCCACCACGGTCGCCCCGCTGGGTTTCATCATGGTGCCGGTCCTGGTCCTGTGCGCGGTGCTGGTACTCGGGCACGGCGGCTCGGGCTCGCTGCCCAACCACCGCAGCCGACTGGTGATCGTGCTGGACGGGCTGATCGTCGTCGGCTCGCTGTTCGTCCTCACGTGGGTGTCGCTGCTGGAGTCGATGGTGCGGGCGTGGGCCACGTCCGGCCCGGGGTTCGCGACCGTCGTGGCGCACCCGGCGGCGTACCTGGTGATGCTGGTCGTGCTGCTGGTCTCGTCGTGGTCGCACCGGTCGGTCCGGCAGCTGCCGATGCTGTTCGTGGCGCTGGCCGGGCTGGGCCAGTCCGCGTCCGGCTGGATGTTCGCGCACCTGGTCAGCAAGGGCGTGACGGACATCCCGACGGCCGCCGACATCGGGTTCATGGTGTGCCCGGCGCTGTACTTCCTGTCCTCGATCGCGCCGGGCAGCGGCAGCCGGGAACGTCCGGCGGCCGGGCGGCTGCGCGCGGGCGAGATGCTGCACATCCTGGTGCCGTACCTGCCGATGCTGGTCACCGGCCTGTTCATCGTGGTGGGCACGGCGACCGGCGTGCGGCTGAACCCGTTCGAGATCTACGTGGGCCTGGCCGTGGTGCTGCTGGTGATCGCCCGCCAGCTGTTCACCCTGATCGACAACGTGCGGCTGCTGGAACAGCTGCGGGAGAGCCGGGAACGGCTGCGGCACCAGGCTTACCACGACCCGCTGACCGGGGTGGCGAACCGCGTGCTGTTCCGGGAACGGCTGAACGCCGCGCTGGCCGGCCACGAGCCGCTGGTGGTGCTGTTCATCGACGTGGACGGGTTCAAGGACGTCAACGACAACTACGGCCACGCCGAGGGCGACGAGGTGCTGCGGATCGTGGCCCAGCGGCTCCAGCACTGCGTCCGCACGCAGGACACGGTGGCCCGGCTGGGCGGCGACGAGTTCGGCATCCTGGTGGACGGCTACCCGTCGCCGCCGGAGGAGATCGGCAACCGGGTGCTGGAGACGATGTCGTCGCCGCTGCGCACGGACGCCGGCGAGCACCGCATCCGGGCCAGCGTCGGCATCTCGCACCGCGTCGCGCACAACCCGGCGCTGACCGCCGACGACCTGCTGGGCAGCGCGGACGCGGCGATGTACACGGCGAAGCGGCTGGGCAAGGGCATGGTCGTGGTGCACGGATCAGTGGAGGCGGAACTGTCGTGACCCCGGACGAGGCGATCCGGCTGCTGGGCATGGAGGAGCTGCCGGTCGAGGGCGGGCACTTCGCCCAGTCGTGGCGGTCGGCGGACGCGTCGGCGATCTACTACCTGCTGGAGGCGCCCGAGTTCTCCGGCCTGCACCGGCTGTCCAGTCTGGAGCTGTACGCGTGGCACGCGGGCGCGCCGCTGCGGATGCTGCTGCTGTACCCGGACGGCACGGTGGCCCGGCCGGTGCTCGGGCCGGACCTGGTGGCCGGTGAACGGCCCCAGGTCGTGGTCGAGTCGGGCGTGTGGCAGGCGAGCGAGCCGGGCGGCGCGTGGTCGCTGGTCGGCACGGTGGTCGTGCCGCCGTACACGGACGACGTGGTCGAGTTCGCCGAGGCCGGCGACCTGGTCCCGCACTACCCCGAGGCCGCCGACGACATCCGCCGCTTCTCCCGCTTCTGACCCGTCCGTCAGCCCAGTGCGCGCAGCAGCGGGACGACGTCCTCGGAGAACTGGGTCAGGAACCGCTCCTGGTCGTGGCCGGGCCCGTGGAACACCAGGTGGTTCAGCCCGGCGTCCAGGTACGGCTTGATCTGCGCGACCGCCGTCTCCGGGTCGGAGGCGACGATCCAGCGCTTGGCGACCTGCTCGATCGGCAGCTCGTCCGCCAGCCGCTCCATCTCCTCCGCGCTGGCCACGGTGTGCTTCTGCTCGGGCGTGAGCGACAGCGGTGCCCAGAACCGGGTGTTGGCCAGCGCCGCGTCCGGGTCGCGGTCGTAGGACAGCTTGATCTCGATCATCCGGTCGACGGCGGCCGGGTCGCGGTCGGCGGCCTCCGCCCCGGCGGCGACGGCGGGCAGCAACTGGTCCGTGTAGAGCTCCATGCCCTTGCCGGACGTGCAGATGAACCCGTCGCCCGCGCGGCCCGCGTACTTGGCGACGGTCGGGCCGCCGGCGGCGATGTAGACCGGCACCGGGGTCTCCGGCCGGTCGTAGATCCGGGCGTTGACCAGCTGGTAGTACTCACCGTCGAAATCGACGTTGTCGCTGGTCCACAGCTCGCGGATGAGTCGGACGGCTTCCCGCAGCCGCCCGAACCGCTCCTTGAACTCCGGCCACTCCCGGCCGGACACCGCGATCTCGTTGAGCGCCTCCCCGGTCCCCACGCCGAGGATGATCCGCTCCGGGTAGAGCAGGGCGAGGGTGGCGAACGCCTGCGCGATCACCGCCGGGTTGTAGCGGAACGTCGGCGTGAGCACGCTGGTGCCGATCCGCACCCGGCGGGTGCGTTCGCCGACGGCGGCCATCCAGGTCAGCGCGAACGGGGCGTGCCCGCCTTCGTGCCGCCAGGGCAGGAAGTGGTCGGACACGGTCACGGTGTCCAGGCCGACCTCTTCGGCACGCACCGCGTACTCGACGAGGTCCCGTGGCCCGAACTGCTCGGCCGACGCCTTGTAGCCGATCTGCAACCCCATTTGCCGCTCCCTCGTGCCGATGTCCTTTCCGCACTCTACGAGAACGCGCGGGTCGGCCGAGTGGGGGAAGATCACAGCCGCCGGAAGGGGGCATCCGGGAATGTCCGTCAGCCCATGGTCTTCTGGCCGTCCAGGGTCTCCCGGATGATGTCGGCGTGGCCGGCGTGCTGCGCGGTCTCGGCCAGGATGTGCACCAGCACGCGCCGCACCGTCCACGACGCGCCCGGCTCGAACCACGGCGCGACCGGCAGCGGGTGGGCGGTGTCCAGGTCCAGGCCGGCGACGATTTCCTCGGTCTTGCGGGCGGTCTCCGCGTAGTCGGCGAGCAGGCTCTCCAGCGTTTCGCCGGGCAGCATCCGGAAGCCGTTCTCCCAGTCGCCGTGGCCGCTCTCCATCAGCTCCGCGCCGCCGACGGCGAACCGGATCCAGCTCTCCTCGCAGTCCCGGACGTGCTTGATCAGGCCGCCGATGGACAGCGCGCTCACGGTGGGGGTGGCGGCGGCCTGTTCGTCGGTGAGGCCCTGCGTGGTGACCCGGAAGAGGCCCCGGTGCGTGGCGAGCGTGGACAGCAGGTCGGTGAGCTCGGCGGTGCTGTTGGCGGTGGTCATGGCTGCCTTCTTTCGTCGTGGTCCGGCCGACGCCAAGTGTCGTCTCCCGTGGAGGGAGACCCGTTCCTGGTTCGGTGCCAACACTAGAAACCAATGCGGACAGCTTCGGCCCTCGATTCGCCGCGCGGGTGAAAATTCCATTCCAGGCTTACGCTCCCCGCGTGGACCTGCCCGTGATGCCGCCCGTGCGCCCGATGCTGGCGAAGGCCGTGCACGAGGTGCCGCGCGAGCCGGGTCTGGTGTACGAGCCGAAGTGGGACGGGTTCCGCTGCGTGGTGTTCCGCGACGGTGCCGAACTGGAACTCGGCTCCCGCAACGACCGACCGTTGACCAGGTACTTCCCCGAGGTGGTCGAACTGCTGGCGCGCGGCCTGCCGGAGCGGTGCGTGGTGGACGGCGAGATCGTGATCGTCACCCCGGACGGCCTGAGCTTCGACCTGCTCCAACTGCGCCTGCACCCCGCCGCGTCCCGGGTGCGCAAACTGGCCGCCGAGACGCCCGCCGGTTTCGTGGCGTTCGACCTGCTCGCGCTGGGCGACCGGGACCTGACCGGCGAACCGTTCGGCGAACGCCGCAAGCTGCTGGAGGCCACGCTGACCGCGACACCGGGCCTGCACCTGACACCCGCGACCGACGACCCGGACGTGGCGCAGGACTGGTTCACCCGGTTCGAGGGCGCGGGGTTCGACGGCGTGGTGGCGAAGCGCACCGACCTGCCGTACGAGCAGGACCGGCGGGTGATGTGGAAGGTGAAGCACGAGCGCACCGCCGACTGCGTGGTGGCCGGTTTCCGTTGGCACAAGGACGCCGAGGGCATCGGCTCCCTGCTGCTGGGCCTCTACGACGACTCGGGCGCGCTGCACCACGTGGGCGTCGCCAGCAGCTTCACCGCCACCCGACGCCGGGAACTGACGGCGGAGCTCGCGCCGTACCGGACCAACGCGCTCGACGGCCACCCGTGGGCCGACTGGGCACGCATCGACGCCGCCACCCCCGGCGCGCAAAGCCGGTGGGCACCCACGAAGACGCTGTCCTGGGAACCCGTGCGCCCGGAACTGGTGGCGGAGGTCCGCTACGAACACCTCCAGTCGATGCGATTCCGACACACCGGCAGACTGGTCCGGTTCCGCGCCGACCGCACACCCGACTCCTGCACCTACGCCCAACTGGAAGAAGTGCCGCCGGCGGAACTGGGCGAGCTCTTCGGACTGTGACCGAGAAGCAAAGCTCTTGCTGTGGACGGCGGGTTGGGGTCTTCGGGATGGGCGTGCCAAGCTTTGCGCATGTCGCTGCGTGGCAAGAGGCCGAACCCGGCCCAGTGGGTGTGGTACGCCCTCGGGGGTCGGCTGCCGCAGCGGTGCAACGAATGGGTGTTGCACGACGTCACCTGCCGCACGTGGGCGGTCCGGCACTTCCTGCGCGGGTTCGTGCAGATGTCGCCGATCTTCCTGCTGTTCCTGCTGCCCGGACCGCTGCTCATCCGGGTGCTGTCGGTGATCCTCGGGCTGCTCGTCGGCTACTTCTACTCGATGTCCTACATGTGGCAGACCACCGAGGAACGCCTGGTCAAGCAGGGCTACCCGCGTGGTCTCGGCGAGGAGACCCGGCGGCGGGCCCACGCCGACGAGGACGCGCGCGCCCGTGCCGCCTACGAACGGCTGTACCGGGACTGAACCCCGGTCACGCCGCCTCCGCGAGCAGTGCCCGGCCCACGTCGGTGAGGCACGCCGGCCCCGGTCGGGTGGCGATCAGACCGGCCTGGGCCAGGCGTGGACCGATGAACTGGTCACAGCAGCCCAGCCCGTCGACCAGGAGCGTGCCGGACGTGAACACGCAACGGCCGGCGGCGACTGCGCGCAGGACGGAACGGTCGCGGTGGGTGAGCGTGGTCATGGCGGGGGCTCCTTCCGAATCGGGTTTCTCCCTCTACCCGTTCGACGAACCGGCCCGCCCGGTATCGACACCCGTCCGGATTTTTCCCGGTGTACCGATTCCGTGCTAGGCGATGGCCGCCGCCGCCTGGCGGAACGCCTCCACCAGCTGCGGCCACCGGGTGGCCCGGTCCCGGTTGATGGACTGCGGCGACGGGTGCGGGGCGTTGAACACCTTCAGCCCGTAGCCCCGGCCGGACAGGTTCCAGCCGGTGCCCGCCGGGGTACCCAGCACGACCACCACCTTCAGGTCCTTCAACATCCCCAGCAACTCCACCAGGTACGGCACGGCCGCCCGTAACTCGGCGGGCGTCGGCGTGTGCCCCTTGAGGTACCACGGCACGATGTTCCAGCTCAGGCACGCCTGCCGGGACAGCCCGGCCTCCTTGATCGCGGTGAACCCGTTGACGGCGGTCTGGTCGTCGTTGTCCAGGGACATCAGCCCGGCACCGCCCGCCGGGACCGGTCCGGGCGACTCGGTCAGCAGCAGGACCTTCGCCTTGACGCCGCCGCCCGCCGGGTCGAACAGCGGCACGTCGACCTTGCGCTCGGTGGCGATCTTCCGCGCGAACTCGGTGAGCGGCTTCATGTTCGCGCTCTGGAGGAGCGCCATCTTGCGGGCGACGAGCCGGGGGTCGCGGTGGCCTTTGGGCGACGCCGGGATCACGTTGGTGGACACCAGCCGACTTTCCACCGCGACGGTCACCGCCGACCATCCGCCGTCCGGGCGGAACACCCCGTTGCGCAGCGCACCCGATCACCCGCTATGTTGGTAACGATTTCCACTCCCATTGTCAACAAGGAGGGTTCGTGAAAGTCGCCTTCGTGGGTAAAGGCGGCAGCGGGAAGACCACGCTGGCGTCCCTGTTCGCCTCCCACCTGTCCGTCGACGGCCACCCGCTGCTGGCCATCGACGCGGACATCAACCAGCACCTCGCGGTCGCGCTGGGCCTGGCGGAGGACGACGCCGCCCGCCTGCCCGCCCTCGGGCAGCACCTGCCGCTGATCAAGGACTACCTGCGCGGCACCAACCCGCGCATCCCCGACGCCGCCGGGATGATCAAGACGACCCCGCCGGGCACCGGCTCCCGCCTGCTGCGCCTGGCCGAGGACAACCCGATCTACGACGCGTGCGTCCGCACCGTCGGCGGCGTGCGGCTCGCGGTCACCGGCCCGTTCGGCGACAGCGACATCGGCGTGTCCTGCTACCACTCGAAGGTCGGCGCGACCGAACTGCTGCTCAACCACCTGGTCGACCGGCCGGACGAGTACGTGGTGGTCGACATGACGGCGGGCGCGGACTCGTTCGCCTCCGGCCTGTTCACCCGGTTCGACCTGACGTTCCTGGTGTGCGAACCGACCGTGCGGAGCGTTGGCGTGTACCGGCAGTACGTCGGCCACGCGCGCGAGTTCGGCGTGCGGGTCGCGGTGGTGGGCAACAAGGTCGACGGTCCCGAGGACATCGAGTTCCTGCGCGGCCAGGTCGGCGACGACCTGCTGACGTGGATCGGCCGCTCGGCCCACGTGCGCGCCGCCGAACGCGGTCAGGCACGGCCGATCACCGAGCTGGAGCCGGAGAACCGGCGCGCGCTGGACACCCTGCGCGAGGCCACCGGACGCGTCCCGCGCGACTGGGCCGGCTACCAGCGGCTGGCGGTCGAGTTCCACCTGCGCAACGCCAACGCCTGGGCCGGCGCGCACCTCGCCGACCAGGTCGACCCCGACTTCATTCCCGCCTGAGAGGAGAAACCGTTGTCCCTCAACGTTCCTGCCGCCCTGCTGGACCGGGCCGAACAGGGTGACGTGCCGGACGCCGAGTTCGTCGCGTGCGTCCGGGAGTCCCTGCCCTACGCGTGGGAGGTGATCAGCGAGGTCGCGAACAGCCTGGGCGACAAGGACTTCGCCGACCACGCCGTCCCGCCGCCGAGCGAACGGGAGCGCGGCGAACTGCTCCGCGCCCTCGCCTCGGACGCCATCCGGAGCGGTCTGGACAGCCCCTTCGGCGTCAAGCTGGCGTTCCAGAAATGCCACCGGGTGGCCGCCTGCGCACCGCGCGCGGTGGACGGCGACCG
>CBHFOL010000311.1:0-9654 GCA_965995405.1 uncultured Saccharothrix sp.
AGGGGCAGGAGGTCCGCAGAGGCGTGTGCCGCAACAGGTCCTGCCGCACATCGGTCAGCGGCAGGTAGTAGCGCGCGGGCAGCCCGGTCTCGAACAGGATCACCGGCCGGTGCGATTCGGCCACCGTGACGCCCCCGATCTCGACGCGGACGTGCCGGCTGCTGGCCAGCGCGTCGACCCGGGTGTACGGGTCGCGCGGGTGCACGTAGACCGGTTCGTCCTCCTCGAACCACTCGTCCATCGCGTCCCACTCGAAGCGCACCAGACCCCGCAACGCCTCCAGCGGCGAATCCGGGTAGGCCAGCGCGCCGCCGGCCAGCCGCACGCCGCCGGCCACGACGTCCAGCACCCGCCCCTCGCCCCGGCTCGGCGAGTGCCTGGTCTCGTCGGTCTCGACCAGGGTCGCCGACACGTCCTCCACCGGGACGTAGTAGGTCGGGTAGTAGGGCTTCTCCCACACCAGGACGGGCCGCACCGTGTCCGCCACGAGCACACCCGCGAAATACGTCCGGACCCGCTTGGTCCCGGTCTCGACCCGCACCCGTCCGCGTTCGACAGCAGTCATGGCTCCGACGCTACGCCGGTAACCGGCGGCCGGCGCGGTCCGTCCTATGTGGACGTTCGGCTAGTCGGCCGGGGTGACGCAGAACGGGTGTCCCTCCGGGTCGGCGAGCACGACCCACTTCCCGTCGCCGGGCTGGAAGTCCGGCTTGGTCGCGCCGAGGGCGAGCAGCCGGTCGACGGTGCCGGCGATGTCCTCGACGGCGAAGTCCAGGTGGGCGTGCTTGCGCTCGTCCGGCCAGCCCGGACCCTGGTAGCCGGCGACCCGCTGGAAGGCGAGCTGCACCGCGCCCCCGTCGCCGAGGAAGACGTAGTCGGCGTCGTCGTAGGTGACTGTCCACCCGGTGGCCTCGCGGTAGAACCGGGCGAGCGTGCCGGGGTCGGCGCTGTCGAGGATGACGGTCGCCAGTCGCATGACGGATCCCTTCTCGGTGGGTGTTTCGCGCACAGCTTCGCCCGTCCGGGTGAGTCCGGTATTGAACATTTTTGTCGTACCCCCGGCGTAACGTCGGCCCCATGCGCACCTCTGTGGACCTGTTCGCCACCGCCGACTTCGCGGTCAGCGCCGTGACGTGCTCGGACCACCACGAGGGCTGGTCGGAGCCGGAGGTTTCGGACGCGCACCGGATCGTGCTGGTGCGGGGCGGTGCGTTCCGGCGGCGGGCGGCGGACGGGGTGGCCGACCTGGGGCCGACGGTCGGGTACGTGAGCGTGCCGGGTGCCGAGGAGCAGTTCGCGCACCCGGCGGGCGGGGACGTGTGCACGGCGGTGTGGGTGGCGCCGGCGGTGTGGGGTTCGGTGCTCGCCGAGCGGCGGCCGGCGCGGTCGGCGCTGTACGTGGACGCGGCGCTGGAGTTGGCGCACCGGCAGCTGTCGGCGGGAGCGGCCGAGGCGCCGGCCGATGTGGCGTTCGGGGTGGCGGAGGCGTTGGTGCGGCTGGTGGCGGCGACGGCGGACGGGCCGTTGCCCGGGGTCGAGGATCGCGCGGTGGTGGCGCGGGCGCGGGCGGCGGTGGAGGCCGGGTTGCCCGAGGCGGCCGGGCTGGTGTCGTTGGCGCGGCTGCTGGGCGTGTCGCCGTACCGGTTGAGCCGTGCGTTCAGCCGGGAGGTGGGGGTGTCGCTCACCCGGTCCCGGAACCGGGTGCGGGTGGGGTGGGTGTTGGCGCGGATCGAGGGCGGTGAGCGTGACCTGGCCGGGTTGGCAGCCGAGTACGGGTTCGCCGACCAGGCCCACCTGACACGGACCGTCCGCCAGCACGTCGGGCACACACCGGGTGCGGTCCGGCGGTTGCTGCGGCCCGAGCCGGCCAGGTAGCTCAGGCGGGCACCGGACGTCGTTGTGGGGCGCGGTAGGCCCAGTTCCAGACCGTCTCCACCGGACCCCGGTCGAAGCGGCGCATCCACCACGACACGCTGGCCATCAGCAGCGCCGACACCACGAGCCACATGCCGACCGTGAACCACACCCCGAGGTGCCCGAACCGCCCGACCAGGTCGAGCCCCCACGGGTAGCACAGCACCGACGCGATCAGGTTCTGCCCGATGTAGCACGTCAACGCCGCCCGACCGACCGCCGTCACACCCCGTCGCAGCGGCCCCGCCGAACGCATCCGGTGCACCAGCGCGGTGATCCCGCCGAGCAGCCCGAACGCCACCAGCGGCGCGCACACGTACCGGTCCACGGCGAACCAGGCCGCGCCGGACAGCGTCGTCAGCACGTTCAACGGCAGCCCGACCCCCAGCCCCCACACCATGAGCCGCCGCCGGATCCGTTGTCCCCGATCGGAATCCTCCAGCGCGCCGGCCCGCAACAGCCGTGCGCCCGCCAGGAACAGCACCGTGCTCAACGGCAGCACGAACACCGCTTCCAGCCGCAACACCGGGAAGTTGTCCAACCGCGACTGAACGTGCGCCCACCAGCCCGACGTGTCGATCGCCAACCTGCCGCCCACCGACGCATCCCCGGCGAGCATCCCCAGCGTCAACAGCCCGACGAGACCCACGTGCACGGCCGCCGCGCCGATCATCCAGCCCCGCACGACCCGGCTGCTCCGCCCCACGACGTACGCCACCAGCACGGACACCAGCGCGTAGAACATCAGCACGTCGAACTCGAAGATCAGCGTGAAGTGCACCAGCCCTTCGAACAGCAGCAGCGCCGACCGCCACAGGTACCACCCGGGCCACCGCTGCCCCCGCTTCACCGCCGAGTCGTGCTGCAACGCGAGCCCGATGCCGAACAGGATGGACAGCAGCGCGAGGAACTTGCCGTTGCTCGCCATCCGCAGCAGCGCCTCGCCGACCCCCGACGACCCGGCGAGGAAGCCGCCCGGTCCCGCCGGGTCGGTGAAGATCCAGATGTTGGTGCCCAGCGTGCCCAGGATCGCCACGCCGCGCAGCACGTCCAGGGTCTTGATCCGCCCGCCCACTGTTCCCCCTCCGGTGGTCTCCCCGGCCGGAAACCTAGGGCGCGGACGCGTTCCGGGGAGTCGGCCGATGGTCGTCCGGGAGGTCGTCCTTCCGAAGGACCGCGGGTAGGCGGGCCGGACGACGTCGGCCGGCGCACCCCGTCAGACCAGCACGGGCACCGGTTCCGCCACGACCGCCTTGCGCGGCAACGCGAACGTCGCCGCGAGCCCGACGAGCATCCCGACTGCGGTCAGCACCACGGCGAGCGCGCCACCGTCCGCCGTCGCCACCCGCGAGCCCTCCGCCGGCACCCCGCCGTTGGCGACCGCGATCAGCACCGCGAGCCCGACCGCGTTGCCCAGGTTCAGCGCGGTGGACGCGAGCCCCGACGCGACGCCCTGTTCGCGGGGTGCGACACCGGACGCGGCGGCGATCCACATCGCCGTCCACACGATGCCCTGCCCGACGCCGGACACCACCAGCCCCGGCACCGCCGCCAGGAACGGCCGGTCGGCGGCGAACCCGAACGCCAGGCCGACCGTGCCGACGATGCCGATCGAGAACCCGGTGATCAGCGTGGCGCGGGTGCCGAGCTTCGTGGCCATCCGCTCACCGATCTGCGTGCCGGACGCGATCGCCAACGACGGCACCAGGAACGCCAGACCCGCCTGGAGCGCCGAGAACCCGTGCACGGTCTGCAACAGCACCGTCAGGAAGTACGGCAGCGCGCCGAACGTGCCCATGAAGACGGCGGTCACCGTGACGGCGACGACCAGACTCCGGTTCCGCAGCAGGCGGAGCGGCATCAGCGGGTCGGCGCTGCGCTTCTCGATGATCGCGAACGCGGCCAGCAGCAGCACCGCGAGCACCGCGGCCACCACCACGACGGTCGACGTCCACCCGACCTCGGGTCCTTGCACCAGAACGAAAACGAGCAACGTAGCACCCGCCGTCACGGTCAGCGCGCCGGGCAGGTCGAACCGACGACGCTCGTGCCCGCGCGGATCCGCCGGGATGACCGCGAGCGCGGCCAGCGCCACGATCCCGGCCAACGGCACGTTCACGAAGAACACGGCGGGCCACCCGAAGCTCTCCGTCAGCACACCGCCGAGCAGCGCCCCGACGGTCAGTCCGCTCGCACCCGCGCCACCCCACACGGCGAGCGCCCGGTTCCGTCGCGGGCCTTCCTCGAACAGGTTGTTGAGCAGCGACAGCGTGGACGGCAGCAGCAGCGCACCCCCGATCCCCTGCGCCGCCCGCGCCACGATGATCACCGCCGGCGACGTCGCCAGCCCGCCCGCGAGCGACGACACGGCGTAGACGGCCAGCGCCAGCACGAACACCCGCCGCCGGCCGAGCAGGTCGGCGGCCCGCCCGCCGAGCAGCAGGAAGCCGCCCGCCGGCACCACGTAGGCGCTGACCACCCACTGCTGGGTCTGGCTGGTGAAGCCGAGTTCCGCGCCGATGTCGGGCAGCGCGACGAACACGATGTTGAGGTCGAGCGCGAAGATCAACTGGGCCAGGGCGAGCAGCGCGAGGCTGAGTCCCGGCTTGCGATGGTCGGCCACGGGGGCATCCTTACGATTCGACAGTACGACGATCTACGTACGGTCGGATCGTACGACTACTCTCGTACTGACGTACACTGGTTGTGTGATCGCCCACCACCCGGACCGGGACCGGATCAAGCTGGAGAACGTCCTGACCGCGCTCGGCAACCCGATGCGCCTGGCCGTCGTCCGCGTGCTGGCGGGCGGCGGCGAACACCCGTGCGGAACGGTGCTGAGCAAGGACATCTCGAAGTCCACGCTCACCCACCACTGGCGCGTGCTGCGGGACGCCGGCGTGATCACCCAACGCCCGTCCGGCCGCGAACACCTGCTCTCACTACGCCGGGACGACCTCGACGCCCGCTTCCCCGGCCTGCTGGACGCGATCCTCCAGGGCGTCCACACCGACCCCGAAACCGTCGACCAGTACGCGCCCTAGCGCGAGATCCGCTGCGCAACAGGACCGAGGTGCCGATGCGCGCTTGAACTCTCTCGCGCCCTATCGACGGCGGGCGGTCTGGCGGGCCAGTGCGCCGGCACCGAGGATGAGGACGATCGCCACCAGTCCCCAGCGGCGCTGGTCCCGGACGTTCCGGTTGATGCCGGCCACCTCCTGGGCCCGCGACTCCGGGAGGCTCATGCGCTGACTCGACGTCGGCGGCGTAGTCGGGACGGTCGTCGTGGTCTCCGGGGGTAGCTCCGCCGGAGGCTGCACTCCGGGTGCGGGCGGTGGGATCGGGGGTGCGCCCGGCTGTCCCGGTCGGGGTGGTTCGGGGGTCGGCTCCGGCGTCGGCTCGGGAGTCGGTTCCGGCGTGGGTTCCGGGGGATCCGGCGGATCCACGACCGGCGGCACCGACAGGCAGCCGGAGGCGTCGATGGTGCGCAGCGCCTGCTTGGACAGGATTTCCGTCACCGTGCCCGAGCCGTCCAGGGCTATCCGGTAGAGGGTGCTGCGGCCGTCGTCGCGGTTGTTCGTCGCGTACAGGGCACCGTCCCGGCCGAAGACCACCGCGCCGTAACCGTGTCCGCCGGGGAGTCGGCCCGCGCCTTGGACCTTGCTTACCCTGCCCGTGCCCGGGTCGATCGTCACCGGGTAGGCGTGTCCGTGCGGGAACGTCGCCACGCCGTACAGCAGGCCGTCCGCCGGGTTCACGTCGAAGTCGTCCACGGTCAGCGCTTCCGGCGGCGACCACAGCCAGGTCTCGTGCACGACCTCCAGGAACCGGCCGCTCGCCGGGTTCACGTCCACCGACAGCAGCAGCTGCCCGACCCGCACCACCAGCCGCTCCCCCACCACGACACCGGCCGTGGCGTGCCGGAGCACGTGCGACGGGTGCGACGACAGGTCCAGCAGCCGGCCGGAACGGTCGAGCGCGACCACCCGGCCGTCGTCGTCGATGCCGTACACCCGGTCCTGCGGCGCGGAATAGCCGATCGCGTTGAGCCGCACGTCCAACACGCCCAACGACCTGGCCGCGCCGGACGGCAGGTCCACCACGAACACCTCGGACGGCCCGTTGTAGCCCGCCTCGACCTGGATGGTCGAGCACACGGCCAGGGCCAGCTGCTCGATCATCCGAACCGCTCAACGGCCGCTTTGAACGCGTCCGGGGCGACTTCCGCGCCGCCCCCGTACGGGTTCTGGAGCTGGTAGGTCGCGTACAGCAGCAGCGTGATGGTCGCGGCGAGGGTGGCGACGATGATCACGTGCGTGCGCATCCGCGGACCGCCGAACAGCAGCGGCAGGCCGACCACCAGCACCGAGCCGATCACCAGCACGAACCACACCACCGAGCTGACCCCGCCGCCCGCCGCGTCCAGCCGCTCCTGCCGGGACTCGTACACCCGCCACAGCTGGTTCGCGGCCTCCTTCTTGCGGTCGACCTGCCACTCGTTGTCGGCGGGCGCGGCGGCCACCACCTGGCGGATGCGGTCGAGCTGGGTCCAGCCCGTCGACTCGGAATCCTTGCCCTGCACCAGGTTCGGCCACTCGTCGTTGATCACGGTGTTCGCGTACGACCGGGAGAGCTCACGCACCTCGTCACCGGTCGCACGGGACAGCGCGTCGGCCGCCCAGGTCGCCGCGACCAGGCCGTCGGCCTCCTTGTACGCGGAACTGCCGGCCGTGCCCACCGCGTCGAACAGGGCGATCAGCACGAACGCGATCAGGACCGCGTGCAGGCCGCCCACGATGGTGAACACCTGCCCGGCGGCCTCGTTGTTCGCCGAACGTCCCTCGTCGGCGCCGTACTTCCGGATGAGGTACGCGAGCACGGCTGCGACGACGGCCGCGCCACCGACCCACAGCAGACCCGTGGCGTAAACGTTCATCGAGGTCCTCTCACCACCTGGAATGAATTCCACAGATCCACGAATTCATTGCTTCCGAAAGGTAGTGATCGGAACGTTCCCACATCAAGATCGTTCATCCTTGTGCCACGAAAAGCCAAACAGACAGGTGAAACCACGCCACCGTGGGCGGTATGCACAAGGGGACTGGGCCGCGCGAATGCGGGTACCGCCCCCTTTTCGGGCTACTCCGTTGGTCTGACCGTGTCCGCACTCCGGCGACGCTCCGTCGTCGGAATGATGTTGTTCCGGCAACGAACCCGTTGCCGGGCACCGTCAGTGGATCCTCACACAGCCCCGGCAGGCGCGCGACTCGAACGAAAATCGCGCGGGCGGGCCGTGAGCTGCGGAAAACGCCCACGAATCCGCCCGCGCGATTTCACCGGGTCAGGAGTTGACCTGCCAGTGCACGTTCACCTTGTAGCTGCCGCCGTGCCCGACGAACGACATGGACGTACTCGGCAGCCGGTGGTCGGTCCACCCCAGGTGCGCCGGGTTGTTGTACAGGAACTCCCAGCGGTGCGGCAGTTCGACGTGGGCGGCGCGGGCCTCGAACAGGTCGTCCTGGAACAGCACCAGCAGCCAGTCCACGAACACGCCCACCAGCCAGCCGACGACCTGGCCGAGCGCCTCCGCGATGGCCGCGCCGACGAACGGCGTGAGCACACCCGCGACGGCCTGCGCGATGACCGCGGTGACCTTGCCCTTGACCTTCTCCCACGCGGCCTGCACGGACGCCGCGAACCCGCCGCCGTCCTCCTCGGCCGTCATCACGACCGCCAGGAACCCGCGCGGCCACGCTCCGCCCGCGGTCAGGTCGAACGACGTGAACAGCCGGCCCGGGTCGGCGTAGCTCTTGACCTTGCCGTCGTAGAAGTTGTCCCCGACGAACCACTGGCCGACCTTCTTGGTGGTGCCGGTGTGGTCCACCCGCAGCCCGCCCATGACGATCTCGTCGTCGCCGCCCCACTCCGGGTTCGTCTCGTCCACGCACTTGACCCGTTCGATCCGGAAGTCCAGCGAGGACAGCTTGGGCAGCTTGCTCAGGTCCAGGTGCAGCTCGAACGCCCGCCGCTCGGCGTCCCGCTGCGCGGCCTGCTCCGCCGCCTCCAGCTGCCCGGCCCGGTCCAGCAGGGACTTCTCCAGCGCCGCCGCGTCGAACCGGACGTCCCGGAACGCGCCGTCGAACCCGACCTTGCGGAACTCGTCGAGCGTGAGCCTGCCGTGCCGGCCGAACTGGACGGCCCGCGCGTCCGCCGACGACACCGCCGCCTGCGCGGTCTTCACGATCGGGTCGAGCCGGTCGGCGGGCAGGGTGCGCAGCCCGGCCTGGAGGTCGGCCTCCACGCTGCCGTCCGGGTACGGGTACGCCAGATCGGCCGCGACCGCCGCGTACGAATAGCGCAGCGCGAGGTTCGCGTCCTGGGCGATCGCGTAGACCTGAGGGTTGTCGCGCAACGAGCCCGGACCGGGTGTCGGGGGCAGGTTGTCCGGGTCCTCGACGGCCGCGCGGGGCGGCTCGGCGACCGCCTGGACGGGCACCGCCGGCACGGTGGACGCGAGGACGAGCAGCGGAATGGCGTAACGGCGGAGGCCCGAGAGGCGACCGCGGTGGTGTGGTCATCGGAAAGCCCTTCTCTGTCGGACGAGCACGGGGACAGGTCTACGGACGGCGGGTTGTCACCCGGCTGCGGGCCGGTTGTGGCGCGGTTCGGCGTGCTCGTGCCGGTGCGCGCGGTCGGTCCGGACGGCGCGGCGGCGCTGATCGGGACGCGGCAGCGGGCCGTGCTCGGGGTCCTCGCGCTGCACGCGGGCACCGTGCTGCCCTTCCCGCGCCTGGTGGACGTGCTGTGGGGCGACGACCCGCCGCGCACCGCGATCAAGACGCTGCACAGCCACGTGGCGCGGATCCGGCAGGCGCTGGCCGCGTGCGGGCTGCCGGACGTGCTGCGCACCCGCGAGCCCGGCTACCTGCTGGACGTGGCCGAAGCGGACGTTTCCGAAGTGGACGCCCACCGGTTCGAGCGGCTGCTCGCCGAGGGGCGGCGGACGCGGTCGGCGGACCGGCTGCGGGAGGCGCTGGCGCTGTGGCGCGGTGACGCGTTCGCCGACGTGCCGCTGACCGGGTGGGCCGCGCGCGAGGTGGACCGCCTGCACGACCTGCGCCAGGCGGCCGTCGAGGAGTTGTGGGAGCACGCCCTCCGGGACGGCGAGCACGAGGCGGCGGTGGCCGAGCTGCCCCGGCTGCTGGCCGCCGACCCGACCAGCGAGCGGCTGACCCGGCTGCACATGCTGGCGCTGTACCGGTGCGGCCGGCACACCGACGCGCTGGACGGCTTCCAGCGGCTGCGCCGGGTGCCGGCCGAGGAGTTCGGCGTGGACCCGGGCCCGGAGGTGGTGGAGCTGCACACCGCGATCCTGCGCCGGGACCCGGAGCTGGACGTGCCGCGCGCAACCGTCGCGCCGGCCCAGCTTCCGGCTTCGGTGGGGCACTTCACCGGGCGCGCGGCGGAACTGGACGCGCTGGCCGGGCTGGACGCGGACGACCTGCCGGTGGTGGTCGTGTCCGGTCCGGCGGGCATGGGCAAGACGTCGCTGGCGGTGCCGTGGGCGCACCGGGTGGCGCACCGGTTCCCCGGCGGGCGGGTGTTCCTGGACCTGCGCGGGCACGACCCGGAGACCGCGTTGGGCGGCGCTCAGGCGCTGGCGCACGTGCTGCGGGCGCTGGACGTGCCGGAGGACCGCATCCCGGCCGGTGTGGACGACCGGGCCGCGCTCTACCGGAC
>CBHFOL010000312.1:0-9632 GCA_965995405.1 uncultured Saccharothrix sp.
ACCGCCGCCTTCACCGGGTCCGCCCCGCACATCCAGGGCTCGGTCTCCCCGGCGGTGTCCTACCAGGTCGACGCCCCGGCGGCGATCACCACCACGACCGCGCTCGCGGTCACCCCGAGCGGCTCGGCGGAGCAGTACAGCGCCGTGACGCTCAGCGCGACCGTGGCCCCGGCCTCGGCCGTCGGCACCGTGCAGTTCGTCGACGGTGCGGCCAACCTGGGCAACCCGGTGGCCGTCGTCGCGGGTTCGGCGACGCTGACCACGTCCACCCTCGCGGTGGGCGCGCACAGCTTCGCCGCGAAGTTCATCCCGGCCGACCCGGCCGCGTACGTGGCGTCGAACTCGGTCGCGGTTCCGCTGACGGTCACCCCGTTCGCGGGCAAGACCGCCTCGGAGACCATCACCACCGAGGTCCTCGCGGGTGAGCTGCTGATCAGCGTGGCGAACCAGAACGTGGTGCTGCCCTCGCCGGTCATGGCCGCCGACGGCTCGCTGCTGACCACGGCCGGTGCGCTCAACCCGATCACCGTCACGGACACCCGTGCGGGTAACCCGGGCTGGAACGTCTCCGGTCAGGTGACCGACTTCGCCAGCGGTTCGAACGCGATCAACGGTGCGAACCTGGGCTGGAGTCCGAAGATCGTGGACAAGTCCCCGGTGCAGAACATCACCACCGGCCCGGTCGTCCAGCCGGCCAACGCGATCGTGCCCGGTGCTGCCGCGCCGGCCGGTCTCGGCCTGTCGTCGTCCCGCACGCTCGCCACGGCGGCGGCGCTGGGCGGCAACGGCACGGCGAACCTCGGTGCCGACCTGGCGCTGAAGGTGCCGACGTCGACGCTCGCGGGTACGTACACCGCGGTGCTGACGCTGACCGCTATCTGATTCAGGTCGAGGGGCGGGTGTTCCTGCCCGCCCCTCGGCTTCGGTTTTCGGGTTTTGTTTTTTTGGCTTCGGTAAAGGACTTCGGATGAACTGGCGTCGTGCGGTGATGTGCGTGGTGCTTGCGGTGTTGGGGTGCGGGCTTCCCGTCGTGCCCGCGCAGGCCGCCGCGCCGACCACGTTCGGGGTTCGCCCGGCTACCGCGCAGGCGCCGGACACCCGCAGCAACTTCAGCTACAGCGCCACGCCCGGTGCGGTGGTGCGGGATTTCGTGGCGGTGTCGAACGTTTCGACGGATCCGGTGACGTTGCGGGTCTACGCGAGCGATGCGTTCAACACGCCGGATGGCGGGTTCGACCTGCTGGCGGCGGGCAAGGATCCGGTGGACGTCGGGCGGTGGTCCGCATTGGACCGTTCGGAAGTGGTGGTCGCGGGGCGGACGACGGTGATCGTGCCGTTCACGTTGAGCGTGCCGACCAATGCGACTCCTGGTGACCACACGGGCGGGATCGTGGCTTCGCTGACCACCGAGGCGACCAACGCGGAAGGTCAGCGGGTCGCGGTGGAGCAGCGCGTGGGGGCGCGGGTCTATCTGCGGGTTTCCGGGGACTTGCGGGCGGAGTTGGCGGTTTCGGAGCTGACCGCTTCGTATTCGGGGGACTGGTTCGGGCGGGGATCGACGGCTGTCAGCTATGTGGTGCGCAATACCGGGAACGTTCGGTTGAGCGGCAAGCAGAAGGTGCGCGTCGACACGCCCTGGGGCGCGGAGACCGAGGCGCCCGGGCTGCCGGACCTGCCGGAATTGTTGCCGGGGAACAGTTTTCGGGTCGAGACGGTGGTGTCCGGGGTGCTGCCCGCCGGGTGGCTGACCGGGCACGTGCGGGTCGAGCCCGCGCCGCCTGCCAACACCGAGGTAGCGGTGGGTGAGGTGGAGGCGAGCGTGACTATTGCCGCTGTGCCTTGGTTGTTGGTGGTTCTGCTGTTGGTGGTGTTGGCGTTGGCGATCTACTGGAGGTGGCGTCGCCGTCGGCGGCGGCAGCGGCCGGTTTCGCCCGAACCGTTGCCGGAGGCTGAGCATGTCGCTGCGTAGGTGGGTTGTGGTGGCGGCCGTGGCGGGGGCGTTCGCGCTTCCCGGGGTGGCGCAGGCCGCGCCGCTGGGGGACCTCGTGGTGACGCCGGGGGAGAGCCGGGATGCCGCGCCCGTTCAGGTGGGGACGTCGGCCGGGTGTCCCAAGGAGGCCAACGGGTACGTCGCCACCATGCGCGGTGCGGGGCTGCCTGGTGAGGGGCTGGTGATCGTGGCGAATTCCGATGTGGGGTTGGCCCACGATCGCGGGTTCGAGGTGCCGGTCGCGTTGACGTTCAAGGATTTCGCGGCGGACAACAACGTGTCGTTCAGCGGGAAGTACGAGTTGACGTTGGCCTGCATCGACACGTTCACGCAGCAGAGCTTCGGGGAGTTCACCGGGACGGTGGATTTCGTCGAGTCGGAGCGGTATGTGGCGGTGGGTGCGGCCAAGGGGCCGCAGCGGCCTACCGCGCCGTTGATCGTGCCGGTCGACCCGGGGCAGGCGGGTCAGCCCGGTCAGCCTGGGCAATCCGGGCAGCCGGGTGAGTCTGTGCCGCCGAGTGCGGCCGGTCAGCCGGGTGAGGTGGAGCCGCAGGCCGCGCGAGAGTCGGGCGGGCAGCCCTTTCTGTACATCGCGATCGGGGTCGTCGGGGCGGTCGCGGTGATCGCGGCCGGTTCCTTCCTGAGACGTCGCCGGTCCACTGACTGAAACACCCTGGAATACGGAGGAAACGCTCATGCGCAAGCGCCAGTTGGTGGCGGCCTCGGCGGCGGTGCTCGCCGCGGCCGGCACCGCGGTGGTTCTCGCCGCGGCACCCGGTCAGGCCGAACCCCCGGTCGCGACGCTGGGCGGCCTCGGCGTCACCCCCGCGGTGGGCAAGGACGTCCAGGCACCGACCTACACGACCGAGGCCGGCTGTTCGGCGGATTCGGACGGGTACAACCTGTTCGTCTACGGGCCGGGCGGGTTCGCGGACGGGCTGCTCGGCGCGGGCACCAGTGACGTCGGGTTCTCGACGTCGGGGCCGTTCACGGTGGTGCAGTCCTTGTCGTTCAAGGACATCGCGGTCGACAACAGCACGACGGTCAAGCCCGGTGAGTACACCGTGGTGGTGAACTGCGTGGACTCGTTCACGACCGAGGTGAAGGGGACGTTCACGCGGAAGTTGTGGTTCACGGACGAGACCAACTACCGGTCGACCGATCCGAACGGGACCACGACGACGGAGCCGACGACCACTACCACCACGACCACGACTACCGAGCCGACCACTACGACTACCGAGCCCACGACGACGACCACCGAGCCGACGACGACTACGACTGAGCCGACCACTACGACGACTGAGCCGACGACTACCACGACTGAGCCGACTACCACGACTACCGAGCCGACTACGACTACGACCCAGCCCACGACCACGACGACGGAGCCGACGACTACGACCACCGAGCCGACCACCACCCCGACTGAGCCGACGACCACGACGACTACGGCTGAGCCGACCACGACAACCACCACGACGACGACCACGACCACGACGGTCGAGCCGACCACCACGACGACGACCGTCGAGCCCACCACGACGACGACCGCGGTGCCTGGTCGATTCACGTTGACGTCGAACAAGCAGCGCGGCAAGGACGTCGAAGCCCCGACCTACACGACGTCGGAAGGCTGTGGCAACGACAACCCGGCGGACGCGGCCAACCTGATCATCACGGGTCTGGGGGTGTTCGCGAAGGGGCTGGCGGGTTCCGAGACCACGGATGTCGGGTTCTCGAAGGACAGCCCGATCAGCCTTGTGCAGGGCCGGATCTTCAAGGACATCGCGCAGGACGCGGAGGGCGTGATCGAGCCCGGTGACTACGTGGTCACCCTGAACTGCGTCGACAGCTTCCTCGGCACGGTGTACCGCCAGTTCGCCCTGGGCATCAAGTTCACCAGCGCGACGGACTGGGAGGTCGTCGGTCCGGTGCAGCCTACGTCCACGACGACCACCACCACGACGACGACCACCACCAACCCCGGCGGCGGGACCAACCCGACGACCGACCCCACGACCGATCCGACCGGCCCCGCGAACGAGGCCACCTCGGGCGGGCTCGCCGAGACCGGCGCGAACGTCGGGTTCCTGGTGCTGGTCGGCGGGCTCCTGCTGGTCGGCGGCGGCTTGGCGTTCGTGGCCGCGCGCAGGCGCAAGGTCTGAGCCCGTGACGACGGCCACCGAACTCCCGCCACGGGTCGAGCAGCGTCAGCCGTTGCGGTTGGCCGGGCAGATGGCGGCCATCGTCGGTGCGTTGCTGCTGTGCTTCGTGGCGCAGTTCGCGGTCCTGGGCACGCTCAAGCACGAGCGTGACCAGGACCGCGCGCACCAGGAGCTGCGGATCCTCCTGGCGAACGCCACCGCGCCGGTCGCGGCGGTGGACGAAGAGGGTCGGCTCCTCGCAACGGGCACCCCGGTCGCGATCCTGGAGATCCCCCGTCTGCGGATCCGCGAAGTGGTGGGCGAAGGGACGTCGTCCCGTGCCCTGAAGTCGGGGCCGGGACACCTGCGGGACACGCCGATGCCGGGTCAGGCCGGTTCGAGCGTGATCCTCGGTCGGCGTGCGGGCTACGGCGGGCCGTTCGCGCAGCTGGACAAGCTGACGCCGGGCGACGAGATCGTGGTGACGACGGGCCAGGGTGAGCACCGTTACCGGGTGCAGGGCCTGCGGCACGCCGGAGACCCGCAGCGGCACGTCCCCGCGGACGGCAAGGGCGGGCTGACGCTGGCGACGGCGGACGGTTCGTACTTCCTGCCCACGGACGTGCTGTGGGTGGACGCGAAGCTCACGACGGGCGTTCAGCCGGGCTCGGGCGCGCTGCCGAAGTTCGCGGTGCCGGACAACGAGCAGGCGATGGCCGGTGATGCGGACGCGTTGGTGCCGATCGCTTTGTGGGCGCTGGTGTTGGTGGCGGGCGCGATGGGCGTGGTGTTCCTGCACGCGCGGGTGGGTCGCTGGCACGCGTGGGTGGTGGGCGTGCCGTTGCTGGGCGCGCTGGGGATCACGCTCGCGGACCAGGCGAGCGCGTTGCTGCCGAATCTGGTGTGAGGAGTCCGGATTGAGGAGAGGTCGAAGATGACGCTGACCATGACGGGTCTGGCCGCGCTGGACGCCCGTTCGATCTCGGCCTGGTTCGGTGACCGGAAGGTGCTGGACCGGGTGTCGCTGTCGATGCCCGCGGGTACCGTGACGGCGCTGATCGGGCCGTCCGGGTGCGGGAAGTCGACGTTCCTGCGGATCCTGAACCGGATGCACGAGCTGGTGCCCACGGCGTCGCTGGCCGGTGAGGTGTTGTTGTTCGGCAACGACATCTACGACCCGGGCCGCAAGCTGACGGACGCCCGCCGGGAGATCGGCATGGTGTTCCAGAAGCCGAACCCGTTCCCGGCCATGTCGATCTACGACAACGTGGTGGCCGGGTTGAAGCTGACGGGTGCGCGGGCGCGGCGGTCGGACAAGGACCAGCTGGTCGAGGAGTGCCTGATGAAGGCCGGGCTGTGGAACGAGGTGCGGGACCGGCTCCGGCAGCCCGGCGGGGCGTTGTCGGGCGGTCAGCAGCAGCGGCTGTGCATCGCGCGGTCGTTGGCGGTCCGGCCTCGGGTGCTGTTGATGGACGAGCCGTGTTCGGCGTTGGACCCTACGTCGACTCGGCGGATCGAGCAGACGATCGCGGAGTTGGCGCAGGAGGTGACGATCGTGATCGTCACGCACAACATGCAGCAGGCGGCTCGGGTGTCGCAGCAGTGTGCGTTCTTCCTGGCGGAGCAGGGGACGCCGGGGGTGATCGTGGAGGCCGGCGATACCCGGACGATCTTCGACGCGCCTTCCGATCCTCGGACGGCGGATTACGTGCACGGGCGGTTCGGGTGATGGTCCGGGGGTGAGGCTTGCCGTTTGGTGGGGCTCGCCCTTCGCTGGGACGTGTTCTCAGCTCTTGCGCGTGGAATTGTCGGTGGTCGCTGGGATAATGGTGACCGGGGGCCGGAGGCCGCGCCCTTGCTGCGGTTCGGGGCGCTGAGTTTCGTCACCTTGGGGCGTTGACCTGCGGGTTTGTGGTTCTCTGCGAGGGGTTCGCGGCTGCTCGAAGCCCGAAGAGCGAAGTGCTGAAAAGCCGAAGGGCGTCCTCGCCGGACGGGCAGACCGCCAAGGAGAGTGGGAAGGGCGGTCGTCGTGTCCTCCCCGTACGGCCTGGTCGGAGACAACCGCTGGCGCGCAGGCCATACGGGGAGAACACGACTTGGGTGGGGTGCGCGCTGCGGGCGGCTGTTCGACTGCGTTGCGTGCCGTTCGGTGTTGGGGTACACCGGGTGCGGGGGTGGTGCGGGGTGGGTTTGGACGTTGTGGGGTTGGATCCCTATCGGGCCTCTCGGGCGGAGTTGGCTGAGTACTACCGGATTCGGATGGCCAACCAGGATCCGGATGACGTGGGGCTGGGGTTTGCCGCCCTGGTCGAGCGGATGCGGAATCCGTTTCCCGGGTTGGGTGCGGCTGTCTATCGGTTGGTGCGGGTTGACGGGCGGGCCGTCGGGTTCGTCTACCTGCGCTTGCCTGAGGATGAGAACCGGCATATGGCTCTGGTCGATGTGGTGATCCATCCGGATTGGCGGCGGCGGGGGATCGGGACTGCTGTGCTGCGGGGGTTGTTGCCCGAGTTGGTCGGGCTGGACCGGCGGACGGTCGAAGGTTGGCTGGTGGTTGCGGGTAGTCCGGGTGATCTGTGGGCCAAGTCGTTGGGGTTTCGGACGGTTCGGTCTGTTGCCCGGATGGAGTTGCGGTTCGCGGACGCCGACCGGGCGTTGTGGGAGGTCGTGCCGCCGGACGGGTATCGGGTCGTGCGGTGGGCCGGTGCCGCGCCGGAGTCGTTGGTCGGGTCGTACGCGTCTGCGCGTAGCGCCATTCACGACGCGCCTTCCGGGCAGACCGAGTTCCGGCAGCCGGAGTGGACGGTGGCCCGGGTTCGGGAGTCCGAGGCGCGGGCGCTTGAGCAGGGGGTCGACCAGCGGGTCGTGGTGGCGTTGTCGGGTGACACCGTGGTGGGGCTGACCGAGGTGGTCATGTTGCCCGACCGGAAGGGCGAGTACTTCCAAGGGGACACGGCGGTGCTCGCCGCTCATCGGGGGCGGCGGATCGGGTTGTGGCTCAAAGGGGAGATGGCCCGGTGGCTGACTGCGGAGGACCCTGGGTTGACGCGGGTCACGACGGCGACCGAGAGCGACAACCACCACATGATCCGGGTCAACCGGGAGATGGGGTTCCGGCTGTCCTCGACGGAACTGGTGGTCGCGCACCACGTTGCCGAGTTGGCTTTGTAGTGGAACGCGCGGGCGAGGTGGGGCCCGCCCGCGCGACCACCTCTGGTCAGGCCAACCGGCGTGGGAGAGGTGCCAGTTTGTAGACCTTCCAGAAGAAGGCGTCCGCCGCGTGCTGGTCGGCGGCAAAGTTCACGGCTTCCGTGCTCTTCCGGTCATCAGCCGGATGTTCGGGAGCCCCTGCGTGGTGGCGGTGTTCGGCAGCGTGGCTGCGGCTGCGGTGAGACCCAAGCCGCGCAACACGTTCGCGCGGGACACGCCTGGTCGGTGTTCCGGATGCGTCAGTGTTCGCTCCTGGTAGTCGAGGGTTCGCCTGATCAAGAAGACACCCGGAGTTCACCGGCGTCCAAGACCTGTGGCCATACGCTGTTCACATAGATCGCGCTCCTAAGGGGACCACCATGGACGTCGACACCCGGGTCCTCCGCTACTTCGTCGCGGTGGCGGAACAGTTGAGCTTCACCCGGGCCGCCGAGCGGCTCTTCGTCTCGCAACCCGCGCTGAGCAGGCAGATCCGACAGCTCGAAGGGGAGTTACGGATCACCCTGTTCCGGCGCACCAGCCGGGAAGTCCGGCTCACGTCCGCCGGCGAGGCGCTGCTTCCCGTCGCCCGGAACCTGATCGCCGACTGGCAGGCGGCGCAGCGCACGGCGCGTGGCGTGGCCGCCGTCGAGTCGCGGGTGCTGCGCATCGGGTTCGAGGCGACCGGGGCCGGCCCGCTGACCACGAAGGCGCGCACCGCGTTCGCCGCCCGCTACCCGGACGTCACCGTCGAGCCCAAGCGGTTCGACTGGGGCGGTGAGGTGGCCGCGTTGCGGGACGGGCTGGTGGACACCGCCTTCCTGTGGCTGCCCGCCGACACCACCGGGCTGCACACCGAGGTCGTCGCGGTGGAGCGGCGGCTGGTCGGGTTCGCCGCCTCGCACCGCCTGGCGGACCGGGACTCGGTGGGGATCCTCGACCTGCGCGACGAACCCCTGATGTGGACGCGGAAAGCGCCCCGGCACTGGGTGGACTGGTGGGCGGTGAACCCGCGTCCGGACGGGTCCGAGCCGGTGTGGGGGCCGGAGAACGACAACGTGGAGGAGATGCTGGAGGACGTGGCGGCGGGCGCGGCGGTGTGCATCGGACCGCAGTCCATGGCGGCCTACTACACCCGGCCCGGCTTGGAGTGGCGGCCGATCGTGGACGTCGCGCCGTTGCGCATCGCCCTCGCCCGGCCCGTGACCAGCACGAACCCGATGGTCGCCGACTTCGCGGCGGTCGTCCGGGAACTGTCCGAAGTGGACAGCTGACCAGCTTGGTCCGTGGTGTCGGGGCGGTGGCGTCGTGGTGGGGAGTGGTCTAGGCGTTGCGCGGGCGGTTGTGCGATGCTCGACGCCGCAATCTGGGGGAGGACCACGGTGGAGGCGAACCACTTAAGGCCGCCGGACGCGGCCGACGCCGCGGAGTTCGTCGCGGCCATGCGTGAGCTGCGGGTACGGTCGGGCTACAGCTTTCGGCAGTTGGAGCGGCGGGCCGAGCACCTGGGCGAGGTGCTGCCTTCGTCCACGTTGAGCTCGGCGTTGGGACGGTCGACCCTGCCCAGGGAGCAGATCGTCACGGCGTTCGTTCGTGCGTGCGGTGGGAGTGAGGAGACGGCTGCCGCCTGGGCCGAAGTGCGTGCCGATCTCGCCGCTGCTGCTGTGCTGGACGACCCGAGGGTGTCGGGTGACGAGCCGGCGGCGGGCGACTCCAAGGCCGGTGGCGGGGCGGACCTGTCGGGTGCGGATGTGCCGGATGTGGATGGGGCGGGCGCGGACGTCGAGCTGGTGACGGATGTCGAGCCCGTGTCCGAGTCTGCTGTTGTGGCGGATGGTCCGGCCGATGTGGCCGCTGAAGCTGCGCCGTCCGGTGGCGCTGCGCCTGTCGAGTCCCGGCGTCGTGGGTACCGGTTGCTCGTGGTGGCGGCGGTCGTGGTGCTGGTGTTGGTGGTGGTCGCGGTGTTCCTGAACATTCCGCGTGAGGAGCGGTCCAACGCGGCTACCGATCCGACGACCACGACCACTGTCGCGGCCACCACGGCCGTTTCGAGCACGGTTGCCGAGACGACGACCGGCTCGGCTCCCATTGTGCCCGCGCAGAATCCGGTCACCGCCGTCCCGCCCCCGCCCACCACCACGACGACCACCACCCGGCAGCAGGAGCCGCAACCGCCGTCCCCCGGCGCGCCCGGCGACGGGATCCAGCGCATCCGCCTCGCGCACACCGGCCTGAGCGTCGGTGAAGGGCCGGAGAAGATCACCTCCGAGACCCGGATCGTGCTGGGCCAGCAGGATTGCGCCACG
>CBHFOL010000313.1:0-9580 GCA_965995405.1 uncultured Saccharothrix sp.
GGTGCACGCGGACCGCGTGGCCGTCGCCGATCGGGAGAGGCGACTGCTCGCGCGTTTCACCCGGGCGCACCCCGGTGCCCCGCTGGTCGGTGTGCCCGCGCTGCCGGCCTCCTTGCACGACCGGGACGGTCTGCACGAGATCGGCCGTCGCCTCGCGGGCGAATGACCCCCCTTGTTGCGGTCGGGTCTACCCGACCTTCTCCTCGTGGTGCTCCTGGCGCGCGGTGTCCAGGAGCTCGTGCCAGGACGTGACGTCGGGACGCCTGCGCAGCAGCGCGCGACGCTCCCGTTCCGTCATGCCGCCCCAGACCCCGAACTCGATCCGGTTGTCCAGCGCCTCGGCCAGGCACTCGGTGCGCACCGGGCAGCCCAGGCACACCACCTTGGCTTTGCGCTGCTCCGCGCCCCGAACGAAGAGCTGGTCCGGCTCCTCATCACGGCACGAGGCCTTGATCCGCCAATCCCCCTGCTGCATAACCCCCACCTCAGTTCACACAGTGCCCAGACTCTCTAAATCCGCCACACCCCTGCCGCGGATGCCGTAGGCTCTCCACCATCGAGTGGTCGTGCCGTCGGCCCTTGTCTTGGACAGTGACGGACTGTAGAGCCTTCCGGTTCCACCTCCAACCCTGGGTTGCCCACCTGTTACCTGTCTTGAGTACGAGTACTCATCCTGGGTAATCAACGTTGCGGGCTGCCGATCACCTGTTCCGGTCCCGGCTACGCTGACCTGCATGCGAGCCCGGAACGGCGTGCTGAAACTGCTCGGACTGTGTCTGCTGGCCGGCGTGCTGCTGGCGGGCATGATGTTCCCTGTCATCGGCGCGCTGGGCATGGTGTCGAACGGCGCGAGCGACACCGTCGACAGCATCTCCGCAGATCTGGTGACCACCGACCCCCCGTTGATCTCCACGATCACGGACAAGGACGGGGCCCCGATCGCGTACCTGTACGACCAGTACCGGGTGCTGGTCCCACCCGAGAAGATCAGTCCGACGATGAAGGCGGCGCTCGTCTCCGTCGAAGATCGACGTTTCTACGAACACCAGGGCGTGGACTGGCGGGGCACGATCCGCGCCGGACTGACCAACCAGTTCAGTGGATCAGTCACGCAGGGTGCCTCCACGCTTACTCAGCAATACGTCAAGAACTACCTCGTGCACGTCGTCGCGCGGAATAACCAGGTCGAGCAGCAGAAGGCGCAAGAGCAGACAATCGCTCGAAAAGCCCGCGAAGCGCGCATCTCTCTGCAACTCGAACGCAAGCTCGGCAAGGACGAAATTCTCGCCCGCTACCTGAACGTGGTGCCGTTCGGCTCGACGATCTACGGCATCGCGGCGGCGTCCCAGGCGTACTTCAACACCACGCCGGACGCGCTGACCGTGCCGCAGGCGGCGATGCTCGCGGGCATGGTCAACAGCCCGTCGGCGCTCAACCCGGAGGTGTTCCCGGAGAAGGCGCTGGAGCGGCGCAACCAGGTGATCGACAAGATGGTGGAGAACGACAAGCTGTCCCGCGACGCCGCCGAGGCCGCGAAGAAGGAGCCGCTCGGCCTGGCGACCCCGGTCCGCACGCCGCCCAACGGCTGCGTCGGCGCGGGTCCGGAGAACGGCTTCTTCTGCTCGTACGTCGTCACCTACCTGGAGCGCAACGGGTTCAGCCTGGAGCAGCTCAAGAGCGGCGGCTACACCATCCAGACCACGCTGGACCGCGGCATCACCCGGCTGGCGAAGGAGTCCGCCGAGGCCCAGGTCTCGAAGTCCACCGACGGCATCGCCAACGCGATGTCGATCGTGCGGCCGGGCAAGGAGCGGCACGAGGTCGTCGCCCTGGTCGCGAACCGCGACTACGGCCTGGACGCCGAGCAGTTCCAGACCACGTACGACCTGCCGTCCGGGGTGGAGAACAAGTTCGGCGCGGGCAGCGTCTACAAGGTCTTCACGGCGGCGGCGGCGCTGGAGAAGGGCATGGGCATCGAGAACACCATGGCCACCCCGAACGCGTACGTGTCCAAGGTGTTCAAGGGCGGCGGGACCAAGTGCCCGTCGACCGGCGAACCCGACACCCGCTGGTACTGCCTGGGCAACGCGGCGTCGGGCTACCCGGCGCAGATGTCGCTCCAGACGGCCCTCCAGACCTCGCCCAACACCGGGTTCGTGATCCTGGAGGAGCAGCTGGGCATGGACCCGGTCGTGGACATGGCGTCCCGGCTGGGGATGCGGGAGACGATGGCGACCAACATCGCCGGCACCCGACCCGACTCCAAGGCGAAGAACAAGGAGCTGCGGATCTCGCAGACCGAGTTCTACAAGTCCAACGGCGGCAACGCCTCGTTCACGCTGAGCCCGGCGCCGGTGAGCACCCTGGAGCTGGCGAACGTCGCCGCGACCCTGATGAGCGGCGGCGTGTGGTGCCCGCCGACGCCCGTCGCGAAGGTCGTGGACCGCAACGGGAAGCCGGTGCCGGTCAACGAAGCGCCGTGCGAGCAGGTCGTGGCCGAGGGGTTGGCGAACGGCCTGGTGGTCGGCATGAGCAAGGACGACCAGCCCGGCGGCACCGCGGCGGACGCGGCCCGCAGGTTCAAGTGGACGCGGCCGATGCTCGGCAAGACCGGCACCACCGAGGACCACAAGTCGGCGGCGTTCATCGGCGCCACCCCGGACTTCGCGGCGTCGGTGCAGACGTTCAACGACGGCACGAACCCCACGGCGATCTGCGTCGACCCGGCCCGGCTGTGCGGGGGCGACGGCAACATCTTCGGCGGCACGGTGCCGGCGCGGACGTGGTTCGACACCATGACGAAGGTCCACGAAGGACTGCCGGTGCGGGACCTGCCGCCGGTCGAGGAGCGGTACCTCAAGGGCGGCAAGGAGATCCAGATCCCGGAGGTGGTCGGCAAGAACGTCAACGACGCCACCCGGATCCTGGAGGAGGCGGGCTACAAGGTCACCACGTCGAACCGGAACTCGGAGCAGGCGAAGGGCACCGTGGTCAGCCAGACGCCCCGGGGCAGCGCGCTGCGCGGCACGATCGTGACGCTGCTCGTGTCGACCGGCTACGTCCCGCCGCCGCAGCCCGACCCGACCCAGCCGCCGACCGAACCCCCGCCGGGCGGACGGCCCACCGAACCGCCGCCGATCACCATCCCGGTCGAGCCGACGGGGCGGTGACGGCCTGACGGCTCCGCTGCGGGAAGGACGGGCCGGGCAACCACTCTGGCCGCTTCGCCCGTCACGCAGGGAGACGTCCGATCGCCCGCCGACCCGGACGGTCGCCAGCCGTCCGGGTGCGGGTAGCAGGCCCGAAAGGACCCTGGACAGGGTCGGGTGCCGTTCATATGATCGAAGTATCGGTCACATTCAGTGACTGCATTCTGCTCGGGGGGGCATCGATGGATTCCGCGTTCAGTCGAGGCTGACCAGCCCGCAAACGCACCACACCACCGGCACACCTGATCGCCGTCGCACCAGACCGCCGCCGCGTCCTCATCCGGTTCCGGCGCGCCCAGTCGCGCGTCGAACACTGTGGAGACTCCCTTTGCATTGGTCTACACCAGTGCGGCTGGGTGCTGCGCTCGTCGTCGCGCTGCTCCCGATCACAGCCGCCCAAGCGGTTCCGGACAACAACTCCGACCAGGACAGACCGCCCGCCGAAGTCGTCAGCACCGAATCGAACACCGTCACGCCGGACCGGCGGGCCAAGGTGCTCGGCACCGAATGGCAGCAGTCCGAAGACGTGGCGTGGACGACCGCCGGCGACGCCGACGGGTTCCACATCCTCGCCGCCGAGGCCCGCACCGGCTACACGTGGCGCACCGTCGCCACCCTGTCCGAGCCCGGCTTCGACGTCGACCAGTGGATCGGCCACGGCTGCGCCACCGGCTCCGGCCGCCGGCTCGTGGTCGTCTACGCGCCGCGCACCTTCACCAACGACGAGGTCCTGTCCGACCGGGGCGGGTTCACCGCGACCGTCGACCTGCACACCGGCGCGGTCGCCAAGCTGCCGGTGCAGACCAGCCTCGCCTACTACAACCCGGGCTGCGGCACCGGCGAGACCGCCGTCCTGACCCAGGACGGGGTCGGCTCGCTGGGCCGCACCCGGCTGGTCGAGGTCGACGCCGCCGCCGGCACTCTCGGCGACCCGATCGAGGTGCCCGGCCAGCTGACGTCGGCGGTGCCCGTCCGGGACGGGATCGTCGCGGCCGACTCCGGCGGCCTGGTCACCGTCGACCGGAAGGGCGCCCGGCGGCTGCTCGCGCGGACCTCCGCACTGCCGTTCCACCTGCGTGCCGACGCCGACGGCGGGGTGGTGTTCCTCGACCGCGAGGACGACACCGGCCTCGTCCGCCGCGCCGACCGGGACGCGAAGGTGAGCACGCTGGCCCGCGGCCCGCTGACCGAACTGGGCGTGACGGCGAGCGCCACCGGCCGGGTCTTCATCACCGGCAAGGCGGACCAGGTCGCCGACCTGCCCGCGACCGTGGCCCGGCTCGACGCGCCCAAGGACAGCGGGATGTCCACGACCGGCCGGCTGGCCGTCACGTCGGTCCTGCGGGCCCGGCACGCCGACCCGCGAACCCCGACGGAGCCCGACGAGCCGCGGACCGTCCGGATCGAGGCCAAGGCCACCGGCAGCGGCGAGCAGGTCGCGTTCACCGTCGACCCGGCGGTCGGCCGGCCCGCCGAGAGCGGCCGGACCGCGCACCCGAAGCTCGGCGACGTCACCACCCAGGGCTCTCCGGACAGCCCGCTCGACCCCGAGCAGACCTGCGCGATCGCCCGCAACGACCCGAACATCCAGGTCTACCAGCCGACACCGCGCCAGGTGGAGTGGGCGGTGAACTACGCCGTCACCGGCGGCCTGTACGTGCAGCGGGAGGCCAACTGGAAGAACTCCGGGCTGCCCGCGTGGCAGCCGCAGCAGATGTTCCCGTCGATCCCGCTCGACGGCGGCGGCCAGGTGCCGTCCCAGGTGCTGCTGGGCATCCTCGCCCAGGAGTCCAACCTCTGGCAGGCCGCGCGGTTCGCCCTGCCCGGCGTCACCGCCAACCCGCTGATCGGCAACTTCTACGGCACCGACATCTACGACGGGAACCCCGGCAACGACTGGGACATCCGCTGGGACAAGGCGGACTGCGGCTACGGCGTCTCCCAGGTCACCGACGGGATGCGGCTCGGCGGCTCCGGGCCGACGAACCAGCAGAAGGCCGTCGCGGTCGACTTCGCCACGAACATCGCCGCCGGCCTGCGCATCCTCCAGGCGAAGTGGAACCAGACCCGGAGCTCCGGCCTGAAGATCAACGACGGCGATCCGCAGTACCTGGAGAACTGGTTCTTCGCGGTGTGGGCCTACAACTCCGGCTTCAACCCGCAGAACCCGATGGCCGCCGACCCGTGGGGCGTCGGCTGGGCCAACAACCCGATCAACCCGCGCTACGCGGCGAACCGCACGCCGTTCCTGGAGGTGTCGTACGCGGACGCCGCGCACCCGGAGTTCTGGCCCTACCCGGAGAAGGTCATGGGCTGGGCCGGGCACCCGCCGGAGTCCGTCGCGTCACCGGGCAACCTGGTGCCCGGCTACCTGGCCTCGTACTGGAACGGCTGGCGGGAGAACATCGACGACCCGATCCCCGGCAAGCCGAGCGCCGAGGCGAACCGGCGGGACGTGAAGCCGCCGTCCCGGCTGTTCTGCGACACCTTGAAGAACTCGTGCGACCACACGCGTTCGGTGCTCCCGAACAAGCCGGACGACCCCAACACGCCGGAGGACGAGTCGACCATCGGCGAGCCCGCGGGCCCGTGCGTGCACCAGGACGCGCAGGGCTACTACGACCTGAAATGCTGGTGGCACTTCCCGGCGCAGTGGAAGAGCGACTGCGCCTACGAGTGCGGCCACGAGATCAACCGGTTCCGCGACCCGGACGTCGGGTACCAGCCGGACGGCGTGAGCTACCCGCCGACCTGCAACCGGGCCGGGCTCCCGTCGGGCGCGCTGGTGGTGGACGACGTGCCGACGTCGGTGCCGCCGCACTCGACCAGTCAGCGGCCGTGCTCGACCCAGTGGACCAGTGAAGGCGGGTTCGACCTGGACTTCGGCAGCGACAGCGCCGGCCGCTATCCGTCCAAAGTGGACTTCCATCAGCTCGGCGGCGGGTTCGGCGGGCACTTCTGGTTCGCCCACACCAACCGGGCGGACGAGGTCGGCTCGAAGCTCCGGGTGACCGGCACCTGGACGTTGAACCGGTCCCTGGCCGGCTGGGCCCGGGTGCTGGTGCACGTGCCGGACCACGGCGCGCACACCCAGCAGGCCAGGTACGAGGTCGACACCGGCGGCGGGATCTTCAACCGGCACCGGTACGTGGCGCAGGGCACCGAGCAGAACAAGTGGGTCTCGCTGGGCGTGTACGAGTTCGACGGCACGCCGCGCGTGAAGCTGACCAACATCAGCCTGGAGGGTCGGGGCGTCAACGACGTCGCGTGGGACGCGATCGCGTTCCAGCCGCTGCCCGCCAAGCCGCGCCACATCGTCGCGGTGCTCGGCGACTCGTACTCGTCCGGTGAGGGCGCGGGCGACTACTACCGCGAGTCGGACGACAACCACGGCAAGCCGGACTGGGCCGCCTGTCGGCGCAGCAGGCAGGCGTGGGGCCGCAAGCTCGTGCTGCCGGGTTCCACCGACACGCTGGGCCAGCGGGCCGACGCGTTCGCCGCCGAGAGCGAACTCGGCTTCGTCGCGTGCTCGGGAGCGAAGACGACGAACGTCCGGACAACGTTCCCGCCGCGCTCGTGGCAGTACCCGGACGAGTACTGGGAGGGCGAAGGGCAGTTCCGGGAGGCGAGCCAGCTCGGATCCGGTGCGGTCGACGAGAACACGACGCTCGTCGTGCTGACCATCGGCGGCAACGACCGGGACATGTTCGGCAAGGCGATCACCGAGTGCATGATCGAAGGCTGCTGGCTCAACGAACAGGACTTCACCACCAGGTACAAGAGCCTGATAGACCAGACCAAGCCGGACATCGACTCCACGTTGCGGCTGATCGCCGATACCGCGCCCAACGCCAAGGTTGTGCTCATGGGCTACCCGAAGCTGTTCACCGAGAGCGCCCTCGGCTTCTGCGGCGCCCAGGTGTTCGGCCACGAGGAGGGGCGGATCCTCAACAACCTCGCCGCCCACATCACGCAACGGCAGCAGGAAGCCGTGAACGACGTCGCCGCCACCGGCCGGAAGGTCCACTTCGCGCCCGCCCTCGACGCGTTCGCCCCGCACAACGTGTGCGGTGTCGAACCGTGGATCAACGGCCTGCGATGGGGCCCCTACGGCGACGGCGACTTCCACAAGGGCGACGCGCTGACCCCCATGTGCCTGCCCGTGCCGGAGCACGAAGATCCCTGCACCAGCCGGGAGACGTACCACCCCAACGCGGCCGGCACTTCGGGCTACACGACGATTCTCCAGCAGAAGCTCGGCCAGATCGGGTACACAGGTTCATGACCCGTTCCGGAGGGACGATCCTCCACCGGACGTCCGCAGCGGTGCTGTGGGTGTTCGGGGGGATGCTCCTGCTGGCCATCGTCGCCAACGTCTGGATCGCCGTGTCGTTGGGCCAGACCCGCGAGCGCGGCCGTGAGCACGCCGAAGTGGCTGCTCGGGCGAACGTCGAGCGTCTGCGGAATTCGTTGCACGACATGATCGCGGACGGGGAGTTGTCCGACGCCGAGGTCGGTGCCCTGGACACCTCCGAGAGCCGGATCCGGGCCGTCGACCGGGGCCCGGACCGGATCGTGGTCACGGCTTTGGTCGACGGCTCCAGCTCGGCGCTGATGTTCGGCGGCGCGACGGTGCAGCGTTGCGCCGTCTACGAGATACCGCTGCCGATCACGGCGGAAGGCGTGGTCCGGCAACGCGACCAGGACACCTGTCCGTGACCGGTTTCCCAGCCGCGTGACCGCACCGGCAGTCTCCCTCGCGGAGGCTGCCGGTGCGGTCCGTCAAGCCAGCTTCGCCTTGACGGCGGCGGCGACCCGGCCGCCCTCGGCGCGGCCCGCGACCTGCGCGTTGACCAGCTTGATGACCTGGCCCATCTGCCGCATCCCGGGCTGCTCGCCGGTCTGCCCGGCGACCTCGGCGACGGCCGCGTCGACCAGCGAGGCCAGCTCGTCGTCACCCAGCTGCGCGGGCAGGTAGCCCTCCAGGATCAGCGACTCGGCCTTCTCCAGCTCGGCCTTCTCGGTGCGGCCCGCGCCGGCGAACGCCTCCGCCGCCTCCTTGCGCTTCTTCACCTCGCGGGTGAGGACCTTCAGCACCTCGTCGTCGGAGAGCTCACGGGCCGTGGTGCCGGACACCTCTTCGGTCGTGATCGCGGTCAGCGCCATGCGCAGCGCGCCGGCCCGGACCGTCTCCCGGCCCTTGATCGCGGCCGTCAGGTCCGTCTTCAACCGCGCCTTCAGCTCTGCCATGTGGGCAAACGTTACCGGGCACCGCGCCGCGACCCGAATCGGTTTGCCCCACTACCCTCGGGTGTGTGAACACGCTGGGCCGCACTCTGCTCGCCACCACCGCCATCGGCACGGCCACGCTCGCCTACGCGGCGGGCATCGAACGCAGACACTGGACACTGCGCCAGGCCACCGTTCCGGTGCTCGCGCCCGGCACCGCGCCGTTGCGCGTGCTGCACATCTCGGACCTGCACATGCTGCCGGGCCAGAAGTCGAAGCAGCGGTGGGTAGCGGCCCTGGACGAACTCGAACCGGACCTGGTCGTGAACACGGGCGACAACCTGGCGCACCTCCAGGCCGTGCCCGCCGTGGTCCGCGCGCTGGGCCCGCTGCTCAACCGGCCGGGCGTGTTCGTGTTCGGCAGCAACGACTACTACGCGCCGCGCCCGAAGAACCCGGTCCGCTACCTGCTGCCGTCGGCGAAGACCAAGCGGGTGCACGGCATCAAGCTCCCGTGGCGCGACCTCCGTGCCGCGATGGTCGAGCGCGGCTGGCTGGACCTGACCCACGTCCGCGAGACCCTCACGATCGACGGCCGCACGATCTTCGCCGCCGGGCTGGACGACCCGCACCTGAAGCGGGACCGGTACGAGGACATCGCGGGCCGGGCGCCGGCGGCGTCCCTGCGCCTGGGCGTGACCCACTCCCCCGAGCCGCGCGTGCTGGACCCGTTCGCGGCGGACGGCTACGACCTGGTGCTGGCGGGCCACACCCATGGCGGACAGCTGCGCGTTCCGGGCTACGGGGCGCTGGTGACCAACTGCGACCTGGACCGGTCGCGGGCCCGTGGCGTGTCCCGCTGGGGTGCGCACATGTGGCTGAACGTGTCGGCAGGGCTGGGGACGTCGCCCTACGCCCCGGTGCGCTTCGCCTGCCCGCCGGAGGCCAGCCTGCTCACGCTGGTGCCGCGTCCCGTCGAGGCAGGTCAGGACAGGTCCGCGACGGAAAGGGATACCCGGTTCGGTGTGGGCGGGAACGTCAGGTAGAGTTCTCCACGTCAGATCGCAAGACCGGGGTGTGGCGCAGTTTGGTAGCGCGCTTCGTTCGGGACGAAGAGGTCGCAGGTTCAAATCCTGTCACCC
>CBHFOL010000314.1:0-9531 GCA_965995405.1 uncultured Saccharothrix sp.
TAAGGCAATAAGCATATTATGTCGCGGGGACACCGACCGCCCGCTTGGCCTCTGGGAGCTCGCACGAACTCGCCACGAACACAACCCGGCCGCGATGGCGGAAACGGTGATGATAGTCGCGATAGTGGTGGATGGGGAGCAAGTGCACTGAACACCCTGGTCAGGGCATGAGTAAAGGGTGTCGATCCCGGCTGCGGAAGACCGGGATCGACACCCTCGCGACCGTGTGCGGCAAATCTTCGGCCGAGCTGATGTATGGCGGCCGGGTGGAAATACCCGGCCGCCACATCAGGTCACCACTCAGCAGGTCAGACCCTTGTACCAGGCGTACCGGACGACGTTGAGCGTCCCCAGGTAGGTCTGGCCCGGGGCAACGCACTTGTCGTAGGAGTCACCCTGTCCGTCGTGGATTTCCACGCGGATGACCACGCGTGTGCCGTCCCCGGTGCAGTGGTTGTACCACGCCTCGTTTGTGGCCGGATTGGGGTCCCAGCCACAGGCCGGCAACTGCGGTGAACCCTGCTGGTCCGAAGCCGGCGCGGCGGAAGCCGGCGCAATGCCCGAACCGGCGACCAATGCGGCAGCCACGCCCAGCGCGGCAAAAAGGCTCTTCACCCTCATGATTTTTCCTTCACGGATCGTCTTCTCCGGTAGTGACGGACCAGGAAGGCGCGTGGCCACCTGTTTTCCGTCCGTCGGGATCCATCCTCTTTACGTCGCACCCGCGGCGACAGAGCTGGAGAAGTACCTGGGATGCCGCACCCTGGTGCACTGTCTGTGACCACCGGAAATCCCCAGCCGCGGATCCGCATGAGGGGATGGTGGGATGAGTGGATGGCGGGTGCGGACCCCGTCGGGGTGCGGTGGGTTCAGGCGGGCGGCAGGTGGACTTCCACGACGAGTCCGCCGTGGTCGCCCGGTTCGGCGCGGACGGTTCCGCCGTGTGCCGTGACGATCGACCGGACGATGGACAGGCCGAGGCCCGCGCCGTCGGTGTTGAGGCGGGTGCGGTTCAGCCGCCGGAAGGGTTCGAACAGGGCCGGTACCTCCGTCGCGGGGACGGTCGGCCCGCTGTTGGACACGGTGAGAGCGGCTTCGCCTGTGGTCGTCACCCGGACCCAGCCGCCCGGTTCGTTGTACTTGACGGCGTTCTGCACCAGGTTGGTGATCATCCGCTCCAGCAGGACGGCGTCACCCAGCACGGTCCGCCCGGCGAGCGCGCTCTCCAGGCGCACCCGGCTGCCGTCGGCGGGCTCACGATGGGCGGCTACGACGTCGGCGGCCAGCTCGTCCAGTCGCACAGGTGCCGTGCCCTGGACTCCGCGTTCGCTCTCGGCCAGCACCAGCAGGCCCTCGATCAGCCGTTCGTTGCGTTCGTTCGCACGCAACAGCTGCCTGCCGAGCCTGCCGAGTTCCGGGCCGGCGTCCGGTTCCTCGATGGCCAGCTCGACCAGCATCCGCTGCACGGCGAGCGGGGTCCGCAGTTCGTGCGAGGCGTTGGCGGCGAACCGGACCTGGGCGTCGAACCCGGTCGACAGCCGGTCGAGCATGGCGTTGATGCTGTCGGCCAGTTCGGCCAGCTCGCCACGACCTTTGGGCGAACCGACGCGCCGGCCGAGGTTCTGCGGCCCGAGTTCTTTCGTGGCCGCGAGCATCGACCGCAGCGGCCGGGCCAGTCGGCCCGCGACGAGCCAGCACGTGACGAGCACCGCCACGGCACCGCCGAGCAGCACTACCCAGACGACCGGGTCGGCGAGCGACGGGGCGATGATCACGCCGTAACTCAGCGCCGTCCACGGCGAGACGGCCTTCACCAGGGCGCCGTCGGTGATCAGGCCGTAGACGTGGCCTTCGGCGATCTGATAGGCGCGGTACTGCCCGTTGGCCAACCCCTGGAACAGCACCGGCAGCACGGCACTGCCGCAGAAAGCACCGACCAGGAATGAGCAGAACGTCAGCGCCGTGATTCCGCGCTGGAGCGACCGTCGGGGTCGGCGTGCGTTTCGAACCGATAACCGGCTCCGAGCACCGTCGTGATGAGCGGTGGTTCCCCCAGCTTGCGGCGAAGCGTCATCACCGCCACCCGAACCGCGTTGGTGAACGGATCCGCGTGCTCGTCCCATGCTTTCTCCAACAGTTCCTCGGTGCTGACCAGGGTGCCGGCCGAGCGCATGAGAACCTCCAGCACGGCGAATTCTTTCGGGGCCAGCGACAGGAGCCGACCATCCCGGAACACCGTGTGTCGAGGGAGGTCGAGCACGACTCCCGAAATATCCAGCACCGGTGGCAACGGGCGAATGGCACGTCGGCTCAGGGCCTGGACCCGGGCGATCAACTCGGCCAGGGCGAACGGTTTGGTCAGGTAATCGTCCGCGCCGATTCCGAGCCCTTCGATCCGATCCCTGATGCTCACCGCCGCGGTGAGCATCAGGATGCGCGTTCCGGTTCCGGCGGCGACGAGTCGGCGGCAGACGTCGTCGCCGTGCACGACCGGCAGGTCCCGATCCAACACCAGCACGTCATAGCTGTGCACCGCCAACCGCTCCAACGCGGCGGCACCGTCGTAGCAGACGTCCACGGCCATCGACCGACGTCGGAGGCCCTCCGCGATACCCCGGGCCAGCACTTCCTCGTCCTCGGCCACCAGCACCCGCACGAACCGAACCTCTCCCGCCCGCCTGGGATCACCGTCTCGCGGTGGATCTTACTGGCCCGGGCATAAGAACGGGATAAGCGATCTCCTTAACGCCCGAATAGCCGCCGGTCGCTAGAAAGGTCGGAAACGACTTCGGAGTTACGGGGAGCTGTGGTGCGCTCGTCACGTGCAGGCCGGTCGGCCGCCGGGAGCTTATTGACCTACCGGGAATTCAGGGCGATGCGCCGTTTCCCCGCGCTCGACGGCCTGCGGGCCGTCGCGGCGCTGCTCGTCGTCTTCTTCCACTACGCTGGTCCGGAGATCCTGCAAGGCTGGATCGGTGTGCAGATGTTCTTCGTCGTCTCCGGCTTCCTCATCACCGCCCTGATGATCCGTGAAGAAGACCGGACCGGGCGGCTCGCCGTGCGGGATTTCTACCTCCGCCGATTCTTCCGCATCGTGCCGGTGTACCTGGTGGTGCTCGCCGCGACTGTTCTGGTCACGATCGCCCTGGGTACCTATGACAGCAGCGGGCTGGCGGCGGCCATGCCGTACCACCTCACGTTCTTCAACGAGTTCACCGAGAACAACCCGTACGGGCTGTCCTGGTCGCTGGGGATCGAGCAGAAGTTCTACCTGATCTGGCCCCTGGTGTTCCTCGTCGCGGCGGGCTTCGTCCGCCGGTTCGGCCTGACCGTCGGTGCGGTCGCGATCGGGTTGGCCGTCGCCCCGCTCACCAGCGGCTGCACCCCGCCGGACGTGTCGCTGAACTACGTGTCGATACTCGTCGGCTGCGCGCTGGCGATGGTCATGCACCACCCCCGGGGCTTCGCCGTGATCCGGCCGTTGACCCGCCCCGGGGTGGCGGTGTCGGTCGCCGTCGCGGCCGTCGTCGCCCAGCTCTCGGTGGGGTCCGCGGCCGACGCGTTGAACGGACGGCTGGGCCTCCCGGGATTCGCCCTGGTCAAACCCTGCTACGCGTTGGTGATCGCCGTCCTGATCCCGGCGGTCGTCGCGAACGGCCCGGTGCGGCGAGCCTTGACCTGGCGGCCCCTGGTCTTCATCGGGGAACGTTCCTACTCGCTGTACCTGGTGCAGAACCTCGCCGCCATGGCCGTGTTCGCCACGCTCCCGTGGCCACCGTCGATCATCCACGCCATCGTGGTTTCAGTGGTCGCACTCGCCGTGGCACACGTCCTCCACCGCACCGTGGAACAGCCCATGATCCGCTACGGCCGCCGACTGACCCGGCCCGCCATCGCCCCGGAACACACCTGCGACGCCGGGAAGGCCCACTGAGCAACCCCGGCCTCTCGAACGCAACCTCTCCGGGCGGGTGGACTTGGCCGAGCGGCCCGGCGGTCGGGCATGTCGTCGAGCCGGCGAAACCGCACCGCTGCGGCCACGTCCACCGACGGCCCGGACCCGATCCGGCGAATCACGGCACCCCGACACCCGGCCCGCCGGCACGGCCGGTGAGGGCGCGGCACCCGATGAGCGGCACCGCGCGGGCACGCGGGTGAAAGCCGGCGCGGGCACGCGGGGGACCCGGCACCCTGTGGTGGGTGAAGGAACATCGCCAGGAACTGGTCCGGCTGAGCCGGGTCGCGGTGGACCGCCCGCCGTGGCAGCTCGGGCTCGCGGTGCTCGTGTCGGTGTGGTCGCTGGCGTGGGTGGCGGGGCAGCCGTTCGGCGCGCCCGGCCCGCTGGACGTCGTGCGCGACCCGCTCGCGTGGGCCGGGGTTCCGGTGGCCTGGCTGGACGAGGTCGGCGCGTGGTGCGCCGCCCGCACGGGCTGGCTCGCGTTCGCCGGCGGCCTGCTGTGGGCGATGACGACCGCCAGACAGCAGGTGACCGCGTTGTTCGGCTGGCTCGCCGTGATGTTCGCCGCCGAGTCCGTCGGATATGGCGCGGTGCACCGGGCGCTGCTGACCCTCGCGGTGTTTCTCGTGGTCGTGGCGTTGATGTCGATTCCGGGCCGGCGGGCGTTCGTGGTGGACCGCGTCGCGATCATCCCGAAGGACGTCGGACGGGCCGCCGCGACGGCGGTCGCGTTGTCCGCCGTGGTGCCGTTGATCGCGCCCGGCTTGGTGATCGCAGGATTGCTGAAACCCTATGTGACGAGACCGCCACGCTCGCGTTCTGAACCGAAAGAGCCGCGGCCGAAGTCAAGTTTCGATCACGCTTTGCCGGAGCCTCGGGCGGCGGCCTGGACGCCGCCGGCGACGACTTTCAGGCAAGAGGCGCGCTAGTCCCGGTTACCGGTCGGTACCGGCGATTGTCCGGCGGACAATGGTTTCGCCGGTAATTGCTCTGCCACCTGCGGGTTATGCGCCAAGTCCATTCGGGACGCACCCCGGGAAAGGTGAGGATCTCTCACGTGGCGACCGCAGTCCTGCGCATACGTGCGACGATCCGTGATGAACCTGACGCCAATCCAGTGTTTGGGCTTACTGGTCCGTATCCATCAAGATGTCCCAGTGCATGAAAATCCCGCCGAAAACCGCTTAGCCAAGGTGATGCGCCGTCAGCCTGTCCAGCAGCGGGGCGCGGCCACCGTCACCGCCATTGTCGACGCCTGTGCGCAGCTGCTGAACGACTACGACTACGACGACATCACCACGGCCCGGATCGTCGAGCTGGCCGGTGTGCCAATTGGCTCGTTCTACCAATACTTCCCGGACAAGCGTTCTGTTGTCCACGCGTTGGCGCTGCGCGGCATGGAGCAGTACCTGAAGCGGGTCGAAACACTGTTCAACGAAGGGCACCTGTCCGCGAGCTGGCGGGAAGCGGTGCAGCAGGTCGTCAGCGTGTACCTGCGGATGCTGGTCGAATTGCCCGGATTCGGGAAGGTTCGGTTCAGCGACCTCTTCGACGGCCACCGGCTCGACGCGAGCGTCGACCAGTACGAGCTGATGGCCGAACGACTCCGCGAACTGTTCGTCAACCGCTTCGGGGTGCGTGGCGACGCACCCGTGGCGCTGACGTTCCGCATGGCGACGCAGACCGCCGACGCCATGTACAAGCTCGCCGAACGCGTCGAGCCCGCCGAGCGCCCGGTGGTAATCCGCACCGCCGACGGCGTGATCATGCGGATGCTGGCCGGCGTGTTCGACCCCGCGTGACTTGCCGCCCCGGACGGGGTGGTGTGGGGTGGACCGGTGAGCGACTTCGACGTGATCGTGATCGGCGGCGGACCGGTGGGCGAGAACGCCGCCGCCCGGACCGCCGCCGGCGGCCTGAAGACCGCACTGGTGGAAGCCGAGCGGGTGGGTGGCGAGTGCTCGTACTGGGCCTGTATGCCCAGCAAGGCGCTGCTGCGGCCCGGGCACGCGCTCGCCGCCGCCAAGCGTGTCCCCGGCGTGCCGGTGGGCGACCGGCTCGACCCGGCCGAGGTGTTGAAGCGCCGCAACTCCTTCACCTCGGACTGGGACGACTCGGGTCAGGTCGAGTGGGCGGTCGGCGCGGGCCTGGAGGTGATCCGGGGCCGTGGCCGGCTGGCCGGTGAACGTCAGGTCGAGGTGGACGGGAAGGTGTTGACGGCGGCCCGCGCGGTCGTCGTCTGCACCGGCAGCGTGCCGCGCATCCCCGGGCTGCCGGGGCTCTCCGGCGTGCCCTACTGGACCTCCAGGGAGGCCACCTCGGCCCAGGAGGTGCCGTCGTCGCTCGTCGTCCTGGGCGGCGGTGTCGTGGGCGTGGAGATGGCGCAGGCGTGGGCCCGGCTGGGCTCGGACGTCACCCTCGTGGTGTCCGGCGCACGGCCGCTGCCGAAGTTCGAGGCGTTCGCGGGCGACCTGGTGGCGGACGGGCTGCGCGAGGACGGCGTGACCATCCGGACCGGGGTCAAGGCCACCGGTGTGTCCACTGTGGATGGCCGGCCGGTGGTGGCGCTGTCCGACGGGACGTCCGTCACCGGCGCGCACCTGCTGATCGCGACCGGACGGCAGCCCGCCACGTTCGACCTCGGCGTCGAGCGGTTCGGCTTCACGGCGGGCGAAGCGCTGCCCGTGGACGACACCGGTCGGGTGGACGGCGTCGACTGGCTGTACGGGGCGGGTGACGTCACCGGTCGCGCCCTGCTCACCCACCAGGGCAAGTACGCGGCCCGCGCGGTCGGCACCGCGATCCTCACCAACGCGTCGGACCCGGCACCGTGGACGGCTCCGGTCGCCACCGCGGACCACACGGCCGTGCCGCAGGTGGTGTTCACCGACCCGGAGGTGGCCGCGGTCGGCTGGACGGAAGCCCAGGCGCGCGAAGCGAAACTGCCGATCCGGGTGATCGACCTGGACATCGCGGTGGCGGGCTCCTCGCTGCACGCCGACGGGTACCGGGGCAAGGCGCGGATGATCGTCAACGAGAAGACGCGGACCCTGGTCGGTGTGACGTTCGCCGGTCCGGACACGGCGGAACTCGTCCACGCGGCCACGATCGCGATCGTCGGCGAGGTCACCGTCGACCGGCTGTGGCACGCGGTGCCGGCGTACCCGACGATCAGCGAGGTGTGGCTGCGGCTGCTGGAGGCCTACGGGCTCTGACCAGAGGTGCATATCCGCTCACGCAACGAAATCGACGCTCCGCCGACTGCCGTACACCGGCTGCCCCATTAGGGGTGAGATCCGGGAAATCGCTGCTCATTTCATTACACTGCGGCAGTGACCAGAGGAACGGTTGCCCTCGCGACCATCGCGGTCTTCTGGTGTGCGTTCGTCATCGGCACCACGATCGTGCCCGGCGGCCCGGAGTTCCCGCCGATCGTGGTGTACCTGCCGGGTTTCCTGGTGGCCCCGGTCGTCGGGTACACCCTGCTGCGGACGCGGTCGAACGCGCTGCTGTGCCTCGCGCATGTGCCGAAAGCGTTGCTGGGACTGGGTTTCGCGGTCGCGGTGGCGGGCTGGCTGTTCTCCTGCGGCGCGCTGACGGGTCGGCCGGGCACCGAGCTGCTGTGCACGGTGGCCGGGCTGGTGATCGTGCTGCACGTGGCCTTCGGACTGGTCGCGTTCGGACTGGTCCGCACCGAATACTGAGCCGCCCGGACTGCCTGGCCGCGCCGAACCGCTGAGCCGTTCGGGTTACCGGGCCCGGGTCACTGGGATGCGGGGAGCCGAAGCGCCTGCTCGGCGAGCGCGGCCAACTTCGGGTCGGCCGGATCGGACTCGCCGTCGGCCCACACCACCTGTGCGATCCGCACCTGGGCGTTCTTCAGCACGGTCCGGATCACGGAGTGGTCGAACGACGCCGGCCCGCCCGGCCACGTCCTGCCTTCCTTCACCAGCACCGTGACCCCGCCGGAGCCGGCCGCCGCCGCGACCTGGTGCAGCTCGCCCGCCCGCGTCGCGTCCGGCAGGTTCAGCTCGGCCACCGCGACACCGACCTTCCGACCGTCCACGACGGTCTCGAACTGCGCCCGCCGCAGTTGCAGGCACATGTGCCCGGCCAGCCACACCCGCACGTCGCCGAACGCGTGCCCCGCGCAGTCCTCCGTCCGGTCCGCGCCCTTGGGCGAGAAGTTCCGCCCGTCCACCACCACGGTCGTCGGCTGCGGCGTGGAACTGGCCGTCGGCTGCTCGGACGTGCCGCCCGCCGTCAGCGTGGCCACCAGACCCGCGACCAACAGCACGGCGACCACACCCGCCGCCGCGTACGGCAGCCACTTCGGTCGGCTCGGCGGGACGACCACCTTGGGCAGCAGCATGGTGCCGGCCGACGCCAGGTCGGCCGCCGCGTCCGGGAAGCCCTCGGCGCGCAGCTGCCGGAGGTCCGGCGGGGTGCCGGTGGGCGCGAGCACGGCCAGCAGCTTGGCCGCGTGGTCGGCGGAACACGGCCGGTCGCTGGTGGCCAGTTCGCGGGCCGCCGCGAGCAGCGTGGTGGGTTTGGGGTGCAGCACCCGCACGCCCCGGTTCAGGTCGGAGGTCGGCTGCACGACGTGCCCCACGTACGGCCCCACGGCCACCACGGTGGTCACCGGCAGCGGTTCGCCGCGCATGTCCTGGATGCGCCGGGCGACCGCGCTGGTGGCCTCCAGCGCCTCGGCGGCCGGGTTGGTCGCGCCGTCCGGGCGGGTGAGCGGCCAGTTGTCGATCTTCCACTGGCCGCTGAGCGGGGCCTCCAGCCGCATGGCGGGGTCGGGCAGGTCGACGCCGACCACCACGAGCACCCCGCGCGGCAGCACGATCACGGCGTCCAGCGCGCGCGGGCAGTCCGGCGGGGTCACGCCGAGCATGGCGACGCCGCCCAGCACGGAACCGCCGGTGCCCCACGTGCTCAGCGCGGCCCGCACGTCCACACCGATCCGGGACGGCTCGGTTCCGAGACGGATCAGCCGCACAAGATCACACCGTTCCACACGGTCGAACACGGTAGCGCCGCAGGGGGCCCCGTGGACCCGAGGATCGAGAGTTGACACTTCCAGTGACCGCCATCACCGGAATGGCGGTGACGCCTTCGGCCGGACAGCCGCCCGTCGATCACCACACCCGCCGTCCGCCGGAGGTCGCCCGGACCGCCACCGGTATCGTGGCTCGACCGTTCCAGATGGACCCGGCGGCAAAACCCGGGACGGCCGACGGGGTTGTGACAGGTGACACTTTGGGTGCGCATTGATCACGTGAACGTGTCGGATTGATCTCGGAATGTGACCACGTGGCCCAGTCGGTGGGCGTGGCGCTCGCACTTTAGGGTCGAAAGTCCTGTATCTGACCCGCCCGGGTGAGGAACGTGCTGGTTCTTCTGGCGGACCGCTCCGCCAGCGGGCAGAATGACCAAGTCGGGAATTCACAAGATCGTCCGTTTCGACAGGTCGTAGGGGAAGACGTCCCTCGTCGAGTAGCGGAGGTCAGCTGTGAGCACCCGTGGCAGCACCAGTGGCGTGGTCTACGTCCACTCGTCGCCGTCTG
>CBHFOL010000315.1:0-9528 GCA_965995405.1 uncultured Saccharothrix sp.
CCCTCGAGCCGTCCCTGCGGCCGGTGGGTGCCCTGGTCGTCGTCCCTGCGTGGGAAGTCGACCTGATCGGCGTACATGTGGCGAATATCGAGGGTATGCGGCGGGCGGTCGCCCAACTGTCCGCGCACCCCGGCTACGTGCTGACCGACGGGTTCCCGGTGCCGGGGCTGACCGCGCCGAACATGCCGGTGGTCAAGGGCGACCGGGTGGCGGCGTGTGTGGCGGCGGCGTCCGTGCTGGCGAAGGTCACCAGGGACCGGATCATGGCCGGGATGCACGGGGAGTTGCCCCTGTACGGGTTCGACGTGCACAAGGGCTACTGCACGGCCGAGCACACCGCCGCGCTGCTGGAGCACGGGCCGAGCGCGGAGCACCGCTGGTCGTATGCGAATGTGGCTTCTGCGGCAGCCCGGCACGGGTTGACCGCGCCCCACCGAGTGGCGCGTGACGTGCTTTCCGCCACCGTGGTCCAGAATGGAACATCCCCGCAGACCGGCGGTGGCAGGCTCGCGACGAGGAGGGGCGCGGATTCGATGAACACCCGCGCGGAGGCGTAAATGAGTGCAGAGGATCTCGAAAAGTACGAGACCGAGATGGAGCTGTCGCTGTACAAGGAGTACCGCGACATCGTCAGCCAGTTCTCGTTCGTCGTGGAGACCGAGCGGCGGTTCTACCTGGCCAACTCGGTGGACGTGCAGGTCCGCAACGCGGACGGCGAGGTCTACTTCGAGGTGCGGATGTCCGACGCGTGGGTGTGGGACATGTACCGCCCCGCCCGGTTCGTGAAGAACGTCCGGGTGATCACGTTCAAGGACGTCAACGTCGAAGAGCTCGACAAGCCCGACCTGAGGCTGCCCGAGGACGGTCCGTTCAACTCCTGATCGATCGAGTCGCCAGGGGCCCATCCGCTGCGGATGGGCCCTTTACGACTTTCTGGACCCGGTTTCCCCTGCTCAGCGCGATCCTCGCCTCAAGTTATCCACAGGCTAGAAATCTATCCACAGATTGCCGTCACCCCCTGGCACCCCAAGATCCGCTTCGGCAAAGTCGATCACAACAACGACCCGACCGAACCGGAGGAACCGATGCCGAACACCCAGGAGCTGGGCCGCCTAGGTGAGCAAGTGGCCTGCCGCTACCTGCGCCAGGAGGAGCGGCTGGAACTGCTCGCCCGCAACTGGCGCTGCCCCGACGGCGAGCTGGACATAGTGGCGACCGACCGCGAGCGGTTGGTCGTCTGCGAGGTGAAGTGCCGTTCCGGCACCGGCCGGGACAGCCCGCTGGAGGCGGTCACCCCAGCCAAGCTGGAGCGCGTCCGCGCTCTGGCCATGCGCTGGCGCGACCTGCACCGTCTCAACGCCCTGTCCGTCCGGTGCGACCTGGTGGGCATCCTGTGGCCGAAGTCCGGCCCAATCCGCCTGCACCACCTGCGAGGTGCCTGAGATGGCACTCGCACGAGCGTGGTCCGTGGCCCTGTTCGGCGTGGACGGCGAACCGGTCGAGATCGAGGCCGACGTGGGCGCGGGCTCCGTCCGCACCCAGTTGCTGGGCCTGCCGGACGCTGCCCTGCACGAGTCGAAGGACCGGGTGAAGGCGGCGGTCCGCAACAGCGACCACGACTGGCCCACCCAGCGGGTGACCTTGGGCCTGTCCCCGGCCACCCTGCCGAAGGGCGGTTCGAGCTACGACCTGGCGTTGGCCTGCGTGGTCCTGGCCGCGTCCCAGAGCGTCCCGGGTGACCGCCTGGCGGGCACCGTGCTGCTGGGCGAACTGGCGCTGGACGGCCGCGTCCGCACCGTCCGAGGTGTGCTGCCCGCGCTCCTGGCCGCCCGCCGAGCCGGCTTGGCCAGGGCCATCGTCCCGACGGCGTGCCTGCCGGAGGCGGCGCTGGTGCAGGGCATGGACGTGCACGGCGCGGCCACCCTGGCCGACGTGATCGCCTGGCTGAACGGCTGCGACACCGCGCTGACCGACCCGTCCGCCACCCCACCCGTCCTGCCGCCCACCTCCGGCAAGGACCTGGCCGACGTCATGGGCCAGCCGGAGGCCCGCTGGGCGCTGGAGGTGGCGGCAGCCGGCGCCCACCACGTCGTGCTCACCGGCCCACCCGGCACGGGCAAGACGATGCTGGCCGAACGCCTGATCGGCCTGCTGCCACCACTGTCCGCCGACGAGGCGATAGGGGTGACCGCGATCCACTCCGTAGCCGGCCTGCTGACCCCGGAAACCCCACTGGTGGCCACGCCCCCGTTCGTGTCCCTCCACTCGTCCACTTCGACGGCGGCCTTGGTAGGCGGCGGCTCAGGCCTGGCGAAACCGGGCGCGGTCAGCCAGGCCCACCGCGGCGTGCTGTTCATAGACGAGGCATGCGAGTTCGGCGCCCGCAACCTCGACGCGCTGCGCACCTGCCTGGAGGAAGGCGAGGTCCGGATCGCCCGGCGGGACGGCATCGCCAGGTACCCGGCCCGCTTCCAGTTGGTGATGGCAACCAACCCCTGCCCGTGCGCAAGGCCGAAAGAACTCGACTGCGTCTGCCTCCCAGCCGCGAAACGCCGCTACCAAGGCAAGCTCTCCGCACCCCTGCTGGACCGGGTAGACCTCCGGGTGATCATGCGCCCGCTGACGGTCATGCTCGACCCGGAGTTGGCCGTGCCGGAGTCGACCGAGGTAGTACGGGAACGCGTCCTGAAGGCCCGGACAAGAGCCGCCGAACGCTGGGCACCCCACGGCTGGCGCACGAACGCCGAAGTCCCAGGCCCAGCCCTGCGCAAGGAGTTCCGCCTACCCCGCAAGGCCACCACCATCCTGGACCGCGCACTCGCGGTAGGGGCCCTGACCGGCCGAGGCGCAGACCGCTGCCTACGCGTCGCCTGGACCCTGGCCGACCTGGCCGAAACCGACCGACCCACCGCCGACCACGTATCGGCCGCCCTCGAATTCAGAGAACGGAGAAGGCCATGACCACAACCGCCACAACCACATGGACCCCCGCCCCAAGACTGTCCCGCCTGCCACCCCCACACCTGCCCTTGGTGACCCACTACCAATCCACCCTCCCGGCCCCCCGAACCGGCAAACCAACCCTCCACCGCCTACCCCGCAAACCCGCACCCCGCACCCCCTTCGGCCAACCGGCCACCCGCCTGACCGCCGCCCGTCCCCGCCCCGAACCAGCCACCGCCCCCGAACCTTCACCTGCCACCGCACCCGCACCCCCAGAACCCCCACCCGGAGCCACCCCATGACTGAAATCCCACCCCTGCCGCCCTCCCTGAGCGGCACCGTCCCCACCCCTCACGAAGCCCGCTCCACCACCCCCGAAGCCGCACCCAGTGCACCCTCCGCACGCACGACCGCTCAACCCATCACCAGCACGGGCCACAGTCCCCACCCGCACGAATGCCCAGCCACCCCGCCCGATAGCACTCCCCAGACCGCTACGTGCCGCACCCACGAAGCCCCCACCGAGAACAGCGACTGCGCGACCGGCAACCAACTCCGAGCCGGCCGACGGTTCAGGTGCACACAACGGACCTCCACCGACGACGTACGAGGCTCATGCGCAACCCCCAGCGCAGGGCCGCAACCCTCCTGCACCACGGCCACGCGCCCAAGAAGGGTCTGCGTAGCGGCTGGCCGCTACGCCCCGAACACCCGACCTTTCAAGGCCTGGCTGGGCAGCCTCCTAATGGACGCCTGGCTATCGCAATTCACAACCGGCTGCACTCTGTGGGCCGACCAATGCCAAGGCCCACAGCCCTGCCGTCCACGCTCACACCGCTCCCGGCCCCAGTGGTCCGCAGGCCTGCTCCCAGTGGCGGTCTGGCGTGAATAGCGGCGAATGCAACGCGGTACGCACCCACCCCAACTCCCTACCGCAGTGCGCCCAGTACCGGTGCGCCAGCCAGTGCGGGGCGGCGCGCGATCGCACCGATGTCCCGCTGGCGCGCGGCAGGTGCCGACGCGGCGGCCAGTGCGGCGCGGCGGGCGGTCGAACCGATGTCCCGCCGCAGTGCGGCAGGTGCCGGCGTGGCGGCCAGTGCGGTGCGGCAGGCGGTCGAACCGATGCCCCGCCGGAGCGCGGCCGATGGCGGTGCGGCGTAGCTGGCGGCGTGGTGGGCGGTCGCACCAGTGCTCCACCGCAGTGTTTCCGGAGTTCGCATGGCCTGTGCTAGGACGGGCGCGGCGCGGCTGGCGGTCGCACCGTTGGTCCACCGGGGTGTGGCTGGCGGCCGTGCGGCGTGAACAGCAGCGAGTGCCGCGCGGCTGGTGGCCGGCGGCGGTCTGGCCTGAGTGGTGGCGAGTGTCGCGCGGCTGGTGGCCGGCGGCGGTCTGGCCTGAGTGGTGGCGAGTGTCGCGCGGCTGGTGGCCGGGCCGGTGGTCTGCCGGTGTGTGGCCAGCGGACTGGCCTGGGTGGCGGCAAGTGTCGGGCGGTTGGTGGTCGCACTGGTGGTGGCCCGCCCCAGTGTGGCTGGTGGCTGTGTGGCCTGGGTGGCGGCGAATGCCGGGCGGTCGGCGGTCGGACCGGTGGCCCACCGGAGTATGGCTGGTGGTGGTGTGGCATGCGTGGCGGCGCGTGCGGCGCGGCTGGTGGTCGGACGGGTGGTCCGCCGCGGTGTTCTCTGTCGTGGCGTCGCCTGTGCGGGGACGGGCGCGGGGTAGCCGGGGTTCGGGCTGGCGGGTTGAAGGATGTTCCCGTAGGCGGTGGGGCGTGAGCGCCGACGAGGTCCGGTTGGCGCGGGCCTACCTGTCCCGGGTCGCCGAGCCGCCCGCCAACGCGCTCGCGGCACTCGTCGGCGAGGTCGGGCCGGTTCGGGCCGCCGCGCTGGTCCGGCGCGGAAAGGTGTCGGCGGCCGTCGACAGCCAGACGTCCGCCCGCCGGGGCGAGGACAAAGCCGAAGCCGACCTCGCAGTGGTCGCCGGGCTCGGTGGGCGGCTGATCGTGCCCGAAGACGACGAATGGCCCGAGTGGCCGTTCAACGCGCTCACCCTGGCCGCCGCGCACGGGCTGCGGTGCGGGTTGGAGCCGCTGGCGCTGTGGGTGCGCGGCGAAGGGGAACTGGCCACGCTCGCCGAACGTGCGGTCGCGGTGGTGGGCAGCCGGGCCGCCACCGGCTACGGGCAGCACGTCGCCACCGAGTTCGGGTACGGGCTGGCCGACGCCGGGGTCACCGTGGTGTCGGGTGCGGCCTACGGCATCGACGGGGCTGCCCATCGCGGGGCGTTGGCGGCGGGCGGGCCGACGGTTGCCGTGTTGGCCTGCGGTGTCGACATCGCCTATCCACGTGGGCATCGGGGGCTGCTGGAACGCATTCCGAACCACGGGCTGGTGGTCAGCGAATACCCACCCGGCATCCAACCCGCGCGGCATCGGTTCCTCACCCGCAACCGGTTGATCGCCGCCCTGGGCGAAGGGACTGTGGTGGTCGAAGCCGGGCGGCGCAGCGGTGCGAAGAACACCGCCGCCACCACTGCGGCGCTCGGGCGGGTGCTGATGGCGGTGCCGGGGCCGGTCACGTCCGCCACCTCCGCCGGCTGTCACGAACTGCTGCGTTCGGGGGAGGCGTTGGCGGTGAGCAGCGTGGCCGAGGTCATCGAGTCGACCGGGCGGCTCGGGGTGGATCTGGTCGAGGCCACGCGGAATACCGAAGTCGGACTTCCGCAGGGTGAGGCGCTCCGGGTGTTCGAGGCGCTGCCGCTGAGCGTCGCCACCAGTCCGGAGGCGGTCGCGGTGGAGTCCGGGGTCGAGTTGGCGCGGGTCCGCGCGCTGTTGCCGGAGTTGGAGGTGGCCGATCTCGCCGAGCGGGTCGATGCCGGATGGAAGCGCTCCCATGAGGAGAGTTGGCGTGGCGATACTTGACCAAGAGCGTTCCAAGGCGCAGCGTCAGGGGCTATGTCCCCGCCGCCGCCCGCTCGGACTCGCCGTGTTGATCTTGTCGGCTTGCGTCGCGAGCTGCCCGGCGACGTTTCGGTGGCGTTGGACGGTTACGAACGGCATCTGGCGATGGAGCGCTCGCTGTCTCCCCACACGGTCCGCGCCTACCTGGCCGACGTGGTCTCGCTGCTGGTCCACCTGGCTTCCGGCACGGCCGCCGACGCCACCGTGGAGGCGATCGACCTGGCCGGCCTCCGCTCCTGGCTGGCGGCCCAACACGCGGCGGGCGCGAGCCGGACGACGCTGGCCAGGCGCGCGGCCTCCGCCCGGACGTTCACCGCGTGGGCGTCGCGCGGCGGGCTGCTCGCCGACGACCCGGGACCCCGGCTGGCCGCCCCGCGCCCGCACCGGACGCTGCCCTCCGTGTTGCGGCCGGAGCAGGCTTCGGCCGCGATGTCGGTTGCGGAAGTATCTGCGGAACAGGGCGATCCGGTTGCGGTGCGTGACCGGGCCGTGGTGGAGTTGCTCTACGCGACGGGTGTTCGAGTGGCCGAGCTGTGCGGTCTCGACCTCGACGACCTCGACTACTCCCAAAGGGTGATCCGGGTTCTGGGCAAGGGCAGGCGCGAACGCACTGTGCCGTTCGGCGTACCGGCCGAACGTGCGGTACGACGGTGGGTGGAACACGGCCGATCGTCGCTGGTCAGCGACCTTTCGCAGCGCGCCTTGTTCGTCGGTGCGCGCGGGGGCAGGTTGGATCCGCGTACCGCCAGGAGAGTTGTTCACGATGTAGTGGGTGCGGTACCCGAGACAGCCGACATCGGGCCGCACGGGCTGCGTCACAGCGCAGCCACGCACCTGTTGGAAGGAGGAGCGGACCTGCGCACCGTCCAAGAGCTTCTCGGTCACGCTACGCTCGCAACCACTCAGCTCTACACACACGTCACCGTCGAACGGCTGAAGGCGATCCATGACCGAACCCACCCCCGTTCCTGACGTCGCAGGGGGAGGTTCGCGGACCGCAACCGTGACCTCTCCATCCGCCGCGCACGTCGGGACCTCGTCGGAGGCGCACCCCTCGGCTGCGCACGCCCCGACTGGGACGAACGGTCACCACGTCGACGAGGAGGACCCGCACAGCGGGCTCGTCGACGGCGAGCCCCTGCGCAACGGGCACGCCGTGACCCCGGTGGTGACCCCGGCAGCGACTCAGGCTCCGCCTCCGGCAGCGACCCCAGCGGTGTCTCCGGTGGTGCCCGCTGCCACGACTCCGGCAACTGCTCCGGCGGTATCCTCGGTGGCCGCTCCGCTGGTGTCCCCGGCAGAGGCTCCGGTGGTGCCCGCCGCTACGACTCCGGCTGTGTCCTTGGCGGGGTCTTCGGCCACGACCCCGGCTCCGGCTCCGGCGGTGACCCCGGTCGTAAGCCCGGTCGTGGGTAGGCCGGCGCACCCGGCGTCCGAGTCGCGCACGGCTGACGACGTGGAAGCCGGGATCATCGCGCTCTGGCACACCTACGGCCAGTCGCATGAGCAGAGCCTGCGCGACCGGCTGGTGCTGCACTACGCGCCGTTGGTCAAGTACGTCGCGGGTCGGGTCGGCACCGGTCTGCCGGCACACGTCGACGTGGCCGACCTGATCCAGTCCGGGATCTTCGGGCTGGTCGACGCGATCGAGAAGTTCGAGCCCGAGCGCGGCCTGAAGTTCGAGACGTACGCGATGCAGCGCATCCGGGGCGCGATCCTGGACGACCTGCGTTCGCAGGACTGGGTGCCGAGATCCGTCCGCAGCCGCGCCCGCGATGTCGAACGCGCCCTGGAACGTCTCGGCGCGAGCCTTCAGCGCACCCCGACCGACCGTGAACTCGCCGTCGAGCTCAAGATCGGCCTCGGTGAGCTGCGGGAGCTGTACGCGCAGCTCCAGCTCACCAGCGTGGTCGCCCTGGACGAGTTGATCGCGGCCGGTCGCAGTGCCGGCGGCGCGGGGGCGTCGCTCGCCGAATCACTGCCGGACGAAGGCGCGGAAGACCCGATCGCGACCCTGGTCGACCAGGACAGTCGTCGCCAGTTGGCCGATGCGATCGCACAACTGGCCGAACGCGACCGCGTCGTCGTGACGCTGTACTACTTCGAGAACCTGACCTTGGCCGAGATCGGCAAGGTCCTCGGCGTCACCGAGTCCCGAGTCTGCCAACTCCACACCCGCGCCGTGCTGCGCCTGCGGACCAAGCTCAACGAACAACTCGAAACCTGACCTGATACGTCACTGCGTTCCCTGATGCCACCTCACCTGGCATGTCACCGACCTGCTGCACGCGCTTGGATCCGCCGCACGCCATTCCGCCCGGCATGCCACTCGGTCGGCCGTCAATCCGGCTTGACCGGAGCGGTCTTACCGCACCCTGGTTCGCCTGGGTGGGCTCCGCTTTGCGGCGTGTTCTGCGGGCTGTCCTGTTACCCGTTCGGCGACATGATCTGTGATCCGCACCGGGGTGTGTGCGTCTGATCGCGGTGTCGGCGGCAGTAGGCGGACTCGGGTGGTGGTCAGGAGGCTCAGCGGGTCCAGGTAGGTGCGGCCCTGGGGTGTGGTGCGGTGGGCACCCCAGTGGAGGCAGGGCTGTGTGCAGCCTGTGTGGCCGGGGGTGAGGGTGCCCAAGACGTCGCCGCGTGAGACTTGTTGGCCGCGTTTGACCTGGGGGTTTATTGGCTCGTAGGTGGTGCGCAGGCCGTTCTCGTGGGCGAGGGAGACCAATCGTCTGGTGCCTACCGTGCCGGCGAACGCCACTGTGGCGTCCGCGCCGGCCAGGATCGGGGCGTCGGCTGTGCTGCCCAGGTCCACGCCTCGGTGGCCCGCGCCGAACGGGGTCGGCGGGGCGTGGAAGGCGCGCAGCACCGGGTGCGGTGGTGCCAGGGGCCAGGCGTGGCGAGGGTGGGCTGTTGCGGGTGGGGTCGCGATGAGCAGCAGTACTGTGGTCGTCAGGGCTTGGAGCAGGGGTTTGAGTGCCATGAGTCCACGTTGCCTGGATGCGGGCTGGGGTGCCGGCGGCAATTTGTGATCTGTGGACAACTTGGATGGCTGTGGATAACTCGGGTGGATGAGGCCCGGGTGGACAGGGCCTGGGTGGATAGCCTGGGTGGGCAACTCGGGGGCGGTTCGTTCGGGGGTGGTGCTCCGGCGTACACTCGGTGCGCGGCCCGTGTGAGTGCGGGACGACTTCGCGTGCCAATGCTGACTTGATCCATCTTCCGTGGTCGAGTCACGGCGTCCGGCGGTCCTGAGGTCACACTCCGGTTCGGGCGGCGGCAAGGGCACCAGGGCGGCGGTCCAACCTGGTCCGTCGCGACCAACCGGAACGCGTGCCGGCTGCTGCCGGTGCGCCTGATCGAAGAGGTGCGAAACCGGCCATGGCCGTCGTCACCATGAAGCAGCTGCTCGACAGCGGCGTGCACTTCGGGCACCAGACCCGTCGCTGGAACCCGAAGATGAAGCGCTACATCTTCACCGAGCGCAACGGCATCTACATCATCGACCTCCAGCAGACGCTGACCTACATCGACCGGGCGTACGAGTTCGTCCGGGAGACGGTCGCGCACGGCGGGTCGATCCTGTTCATCGGCACCAAGAAGCAGGCGCAGGAGGCCATCGCCAACGAGGC
>CBHFOL010000316.1:0-9446 GCA_965995405.1 uncultured Saccharothrix sp.
GAGCCGGAGGACCGGCCCACCCGGGCCGAGGCGAGGGAAGCCCTGGCCGCGGTGGCCGCCGGGCGCGCCGCGCCGGAGTTCCCGGTGGCGCTGCCGCAGACGCACCCGCCGTCGTGGCAGGGCACGCCGGTGCCCACGGCCGCGACCCGGCCCGGCACGGCCGCGCCGGCGGCTACCCGGGTGGCCCCCGCGCCGACGCCGCAACGCCCGACGAACCCCGTCCAGCCTCCGCCCAACCGACCGGGTGGCGCGCCACGTCCGGCGGCGGGCAGACCGGCGGCGAGCCGGCCGGCGAAGAACCGGCGGTCCACTGTCATCACGGCGCTGGCGATCGTCGCCGCCGCCGTGGTCGGGATCCTGCTGGCCAGCATGTTCTCCCGTGGCGGCGGCGACAACCAGGCCGGTCAGACCACGTCCACCACGAAGCCGGCGGGCGGCGGCGAGCCGTCCGCGAGCCCGCCCAAGAAGTCCTCGACGCCGCCGCCGAAGATCACCGCCGACCCGACGCCCGCCCAGCAGGAGCAGGCGATCCGGGACTACTTCGCGCTGATGCCCACCAACGTGGAGGACGGCTTCAACCGGCTCACCGCCGAGATGAAGGGCAGCACGGGCGGGTTCGAGAGCTACAAGGGGTTCTGGGCCCTGGTCCGGTCGGTCGAGCTGACCAGCGTGAAGCTCAACTCGGACTACGCGTACGAGGTCGACATCACCTATCAGATGAAGGACAACTCGGTGTCCCGCGAGCGCAAGCTGATCGTGCTCCAGTGGGTGGACCAGGGGCTGTTCATCGCCAAGGACCAACTGCTCGGCAAGGTCTAGGCCCCCGCCGACTTCTGCAACGCGTCCAGCAGGGTCCGCACGGTGGGCGACCCGACGGAGTCCACCCGGATCGCGGCGCAGATCGTCCTGGTCGGCTCGGGCCGGCGCAGCTTGCGCACCACCACGCCGGGGTGGATCACGCCCAGCGACAGCTTCGGCACGATGGTCACGCCCAGCCCGGCCGCCACGAAACCCTGTGACGTCGGGTAGTCGTCGGACTCCAGCACGTAGTTCGGGGCGAAACCGGCCGCCGCGCAGGCGTCGAGCACGATGTCCCGGCACGGGCCGGGCGGGGACACGGCGTCCACCCACGGCAGGTCGGCCAGGTCGGCGAGGTCCAGCACCCTCTTACGGGCCAGTTCGTGTCCACGGGGCAGCACGGCCAGGTAAGGGTCGTCGAGCAGGTGCACGACGTGCACGCCGCGCGGCACCTCCGACTCCCTCGGGAACACGCTGAGCGCCACGTCGGCCCGCCCCGCCGCCACCTCCACCATGGGGTCGTCCGGCTCGATCAGCTTCAGGTCGAGCTGCACCTCGGCGTGCGCGGCCTTGAACGCGGCCACGGCGGGCGGCACCAGGGCCGCGCCCGCCGTCGAGAAGTAGCGGACCCGGAGCCGTCCGGTACGGCCTTCGCGCAGGTCGGCGAGGGCAGCCTCGGCCTCCACCAGGCGGTCGGTGATGCGGGCGGCGTGCTCGGTCAGCAGCCGGCCGGCGGCGGTGGGGCGGACGCCCCGGCCCACCCGGTCGAGCAGCGGCAGGCCGGCCTGTTTCTCCAGGGCCGCCACCTGCTGGCTGATCGCGGACGGGGTGTAGCCGAGGTTCACCGCCGCGGCGGTGATGGAGCCGGTGGTGACCACGGCCCGGAGCACCTGCATGCGTCGCACGTCCAGCATCAGCTCACCTTACAGTCAGGCTTAACGATCGTGCAGTTCTATTCACTTGTCCTGATGCTTCGCAGCTCGCAATATATGTCCGTGAACAGACCCGGCACGCTGATCAGGATGGGTGTCCTCGCCCTGCTCTGGGGTTCCAGCTTCCTCTGGATCAAGATCGCGCTGACCGGGCTGTCACCGGTCCAGATCGCGCTGGTGCGCACGCTGCTCGGCGCTGCGGTGCTGGTCGCGCTGGCGTACGCACAAGGGCAACGGCTGCCGGCCGGCAAGGGCGTCTGGAAGCACCTGGCGTTGGCCGCCGTGTTCGGCAACGTCATCCCGTTCGTGCTGTTCGCGGTGGGCGAGGAGACCGTCGACTCGGGTGTCGCCGGTGTGCTGAACGCCACCACCCCGCTGTGGGCGCTGGCGATCGGGCTCGCGTTCGGCTTCGAGCGGCAGCGCAACGCGGCCCGGCTGGTGGGCCTGGTGCTCGGGTTCGCGGGCACCCTGCTGATCTTCGCGCCGTGGGAGAAGGCCGGGCTGGCCAGTTGGGGTGCGCTGGCGTGCCTCGCAGCCGCCGCCTCTTACGCGGTCAGCTACACCTACATCGGCCGCAAGGTGTCCGGACGCGGTCTTACGCCCATCCAGCTTTCCTCGGCCCAGTTGGTGACCGCCACCGGGCTGACCGCGCTGGTGGTGCCGGTGGGCGGGCTCCAGGAGGTGCACCTGTCCTGGCAGCCGCTGGTGGCCGTGGCGATCCTGGGCGTGTTCGGCACGGGCGTCGCGTTCGTCCTCAACTACCGGCTGATCGAGGACGAGGGGCCGACCAACGCCACGACGGTCGGCTACCTGCTGCCCGTGGTGTCCGTGCTGCTCGGCGCGGCATTCCTGGGCGAGGAGCTCAACGTGCGGGTCGTCGCGGGCATGTTGGTGGTGCTGGTGGGCGTCGCACTGACCCGCCGGCAGCCCGCGCCCGTGATCATCCCGGTCGACCGGGAGCCGGTGACTACGCTCAAGTGACCTGCGATAACGCTGGGTTACTCACCGGTATGGCCAACTGAGACAGCCGACGTGGGCAAACGGGTGGACCTGAGACCCAGGTCTCCCCCGATAGCGTGGTGTTGGGCCGAACGACGTCCCGAATCGACTCCCCGGACGTCTCCTCTCCGTAGGGGACGAACACGGGAAGGACTCCACAGCCATGAGCGCCGAGAGCATCACCGCCGCCACCACGTTCCACCTCCTGGTCCCGGGCGTCGCGCCCGCCCCGGTGGAAGCCGAGCTGAAATACGAACCCGAGGACCCGTACGCGGTCGCTGTCCTGTTCCACACCGGACAGGGCAAGGTCGAGTGGATCTTCGCCCGCGACCTGCTGGCCGACGGCCTGCTGACGCCGTCCGGTGAGGGCGACATCCTGGTCCGCCCGGCCGCCGACGACCCGGAGCGCGTCCTGCTGGAGCTGAACGCGCCGACCGGATTCGCCATCCTGTCCGCGCAGGCCGAGGACATCGCCGAATTCCTCGACCTGACCTACGACGTGGTCCAGCCCGGCGAGGAGGACCTCTGGATCGACTTCGACCGCGAGCTGGCCAAGCTGGTCTCGACCAACTGAGCAGGTCGCTACCCTCCATCAGGTGCACCACGAGCCCGGTGGGACGGTAGCCGGCCGGTACCGGCTGGTCGAGCGGATCGGCAGCGGCGCGATGGGCGTCGTCTGGCGGGCGCACGACCCGGTGCTGGACCGGGTGGTCGCGGTGAAGCAGCTGCGCTGGCCGGACCTCACGCCCGCGGAGGCGACGGTCGCCGCCGCACGGGCCATGCGCGAGGCGCGCAACGCGGCCCGGCTGCACCACCCGCACGCGATCGCGGTGTTCGACGTGGTCGTCGAGGACGACCGGCCGTGGCTGGTCATGGAGTACCTGCCCGCGCGCAGCCTGGCCGAGCTGCTCGCCGAACGGGGGCCGCTGGAGCCCGGCGAGGCGGCCCGGATCTGCGGGCACGTGGCGGAGGCGCTGGCGGCGGCACACGCGGCGGGCATCGCGCACCGCGACGTGAAGCCGTCCAACGTGCTGATCGGCCACGACGGGGCGGTCAAGCTGACCGACTTCGGCATCTCGCGCGCCACCGGGGACGGCACGCTCACCGACAGCGGCATGATCACCGGCACCCCGGCGTACCTGGCCCCGGAGGCGGCGCGCGGCGAAGTGCCCGGCACGGCCTCCGACGTGTTCTCCCTGGGCGCGACGCTCTACGCGGCGACCGAGGGCCGATCGCCCTACGGGACGTCCGACAACAGCCTCGGCCTGCTGTACAAGGCCGCCAACGGCGAGATCGCGCCGCCCAGGCGGGCCGGCGCGCTGACCGGCGTGCTGAACCGGCTGCTGGCCGTGGAGCCCGATGAACGGCCGTCCGCCGCCGAGGCCGCCGACCTGCTCGCCGATCCCCCGGTGGACCGGCCGCGTCCGGGCTGGATCGCGCCCGCCATCGCGGCGGCGATCCTGCTGGTCGTGGCGGGCACCGTCACGGCGGTGTCGCTGAACCCGCCGGCCGACCCGACCCAGGCACCGCCTTCGGGCACCCGGACACCGGGCGCGGTGGTGCCGGGCGACCTGGCGTCACCGGAGGCGGAGATCGGCGATTTCGTGTCCGCCCATTACGCGCTGGTCGCGACCGACCCGCGTTCGGCGTGGCAGAACCTGTCGCCGTCGTTCCGGCCGAGCGTCGAGGAGTACGCCAGGTTCTGGGGCCAGTACGAGACCGTGGTGCTGATGAAAGTGGACGTGCGAACCGCCGGGACGCTGTTCCAGGCGGACGTGGACCTGGAGTTCACGGCGGCCGGACAGCGCACGTCAGGCCGCTACCGGCTCTCCATCGAGCCGATGAGGGGCGGCTACCAGATCGTCGATTCGGAGCAGACCTGACCCGCCGTACCTCGAAAGAGTGACTCCGGGACATACCGAAGCGGGACGAGCGGCGCGCGCCGGCCCGGCAGACTCGGTGCCCTCAATGGCTGACCAGGGAGGAAAAGCCTTGAAGGGCAAGAGAAAGTACTTGGTGGGGGTCGTCTCCGGGATGGCGGTGCTCGCGTTCGGCGCAACGGCCGTCGCCGCGCCCGCCGACCAGGGCCGGGTGGTCGACCGGCAGGCGGTGCAGCGGGCGGTGGACAAGATCGCCGCGTCCGGGGCGGTGCTGGGCGTGCAGGTCCGGATCACCGACGGGCGGCGGCAGTTCACCGCGCGCGGCGGGGTCGCGGAGCTCGGCGGGAACCGGCCGGTGCCCGTCGACGGGCGGTTCCGGGTGGGCAGCATCACCAAGACCTTCGTGTCGACGGTGACGCTGCAACTCGTCGGCGAGGACAAGGTCGGGCTGGACGAACCGGTGTCGACGTACCTGCCGGGGCTGCTCCCGGACGGCGACACGATCACCGTCCGGATGCTGCTCCAGCACACCAGCGGCCTGGCCAACTACACGACGCTGCTGGGGCAGGACTTCGAGAGCATCCGGTACCGGCACTGGGAGCCGGGTGAGCTGGTCGCGCTGTCCACGGCACGCCCGCTCGACTTCCCGCCGGGCACGGCGTGGGAGTACTCCAACACCAACTACGTCGTGCTGGGGATGCTGGTCGAGCGGGTCACCGGGCGTTCGCTGGAGTCCGGGATCAGGCAGCGCATCCTGCATCCGCTCGGGCTGGGCAGCAGCCTCATGCCGGGTGACCGGACCTCGATCCCCGGCCCGCACGCGCGCGGCTACTACCCGGTGGAGGACCGGATCGTGGACATCACCGAACTGAACCCGTCCGTGGTGTGGGCGGCCGGCGACCTGATCTCCACCACCGCCGACCTGGACCGGTTCCTGGACGCCCTGCTCGACGGGCGGCTGCTCAAGCCCGCGCAACAGGCCGAGCTGACCAAGGACCTGCCGATCACCGGCGGGTACGGGCTCGGCATCTTCCGCCTCGTGGCGTCGTGCGGCGTGGCGACGTGGGGCCACGACGGCATCCTGCCCGGCTACGTCAGCTTCCTGACCGGCACGACGGACACCAGGACGCGGCTCGCACTGTCCCTCACGACCGAAGGCGGCCAAGGCGACGGCGCGGGGCTGATCGAGTTGCTGGACGCGGTGTTCTGCTGACCGCCTGGCCGGGGCTTCCTCCGGGGAGCCCCGACCGTCCGGGGAGCCCCGGTCACACCAGGCGGCGGTCCGAGGCCCAGCGGGACAGTTCGTAGCGGTTGGACAGCTGGGTCTTGCGCAGCACGCTCGACACGTGCGTCTCGACCGTCTTGACCGAGATGAACAGCTCGGACGCGATCTCCTTGTACGCGTAGCCGCGCGCCAGCAGGCGGAGCACGTCCCGTTCGCGCGGGGTCAGCAGGTCCAGCTCGGGGTCGCTGATCGGGGCCGCGCCGGGGCGGTCCGCGAACGCGTCCAGCACGAAACCGGCCAGCCGGGGGCTGAACACCGCGTCGCCGTCGGACACCCGGACCACCGCGCGCACCAACTCCTGGCTGGAGATGGTCTTGGTGACGTAGCCGCGCGCGCCGGCCCGGATCACCGCGATCACGTCCTCGGCCGCGTCCGACACGGACAGCGCGAGGAACACCACGTCCGGCAGCGCCGTGCGGACCTGCCGCAGCACCTCCGCGCCGCCGCCGTCGGGCATGTGGACGTCCAGCAGCACCACGTCCGGCTTCAGGTGGTTGATGCCGACGACCGCCTCGCCGACCGAACCGGCCTCGCCGACCACGTCCACCTCGTCGGTGATCGAGTCCAGCTCGGCGCGCACCCCGGCGCGGAACAGCGCGTGGTCGTCCACCAGGAACACCCGCACCGGCGTCTTCTCGGCTGTCACGTCCTGGCCTCCGTCTTCCTCGGCATGTAGAGCTGCACCTCGGTGCCCTCGCCGGGGGTGGTGCGCACCCGTACCTCCCCGCCGTGCCGGTCCATCCTCCCCCGGATGGAGTCGGCGAGGCCATGCCGGTCCTCCGGAACGAGCGCCGGGTCGAAGCCCTTCCCCCGGTCGCGCACGAAGACGGTCACCCGTTCGGGCTCCACCTCGCTGTAGACGCTGATCTCGCCGACGCCCGCGTGCTTCGCCGCGTTCACCATCGCCTCGCGGGCCGCCTGGACCATGGCGAGCAGGTTGTGGTCGAGCGCGCAGTCGCCCACCACGACCTGCTGGACGGTGAGCGCGAACCGGTCCTCCACCTCGCCGGACGCCTTCGCGATCGCGGCGGACATGGTGGTCGGCTGGTCGGCCTCGTCCACGCTGCGCCCGTACAGCCAGTCCCGGAGCTGTCGTTCCTGGCCGCGGGCCAGGCGCTTCACCTCGCGCTGGTTCTCCGCCTGCTTCTGGATCAGGGCGAGCGTCTGGAGCACGGAGTCGTGCAGGTGGGCGGCGATCTCGGCGCGCTCCTCGGTGCGGATGCGGACCCGGCGCTCCTCGCCCAGGTCGTTGATCAGCTTGATCCACAGCGGCACGGTGAGCACCGCCACGCCGCCCAGCGTGGCCACCACGGCGAGCAGCGCGAACCGGAGCTGGTCGATGCCGTAGCTGCTGATCAGCAGCACGCCGATGCCGATCGCGACCAGCGCCACCCCGGACAGGATCCGGATCAGCGCCGCGCGGCCGGTGCCGAGGAAGCCGGACTTCGCGCCGTCCCGCCACCGCCTGCGCTGCGCCTCGTCCGCTTCCCGCCACACCACGGCCGCGCCGACCAGGGCGACCGCGAGCGGGCCCACGATCCAGCCGCTGACCGGCCCGGACAGCAGGCCACCGATGACGGCCGCGCCGATGCCCAGGGCGACCAGGCCGAGTGCCTGCTGGCGTTCCTGGGGCTTGGCGGGCTTCTCCGGGGTGGACACGGCGTGCTGCGGGACGAACAGCCACAGCAGGCCGTAGGCCAGGATGCCGACGCCGTTGAGCGCGGTCAGCGCGGCGAACACGGCGCGGACCCAGAACACCTCGACGCCGAGGTGGTCGGCGATACCCCCGGCCACGCCCGCGACGACCCGCCCGGTGCGACGGCGGCGCACCGGGTCGGGCGTGCGGGACGTCTTCACGGGCACGGTCCTGGGCGCGGCCGGTTGCGGCGCGGCCGGCTTGGGCGCGGTGTCCACCTGCGAACTCACCTCCCGATCGTCACACGGGCCGGTCCCCGTTCCATCAGGGTTCCACCCGATGCCCGGATCAGGGTGGGTCCCCGATGTGCATCGTCCTCCGGACCCGCATGCTCGTCATTGTGAGCGGGAACCTGAGCACAGCCGGCGTCGAGGAGACGCTGAAGGACTTCTGGGCCAGCAGGCCCAGGCGGCCACACGAGGGGCGCAAGATCGCCGGTGTCGCCGCCGGTATCGCGGAGCGGTACCACATCGATCCGGTGATCGTGCGCGTCGCGTTCGTCGCGATGGCGCTGTGCAACGGCGCGGGCATCCTCATCTACCTGCTGGGCTGGCTGTGGCTGCCGCAGGCCGACGACGAGGTGTCCGCCGCCGAGGCCCTGATCGGCCGGGGACGCAGCTCGACCCCGGTGCCGCTGACCGTCCTGCTGGGGCTCGCGGTGCTCCCGGCGACCGGTTTCTTCGTGGACGGCGGCTTCACCATGGTGGGCGGCGTGCTGCTGTCCGTCGGCGGAATCTTCCTGCTGCACCGCAGCCGGGGCTCACTGAACCGTCCACCCACAGCCCCAGAGGTGACGCACGTGGCAACCTCAGAACCCCCGACCACCCGGGTGACTCCGCCCGCGTGGGACCCGCTGGGCGCGGCCCCGTTCGCGTGGGACCTGCCGGAACCGACGCCCGAGGTGGTGCCGGTGGAGCCGGCCCGCCCGCCTCGCAAGCGGCGGAAGTCCCGGGTCGGTGTCGCGACCTTCGGCCTGTCGATGGTGGTGCTGGCCGGTTCGCTGGTCGCGTCGTCGTACACGAGCTGGTTCAACGTCCAGCACACCATCGGTGTCGTGGTCGCGACCCTGGGCCTGGGCATGGTCGTCGGCGCCTTCCGGGGCGGCGGGCGCGGCCTGATCGGCCTGGTGGTGCCGCTGAGCCTGGTGGGCGTGGCGCTGACCAGCGTGAACTTCGACCGGTTCGGTGGCTCGGGCCACGTGGGCGACGTCACGGCGCGGCCGGCGGCGATCGAGCAGGTGCAGGCCCGGTACGACAGCAACGCGGGTGATGTCGAGGTGGACCTGCGCAGCCTCCCCACGACCGGCTCGGTGAAGACCGACGTCGAGGTGGGCGTGGGCACCGCACGCGTCCGGGTCCCCGCGAACGCCGACGTGGTGGTCAGCTGCCACAGCGGTCTCGGCTCGGTGGAGTGCCTCGGACAGGAGAGCAACGGCCGGGGTCGGGACGAGCAGGTGACCGACAACGGACCGGACGGCCCGGGTGGCCTGAAGGTGGAACTGAACGTGCGAGCCGGAGTGGGAGAGGTGGTGGTGAGCCGTGGCTGACCAGGAGCCGATCGAAAAGCGTGGAGTCGACGTCGTCGGCCTGGTGTTCGGGGTGGCAGCCCTGGTCGCTTCCGCCTACATGCTGTCCAACGGGGCCTCGTGGCCCGACTTCCTCGACCTGCGCTGGGTACTCGCCGGCGGCGCGATGGTCATCGGCCTGGGCCTGCTCGCCGGCTCGGCCCGACGCCGACGCTGAAGCCGGCCGAAAACGAGGAGAGCCACCTCCCACTGGCGGGAGGTGGCTCTTTCCGCTACCGCTACTCCCACTCGATGGTGCCCGGGGGCTTGCTGGTCACGTCGAGCACAACCC
>CBHFOL010000317.1:0-9421 GCA_965995405.1 uncultured Saccharothrix sp.
CACGCCGGACTGGCTGGGACCTCTCTCTCGTCGGGCCACCCTGGGCTTCCTCTTCCGGCAGCAGTGTTCCCCGGCCTCTCCCCCGGACCGAAGCATGGACTCGAAAATCGGGCCGAATTGCAGCACAGAGGCGGTGGCGCCGGCTAGGCACCCCACCCCCACACAGGGACACAACGATCCAGTTGGACCATGTACCACCCGGCCGGGAGCGTAGTGCCGGACCCCTGCCCCAGGGAAGACTCCGGAAGCACTCACCGTATCTGCCGGGGCTGTCGTTTCATACCTCCGGGTGGTTACCATCCCCCGCATCGACACTTAGGTCGAGAATTCGGTTGATCAAATAGACCCCGCTCAAGAGGTCATCGCGGCGAGAGGTGCCATGCCAACCCCAGCGCGTGTTCTGCGACGTGCGGCAGCGTTGTTCGCGTGTGCCGCGACCTTGACGGCGTGCGGCCTGCTGCCGGGCACGAACGGCAACGAGCGGACCGAGGTGGAGCGCAACACGCTGCGCATCGGCGTCATGCCGGTGGTCGACGTGGCCCCGCTCAAGCTGGCGATCAACGAGAACCTGTTCGCCAAGGCCGGTCTGACCGTGCAGCTCGTGACGCTGAGCAGCGAGGCCGAGGGCATCAAGCAGCTCGACACCACGCTCGACATCACGTGGGCCAGCCACGTCAACCTGTTCCGCACCGTCTCCGAGGGCACGCAGCTCCAGTTGCAGGGCGAGGCGTACCAGGCGGGCGCGAACACGATGGCGCTGGTCACCACGGACCCCGCCTACACCAGCACGGCCAAGCTGACGTCGCCGCGCATCGCGGTGAACAGCGCGACCGACGTCGGCGCGCTGACCACGAAGGCCGTGCTGGACACCGCCGGCGTGGAGAAGCAGCGGATCGAGCTGGACGTCATGCCGTTCGACCAGATGGTCGACGCGATGCGGGCCAAGGTGGTCGACGCGGCGTGGATGACCGAGCCGTTCATCACCAAGGCGCAGAAGGACGTCGGCGCGCGGATCCTGACCGACACGGCGATCGGCCCGACCAAGGACTTCCCCATGTCCGGGTACGCGTCGAGCAAGAAGTTCGCCGACGCCAACCCCAAGGCGCTGGCCCTGTTCCGGCAGGTCCTGGAGGACGCGCAGCAGCTGGCGTCGAACAACAAGCTGTCCGTGCAGGACGTGCTCAGCGGCTACATGGACGTCGACCAGCAGACCGCCGCCCTGGTGTCGGTCGGCACGTTCCCGCTGTCGCTGAGCCCGATCCGGCTCCAGCGGGTGGCGGACATGATGGACGCGGAGGACGTTCTGCCGGGCCGATTGGACGTTCAGGCGCTGCTTCCGCCGGGCATCGGGTACTAGCCCGGGACCGGCCGCGCGGGACCGGAACCAACCGCGTGCGACCGGTTCGTCGCTCGCGGTGTGCGAAAGACGATGTTTGTAGGGGCCTTCCGCTTCAACAGTGGAAGGCCCCTCGTTTTTTGTTATTTGTTCTTGACCATGCAGATCGTGGTAGCGGGCTGTGAGTAAACGAACACGGTCTCACCCGGCTTGCACTGGTTCTCGTCCTCGGTGTTCGCGACCTTGGTCACCTTCAGATCGGCGGACGAATCGCAGGTCACCTTGGTGGTTTTGCCCGCGACAATCGTGCCCTCGTGCTTGAAGCAGTCGCCCTCGGCGGCGTTGAACGTCAGGCAGAGCTTGAAGCCGTCACTGCGCCGGCCGCCCCGGCTGCTGTACTCCGAGTAGTCCCCGGACGGGCAGGCGTCGGTGCCGCTGTCCAGGTTGGCGGCCACCTTGAACGCCGCGTCGGGCGCGCCGCAGTCGACGGTCTCGACGTCGGCGTCGGTGGCCGACGCGGAGTTGACCTTGACGCAGTCGCCCACGACCGCGCGGGCGGGGCTGCCCAGGCCGGCGACGAACCCGGCCACGACGACGGCCGCGATGCCCAGCGCGACCACGCCGATCAGCGCCTTCGTGCCGGTGGAGACCTTGTTACGCGGTGGCGGGAAGCCCTGGCCGGGCATACCGGGCGGTCCCGGCGGCGGGTACAGCCCCTGCGGGTAGCCCGGTGCCTGCTGGTAGCCGTCCTGCGGAACGCCGGCCGGATAGCCGCCGGGTGGCTGATACGCCCCGGGATAGCCGCCGGCTTGCGGGTAGCCACCGGCCTGCGGGTACGCCCCGGCCTGCGGGTCCGGCGGCCCCTGGTGGGCGGGTGGGTAGCCCTGGGGCGGCTGTCCCCAGCCCGGAGGCGGGTAGCCGCCCGGCGGTGGGCCGTAGGGCGGGTTCGGGGGCGTGGTCACGCGGCGTTCCTCTCACGTCGGGCGTGCGGAACGTACCTCCGGGAGACCGGCGGGCGCAGCGATTTCAGCGCAAGGCGGCTGCCCGGGCCAAGCAGAACGTGACCGACGGCTCCGGGTAGGCGAGCGTCCGACCGTCACCGCAGCTCGTGGTGCCCTGGGCGGCCTTGACGACCCGGATGGCGTCGGCGGTGCCGCAGTCCACCCGGATCACGCCCGCGCTCCGGTCCTGCCGGTAGCACGCGCCCTCCACGAAGTTCGGGATCAGGCACAGCGTCACCGACCCGGTGTACGTGGAGTAGGGCGCGCCGCCCTTGGGGCACTGCGCGACGTCGTCCACCACCTTGGCGACCTTCACGTTGGCCTGCTCAGCCCCGCAGTCCCGCGCCTCGTAACGGGGCTGGTCGGCCTGCCCGGCGATGCTCGCGCAGTCACCCGGCTCCGGGTGCGCCCCGCCGCCGGACGTCATCAGCAGGTACCCACCCAGGATCACGACGACGGCCGCGCCGACGCCCCATCCGATCTTCCGCATGGACAGGTACATCGGCACGGCCGCACGTCGGATTGAACAAGTTCACCGCATGTGGTTACAGCAGGCGGTCACGGCAGGCAGCTACAGCTCCGCCGGTGCCAGGCAGTACGTGATCGCGGGCTCCGGGTAGGACATGCCGGCGCTGTCCGGGCACTTGGTGAGGTCGGTGGAGTCCTTGATCACCTTGGTCACCTTGATCGCCTCGGGCCCGGTGCACGCGCCCTTGACGAACCCGGTGCCCTCGTCCGGCTTGTAGCAGGCGCCCTCGCTCATGTTCGGCAGCAGGCACAGCTTCTGGCCGGCGGCACCGGAGGCCGGGGTCACCTCGGTGTACAGCCCCTCCTCGGGGCACACCGCGTCCGCCTTGTCCAGCACCTTGCCGACCTGGTAGGACGCCTTGTCGTCGCCGCAGTCGAGCGTCTTCAGGTCGGCGCGCTCGTCGGACTGCATGTTGACGCTCACGCAGTCGCCGGCCGAGGCCGTGGAGCCCTTGGTGACGAAGTACCGGATGGCGAAGAACCCACCGACGAGGACCACCGCGGCCAACACGCCGATCAGGACCTTCTTGAGGTTCCCGGAGTTGCCCCCGCCCTGCGCGGGCCGCTCCGGCTCGTCGTCGTCCTCCGGCGTGACCAGGTACCGCTGCTGCCCACCGCTCTCGGCGGCAGGCTTGGCGGCGCTCTCGATGTCACCACCGGACTCCGGCTTGGCACTCTCGATGTCGCCGCCCGACTCGGGCTCGGCCTTTGCCTCGACGGACGCCGCGCCGGCAGCGGGCTTCGCCTCACCAGGCGTCGCGGCGGCGGCCGGCTTGACGGTGGCGTCGGCGGACTTCCCGGCGACGCCGTCAGCGGCGGCATCGTCGGAGGAGGTGGCGGCACTTGCCGACTTCGCGTCGGCGGGCGCAGCCCCGGCAGGGTCGGCCCCGGACTCGGGACTCGCCACGGGGGGCTTGGTGGCGGAACCGTCGGCCCGTTCGGCCTGACCGGCGGTGTCCTCGGACTCCGGGTTGGGCGCGTCCTCGGCGGGCTGGTTCGGCTCGTTGCTCATGATCATCCTCGCTGGACGGGTGCGCGTGACGCCACAGAAGGTAGCGCCACGCTCACCCGTACCGGCGATCAGGCGTTCTCTGTTACTCGCCGCGCCTGATCCTTGGCGCCGGACCTACCAGCGCGAAGCGGCGCAGGCGGAACTCGCATGTGGCCCCGTGACGCCGATACTGATCAACCCCGCAGCGCACTTGAATCCCAATCCCTGCGATCCGGCCTCGCAGAAGCCGATCACGCTCGGGCCGACCGTATAGCCCAAGTCCGAGAGCAGCTGCACGCAGTCCGCCGTAGTTGCATTGGCAGTACCACCCACCGACATCGCACCAGCTGCCGCAACGGCTACCACCAGGAGTTTCGCGACTCGCACAAGGCCCCCTCGTCAATGACGATCTCTGACGTATCTGAGGCTAGGAGTCCAGCTCCGCCACGGACAGCGCCCGTCAGCGGTACCTGGGAACGGCGCAGATGACCCGCCTGCACGCGTGTCGCTGCTCCCGATGGTCCTTGCCGGACGGATGTGCGTGACGCCACAGAAGGTAGCGCCACGCTCACCGTACGGCGATCAGGCGTTGCCGGGTGCGAAGCAGAACAGCTGCTTGGGCTCCGGGAAGGCCAACGGCGCACCCTCGGTGCACTGCGACTCGTCATCGGTTCCCTTGATGTGCTTCACAAGTTTGAACACACCCGTCTTGCCGCAGTCGACCGGCGGGTAGCCCATGCTGGTGCCACCGGTGGTCAGCTCGTAACAGGAGCCTTCCTTCAGGGTGGGGATCAGGCACAGCTTCGAGTCCGGGCCGCGCCGGGCGCGCTCGGTGTACTCGTCGTAGTACTCGCCACCGCACTTCTCGGACGTGGAGCCCAGCACCTTGGCGATGGTGTAGTTCGCCTCGGCCGCGCCGCAGTCCACGGTCTTGAAATCGGGCTTCGTCGTCGTCCCGGTCAGGCTGGCGCAGTCACCGGCCTTCGACTGGGCGGCGTCGCTGGTGAAGTAGTTGAACCCGTAGATGACCAGACCCGCCACGACCAGACCCGCCACGTAGGTCAGGATCCGGACCGCGATGTTCTTCTTCTTCGGCTGGGGCTGCTGCTGGAACGGCATCTGCCCGGCAGGCGGCGGCATCTGCCCGGGCGGCGGCGGCACCTGCCCAGGAGGGAACTGCCCCGGAGGCACCTGCCCGGGCGGCGGGTACTGACCCTGCGGCGCACCCTGCGGCGGGGGCAGCGGCTGCTGCGGCTGCTGCGGGAAGTTGGGGTTGGACCCGGGCGGGGGCGTGCTCATGTTGACCTTCGTTCGTCGGGGAACCCGCTCTGGTCCACGCGGCATTACGCGCGGGCGGGAAACTCGCAAGCTATCCGTTGGGCCATCCGGGTGTACGCGGCGTTACCGAACCGAGTCCATGTGCTTTAGGTACGTTTACCGTCACTTTCCGTGTCCGACTTGCGCCCGGTTGGAACACTGGAGGTACGCCAACGACAGGAGTGCGTTCTCGTGACCGACGGCCCCTTGATCGTCCAGTCGGACAAGACCCTGCTGCTGGAGGTCGACCACCCGCTGTCGGACGACGCGCGCACCGCCATCGCGCCGTTCGCCGAGCTGGAGCGAGCCCCGGAGCACGTCCACACCTACCGGGTCACCCCGCTCGCCCTGTGGAACGCCCGCGCCGCCGGCCACGACGCCGAGCAGGTGGTGGACGCGCTGGTCCGGTACTCCCGCTACCCGGTGCCGCAGCCGCTGCTGGTGGACGTCGTGGACACCATGGGCCGGTTCGGCCGGCTCCAGCTGGCCAACCACCCCACGCACGGCCTGGTGCTGAACTCGCTGGACCGCGCCGTGCTGGAGGAGGTGCTCCGGCACAAGAAGATCAAGCCGATGTTCGGCGAGCGCGTCGACGACGACACGGTGATCGTGCACCCCAGCGAACGCGGCCGGCTCAAGCAGCTCCTGCTCAAGATCGGCTGGCCCGCCGAGGACCTGGCCGGCTACGTGGACGGCGAGGCGCACCCGATCGAACTGGTCGAGGACGGCTGGCAGCTGCGCGACTACCAGCGGCTCGCGGCGCGGGCGTTCTGGGCGGGCGGCTCGGGGGTCGTGGTGCTGCCGTGCGGCGCGGGCAAGACGCTGGTCGGCGCGGCGGCCATGGCCGAGGCGGGCGCGACCACGCTGATCCTGGTCACGAACACCGTCGCGGGCAGGCAGTGGAAGCGCGAGCTGGTCGCGCGGACGTCGTTGACCGAGGACGAGATCGGCGAGTACTCCGGCGAGCGCAAGGAGATCCGCCCGGTCACCATCGCGACCTACCAGGTGATCACCCGCAAGTCGAAGGGCGAGTACAAGCACCTGGAGCTGTTCGACTCCCGCGACTGGGGCCTGATCGTGTACGACGAGGTGCACCTGCTGCCCGCCCCGGTGTTCCGGATGACCGCCGACCTCCAGTCGCGCCGCCGGCTGGGCCTGACCGCGACCCTGGTCCGCGAGGACGGCCAGGAGGGCGACGTGTTCTCGCTGATCGGCCCGAAGCGGTACGACGTGCCGTGGCGGGACATCGAGGCGCAGGGCTGGATCGCGCCCGCCGAGTGCACCGAGGTGCGGGTGACCCTGACCGACAACGAACGCCTCGAATACGCCACCGCCGAGCCGGAGGAGCGCTACAAGCTGTGCTCCACGGCCCGCACGAAGCTGCCCGTGGTGAAGGCGATCCTGGACCGGCACCCGGACGAGCCGACCCTGGTCATCGGTGCCTACCTGGACCAGTTGGAAACCCTGGGCGAGGAGCTCGACGCCCCGGTGATCCAGGGTTCGACCAAGAACAAGGAGCGCGAGCAGCTGTTCGACGCGTTCCGCCGGGGCGAGCTGCGGACGCTGGTCGTGTCGAAGGTGGCGAACTTCTCCATCGACCTGCCCGAGGCGTCCGTGGCGGTGCAGGTGTCCGGCACGTTCGGGTCACGCCAGGAGGAGGCCCAGCGGCTGGGCAGGTTGTTGCGCCCCAAGGGAGACGGCCGGCAGGCGCACTTCTACTCGGTGGTGTCACGCGACACTTTGGACACCGACTACGCCGCCCACCGCCAGCGCTTCCTCGCCGAGCAGGGGTACGCCTACAAGATCGTGGACGCCGACGACCTACTCGGCCCCAAGCTCCCCGAGGTCGGCTGACCTCAGTTCGGCGAGCGCTTTTCCCAGGTGTTCGTGCACGGTCGCCAGCCCCTCCTCGGTGGCGACCATGCACAACAGCCCGCTTCGCCTGCCGGACAACGAGAACTCCGCCTCCTCCCCGATCACCTTCCACTCGACCCGGCACCCGTCCTCGATGCGGACCCACGCGTCCACTTCGATTCCACCGTTCGTGTACATGGCAACTCCTCCTTCGCCCGGACCGCTTCCGGTAACTTCGGTTGTACGCTCACAACACTTGTTGCGAGTAAGCTACACCGGAGCAATCTAGTAGTGGAATCGCTCAATTGAGTGAAGGGGGATGTCATCGTGTCCGCGTCGTCCAACAGTCCGACGGTGATCAAGCGCTGGGTCGCCTTCGAGCTGCGCAAACTGCGCGAGGCCGGCGGGTTCAGCCGGGAGGACGCGGCCAGGGCGACCAAAGGCAGCTTCCAGAACATCGGCCACATGGAGACCGGCCGGTCCCTGCCGAGGCCGTTGGAGTTGGAACGGCTGCTGGAGCTCTACGGCGTGCCCGAGCGGTCGGCGTTCTTCCTCGACCTGCGGGAGCGCGCCAAGAAGGGCCGTGACTGGTGGATCGGCTTCGACGAGGCCGCCGTCCCGGAGTACTTCAAGCTGTTCCTCGGCCTGGAATCGTCAGCGGTGAAGATCGAGAGTTGGGACGCCATCGTGATCCCCGGCCTGTTCCAGACACCCGACTACGCGCACGCGATCTTCCGTGACGGCCGCCCCGAGCTTTCCGCGACCGAGGTAGAAGAGCGGGTGCAGTTGCGGATGGCGCGGCAGGTAGAAGTGCTCGGCAGGGAAGACGCACCACAGGTCTGGGCGGTGATTTCGGAAGCCGCCCTGCGCCTGGCGGTGGGCGGCGCTGCCGTCTTGCGCGCCCAGTTGACCAACCTGCTGGAGTTGTGCGAGCGCCCCAACATCGAGATGCAGGTCCTGCCCGCTTCGACAGGTGCGCACACCGGTCTGGACGGCGGCTTCACCGTGCTGACGTTTCCCCAGGAACTGGTGCACGACCCGGGTTGTGTCTACGTCGAAGGCTTGGTCAAGGCCGCCTACTTCGAGGAGTCCGCCCAGGTGCGGGCCTACCGGGATGCGGTCACCCGCTTGCGAGTCCTGGCCGACAAGCCACAGGACTTCCCACAGTGGGTCAAGAAGGCTATGAAGCATCTATGACCACGATGAAGCACCAGTGGCGCAAGTCCTCCTACAGCGCTTCACAGAACGGCTGCGTCGAGATCAGGCTGACCATGTCACCGACAGTCGGCGTCCGGGACTCGAAGCTCGGCGAGACCAGCCCGGTCCTCACTTTCTCCCGCAAGTCGTTCGCCGCGTTCCTGGCCGGACGCTGACCTTCTCCCCCACCGCACCGCCGGGTAGGTTGATCGCCTGACTACGGTCGACGATCGGGTGATACATGGCGGTGGTCGTGCGGCTCAAGCCGTTACCGCAGTGGTGGGTGTGGCGGCCTGGTGTGGAGCTGGGGCCTGCGGTGCGGGCTGCTCGACATCGGGATCGGATTCGGCGGGCGCGGGGTCTGTTACCGGTCGCGGTGCTGATGGCCGTGGTGTTGGTGGTGCTCGCGCGCGGCTGGTGGCTGGCGCTGGGCTTGTCCCCGTTCGGACTCATGGCGGTTTTGGTTCTGCCGCAACGGGTTTCCGAGTGGGACGTGGTGCTCGCCGCCCGGGAACGGGACGTCGTGCACTGCGGCCAGTTCGCCGATGTCGACCAGCGGCGGCGGGCGCGGAAGCTGTGCGAGGGTTTCCTGGCCGTTCGGGAGCGCGGTGACGTCCGGGTCGCGGCACAGGTCGAAGTGCTGTTGTGGCGGGCGCTGGTGGCGTTGCGGGACAGCCTCCCGGTGCGGGAGTCCTTGCAGCGCGTGGAAAACCGACCCGGTTTGGCGGCAGCGGTGGCCGAGCGAACCCGGGAGTTAGGCGAGCTGGACCGCCGACTCGACCTGTTCGCCTCCGCGTTGCGGATCGCGGTGGAGGAGTCCGATCCGGAGTCGGCCGCCGGGGCACTCCGCCGAGTAGCCGCGCAGGACCCGATCTAGGCTTCCCGGGTGTTCGTCTACTCGATCCCGATGCGCAACCGGTTCCGAGGCATCACCGTCCGGGAGGGCGTGCTGCTGGAAGGCACGCACGGGTGGGGTGAGTTCTGCGCGTTCCTCGACTACTCGGACGCCGAGTGCGTGCCGTGGCTGGCGTGCGCGCAAGAATCGGCGAACGACGGCTGGCCCGCGCCGGTCCGTTCGCGGATCCCGGTGAACTGCACGGTGCCCGTGGTGTCCGCGGAACGCGCGCACGCGATCGTCGCCGCATCGGGCTGCACGACGGCGAAGGTGAAGGTGGCCGATCCGGGTTCGTCGCTCTC
>CBHFOL010000318.1:0-9394 GCA_965995405.1 uncultured Saccharothrix sp.
CGGGAACCGAAGACCGGCGCGCGGGGCGTGCTCGGAGTCGTCCAGCACGGCCAGTCCCTCGGCGGATCCATTCGTGACGACGGCGTCCCCCGGCTGGAACTGCCCGTCGCGCGGGTGGATCGGGAGCGGTTCGTCGAGGTGTGGCGCGCCGGCGCGCCGGTCGCGAGCGGCCGGCACCGGAATCTCGTGTACGCCCACGACGGAGAGCGGCTGTTCTGCGCCACCCACATACCCGCCGCGGGTACCTATCACGCGCGGACGGAAGCGACGTACCGAGCGCTGTTCGAGCTGACGGACCGGCTCGGCTACGACCGGATCTTCCGCATGTGGAACTTCATCGGCGGCATCAACGAGGCCAACGACGAAGGCACCGAGATCTACCGCGACTTCTGCGCCGGCCGCGCCCGGGCCTTCGAACCGCCGGGTCGTGCGGTGCCGATCCCGGCGGCCACCGGGATCGGCGCGCACGGCCGGGGCATCGGGATCTACGTGCTCGCCTGCCGGAAGGGCCGCCCAGTCCACGTCGAGAACCCGCGACAGGTGCCCGCCTACGAGTATCCCGCCCGCTACGGCGTCAAACCGCCGAAGTTCGCCAGGGCGAGCTGCCTGGACGACGGCGGCTCGGCCCGGCTCTTCGTCTCCGGCACGGCCGGGATCATCGGCTCCGACACCGTCGGGCACGGCGACGTGGTCGCCCAGTGCGACACCACCCTGGGGAACATCGCGCTGCTGATCGGAGCCGGCAACCTCCGCTCCTACGGGCTGCCGTACGGCTACGCACTCCGTGACCTGCGCCTGGTGAAGGTCTACGTGAAGCACGCCGAGGACCTGCCCAGGGTCGAGGCGGCCTGCGCGGGCCGGTTCGGCGCCGGCACCCGGGTCGCGTACCTGAACGTGGACATCTGCCGATCCGACCTGCTGGTCGAGATCGAGGCGTACGCCTGAACGGCACGGACAGGAGATCGATCATGGCCACGGACCTCGTACAGGAGAACGGGAAGCTGAAGTTCGGCGTGGTGCTGCCGGGGCGGGAGGCCGTGGTCGTCGGCGGCGACTACCCGGTCCGGATCGCGGCTTTCGCCGGTCTCGCCGAGCGGAACGGGTTCGACTCGGTGTGGGCCGGCGAGTCTCCGCTGGCCCGTTGCCGGTTCGACCCGCTGCTCATGCTGGCGGCGGCAGCGGCGAGAACCGAGCGGATCACCCTGGGCACGGCGGTGGTCCTCGGCGTGCAACACCAGGCGGTGCGGCTCGCCCACGCCACGAGCTGCCTGGACCGGCTGTCGGGTGGGCGGCTCGTCCTCGGGCTGGGCGTCGGCTTCACCTCACCGGCCACCGAGGCCGAGTTCGCGGCGCTCGACGTGCCCTACGACGGCCGGGTGCGGCGCTCGGTGGAGATCCTGGACGTGTGCCGGCTGCTGTGGGGTTCGGCCGGGAAGCCGGTCAGCTACCAGGGCGCGCACGTCCGCGTGGAGGATGTCGCGATGGAGGTGTCCCCTCACCGGCCCGGCGGCCCGCCGGTCTGGCTGGCGGGCGCGATCGGGCCCGCGCTGCGCCGTGTCGGTGCCCGCGCCGACGGCTGGTTTCCGACCTCGACGAGCGCGGACGTGTACGCGGACGGCTGGCAAGGCGTCGAACTCAGCCGGGTCGAGGCCGGCAGGGAGGCCGGGGCCGTGACCCCCGCGATGTACATCACCGTGGCGCTGGGACGCACCACGGCGGAGGCGGAGGCGGATCTGGAACGGTTCGTCAACGGCTACTACCGGCAGAGCCTCGCGTCCATCCGGCGCACCCAGGGCATCTTCGGCGGCACACCGGCACAGGTCGCCGAGGACCTGCTGCGGTACGTCGACGCGGGCGCTCGGCACTTCGTGATCCGCCTGGCCACCCCCGACCTGCTTCCCGACTCGTACGGGGCGGCGCTGGCGGGCGTCGCGGAACGACTGGTCCCGCTGGTCCGGCAGGGCGCATCCGCACAGTCGGTCAGCCGGGGGTAGCCGTGGTCCTCCCCGGCCCCGCGGAATTCGCGTCCCAACTCGGGCAACTCGCGGCAGCGCTCTCCCGCCCCGCCGCGCAGCAGCCGACCTGGCCCGTACCGGATCTCCTCCGTGTCGTCCGCGAGGTCCTCACGGCTGTCGCCGGGGTGACGACCCCGGGCGAGATCGACCGGCTGCGCACCGCGTTGGCGGGCGTGGCCCGGGGCGAGGCGTTCCTCCTGCAAGGCGGCGACTGCGCCGAGACGTTCGCCGACAACACCACCGAGCACATCGACGCCACGGTGCACACGTTGCGGCGGGTGGGCGAGGTGCTCCGGCGGGCGTCCGGCCTGCCGGTCGTGGTCATGGCCCGGCTCGCGGGGCAGTACGCGAAACCCCGGACGTACCCGCTCGACGCCGCCGGCCTGCCCAGCTACCGGGGCGACGCCGTCCACTCGCCGGAGCCGACCGCACGGGCACGCCGCCCCGACCCGTCCCGGATGCTGGGCGCGTACGCCCACGCACGCGCAACACTGCTCCGGTTGCGGGCGCATGGCGACCCGCCGGTCTTCGCCAGTCACGAGGCACTGCTTCTCGACTACGAATCCGCACTGGTCCGGTGGAACGCCGACGGCGAGTCGGACCGCGCATACGATGTGTCGGCGCACTCCCTGTGGGTCGGCGATCGCACCCGCCGGCCGGATGGCGCGCACATCGCGTTCGCGGCGTCGCCGGCCAACCCCGTCGCGGTCAAGCTCGGGCCGACCGCCACACCCGACGAGGCATTGGAGTACATGCGGGTCCTCGATCCGGACGGCGTTCCCGGCAGGCTGACCTTCATCTCCCGGATGGGCTGCGAGCAGGTCGGGGACCGCCTGACGCCGATCGTCGCGAAGGTGGCCGCCACGGGCCGCCCGGTCGTGTGGCAGTGCGACCCGATGCACGGCAACACCCGCATCTCGGCGAACGGCTACAAGACACGCGACTTGGACCGTGTCGTGACGGAACTGCGCGGCTACTTCGAGGTCCACCGCGCGCTCGGCACCCATCCCGGCGGCGTCCACCTGGAGCTGACGGGGGACGACGTCACCGAGTGCGTCGGTGGCCGCGTTCCGGTCGGCGAGTCCGACCTGGCGCTCCGCTATCGCACCGCGTGCGACCCACGCCTCAACGCCCGGCAGACCGACGAACTGGCCGGGCTCCTCGCGGTGCTGCTGCGGGATTCCGTCCCGGTGGGCCACGGAAGCCGCACCCGATGAAGGCCGCCGTACTTCACCGGATCGGTGACCTGGTACTGGACCTGCGCGACGACGTGACCGCGCTGCCGCCGGCCGCCGGCGAGATCCGGGTGCGGATCGCCGCGGCGGGCATCTGCCGCAGCGACCTCTCGGCCATGGCCGGTGCGCTGCCCGCCCGTGCTCCACTGGTCCCGGGGCACGAGGGCGCGGGAGTCGTGACGGAGGTCGGCGAGGACGTGCGTGAACCCGCCTTGGGCGACCACGTCATCCTGACCTTCGTGCCGCCCTGCGGCAGGTGCCGGATCTGCCTGCGTGGCAGCCCGCAACTGTGCGAGACCCATGCGGAGCCGCCGCCGAGGCTGCGCATCGGCGACCGGGCCGTGCACGGATACGTCGGGCTCGGCACCTTCGCCGAGGAGTTGACGGTGCCCGCGGCGGCGGCCGTGCGGATCGATCACGACGTTCCGTTCGAGTTCGCCGCCCTGTTGTCCTGCGGGGTGGTCAGCGGGGTCGGGGCGGTGCACAACACCGCGGCGGTGCGGCCCGGCGACAGCGTCCTGGTCATCGGGTGCGGCGGGGTCGGGATGGCGGCACTACAGGGCGCACGCATCGCGGGTGCGTGCGATGTCATCGCGGTCGACCCGGTCGCGGACAAGCGCCGGCTCGCCGGTCGGTTCGGCGCGACCCGGGCGATCAGCCCGGACGAACTCGCCCGGCACGGGGCCGGACTGGCCGTAGACCACGCCTTCGACATGGTCGGCTCGCCCGGCACGATACGGGCGGCCTGGGACGCGGTACGCCGCGGTGGACAGGTGGTGGTGGCCGGTTCGGGTCCCGTCGACGCCGTGGTCGGTTTTGGTGCATACGAGTTGTTCCGCCACGAGAAGAAGCTCCTCGGATCCCTTTCCGGGTCCGCCGACGTACGCTGCGAGTTCGGCCGGCTCGTCGATCTGTGGCGCGCCGGAAGCCTCGATCTCGAAGGCATGATCAGCGTCCGACTTCCCTTTGAACGGCTCAACGACGGTATCACCGCGCTGCGTTCCGAGACTCCGATCGTACGGCAGGTGCTGACATGGTGAACGACTCCGACGAACCGCTGTCGAGCTGAGAACCGCCATGGAGGGATCGCCCAACGTCAGATTGCGCGCACTGCTCCGGGAAGCGAACTGGACCGGCGAGGAACTGGCCCGGGCCGTCAACGCGGTGGGGGCGGAGGCCGGAGTCAAGTGCCACCACAACCGCTCCTCCGTCGCGCACTGGCTGGCCGGCCGTCGCCCGCGCCACCCGAACCCGGCCCTGATCGCGGAGGCACTCAGCCGACGTCTGGAGCGCACGGTGGTCGAGCACGACGCCGGGCTCGCGTCGGAACCTCCGGACGCGGTGGGCAGCGTGCTCCGCTTGGAGCGGCTGTACGGTGCCGCCCTGTCCAGGGACAGCGTTGCGCAGACGTTCGTCTACAGCCCGAGTGTGCTGCCGCTGCGCGGCTGGGGCGGGCAATCCGCGACGGTGCGCACGGAGCAGTGGCAGCGGCGGTCCGCGCCTCCCGGTGCCGACGCGGTGCGCTCGGCGTGGCACATGGTCCGGCTGTTCGCGGCGCACCTCGATCTCATGGGAGGAGGCGCGGCACGTCCCGCCCTCGTCGGCTACCTGACCCAGTCCGTGCTGCCCTGGCTCGACGAGCCCGGCACCGGACCGGCCCTCCGCCTCGATCTGCTGAAGGTGACCGGTCTACTCGCCTACCTGGCCGGCTTCGCGTGCTTCGACGACCTGCTGCACGGTGCCGCCCAGGAGTTCTACATCCTGGCCGCGCACTGCGCGTCGGCGGTCGGCGACCCGGTCTCCTACGCGGTGGCGCTGACCGGGCTGAGCGGACAGGCGGACAGCCTCGGCCACCGGGACGTCGCGCGCCGCCTCGCGGAGTCGGCGCTCGACAGCGCCGCCCGACGGGCTCCGGCGGAAACCAAGGCGTTCCTGCACGGGCACGTGGCGGTGGCGAGCGCCGCGGACGACCCGACCACCGCCCTCGGCCACATCGACCTGGCCGAACGCGCCCTGGAACGGCCCGGCGGCGCGGCCGTCATCGGCCGCTACCACCGCGCCGAACTGTTCCACCACCGGGCCCACGTGCTGGCACGGTCAGGTGACCGGGTCGGGGCGATCCGCGCGTTCGACGCATCGGTCCGACACCGGCCCGCCGGCGAGCGCCGGGCCCGCGCCATCACCATGGCGTGTCTGGCCCGTGCGCAGCTGGACGCCGGCCGGATCGACGCGAGCTGCGCCACCTGGGGGCACGCGTGGAAGGACTGCGGCTGTCTCGACTCGGCGCGGGTGCGCCACTCCTGGGCCTCCCTGCGATCCGCGATGCGCCCGTACGGGCGGTTGCCGGCCGTACGGGCACTGCTCAACCGGCTGTCGGGCGTGGCCCCGCCGCCTCCCCTTGGTGCCTGACATGGCCGTCCGCCGGGGAAGCCCGTCCCACGGAAGTCGCCGGCCGCGCACGCTCACGCACGCGTCCCCGCCCAGGGGCAGGGGGTCGGCAAGGTCGTTGTGGTGGTCGGTTGTCGTCGCGGACCGCCAGGTCCGCAGCGTTCCCCGGCCGTGTCAGGTACCGGATGATGTGGTCCCGCTGCGTAGGGTTCCCGACACGAGTGGTGTGGCTGCGTGGCTTCCGGGCGCGCTGGGTCCTCGGTCCCGCTGCCGTGGTCCCGCTGCGTAGAAAGCGATGACGGACAGCGCTGTTCCGGGCATTGGTGGGAGCGCTGCGAGGGGCACGGGTTCCCAGGGCGGCGGCACGGCATCCCGGCACGGTCGTCCTGGCTCGGGATCACAGCCCTGAACAGTCACCACGACTCTGCCGGCTCGCTGCTCGCGCAGGCTTTCGCAGAAGTCCCCGCCCAGGGGGTCCCCTGCTTTCATTCCACCACAGGGGTACGACAAAACCGACATCGGCGCTGGTGGCGGGCGGTTGACCGGCTTGGGTGCGGCTGTCGGTGCCTGACCGGGGTTGGTGGCTCTGGCCGGGTTGGTTCGTCAGCCGTTGTCGGCGGGCTGGGTGGTCGGGACGGTGGGCAGGTAGCGCGGGGCTTTCCGGGCGTGGGTGGCATGTTCGAAGGCTGCCGCGAAGCGCAGGACCTTCGCGTCCGCGCCGTGGCCGGCCATGAACGACACGCCGATCGGCAGCGGCCCGGCGAAGCCTGCCGGCACCGACACGTTCGGGTAACCCGCGACCGCCGCCGGGGTGGACGAGCCGAGCACGTAGGCGTCGCCGGCGGTGTAGTCGGTCCTCCAGGCGGGTGAGTTGGTCGGGGCCATGATCACGTCCAGGCGGTGTTCGGACAGCACCTCGTCGATCGAACGGCGGGCCAGGTCGGTCGCGGTGCGGCGGTGTTCCCGGTAGGTCGGGTCGGTCGGCGGCGGGGCGTTTCGGGCCTCCAGGAACAGTTCCTGGCCGAACTTCGACAGCTCGACCGGGTCCTGCTCGTTGAACGCGATCAGGTCGTCCAGGGTCCGCGCCCGACCCGGGCGGTCCGCCAGGTAGCGCTCCAGGTCGTGCTTGAACTCGGTGATCAGCGCCGGGAACTCCGCCGCTTCGATCCGGTCCTGATAGGGCAGCTCCACATCCACGACAGTCGCGCCCGCGCGGCGCAACGCGTCGACCGACTGCCGCACCAACCGGTCCGCCTCCGGACTGGCACCGGCCTTGCGCCACACCCCGATCCGGGCCCCGCGCAACCCGCCCGACGTCACGGCCTTCGAGTAGTCCGTGCCGCGCCCGTCCAACACCGACAGCAGGATCGCGGCGTCCACCACGTGCCGCGCCATCGGCCCCGCCGTGTCCTGCTGCGCCGAGATGGGCACGATCCCGTCGCCGCTCACCACACCCAGCGTCGGCTTCAGGCCGACGACACCGTTCTGCCCGGACGGGCACACGATCGAACCGTCGGTCTCCGTGCCGACCGCGACCTGCGCCAGCGACGCCGCGACCGCCGCACCGGAACCGGACGACGAGCCGCACGGGTTCCGGTCCAGCACGTACGGGTTGTTGGTCTGGCCGCCGGTACCCGACCAACCGGACGTCGAGTGCGTCGACCGGAAGTTCGCCCACTCCGACAGGTTCGTCTTGCCCAGGATCACCGCGCCCGCGCCACGCAGCCGGCCGACGAGTGCGGCGTCGTCACGCGGCGGCGTGTCCAGGGCACGCGAACCGGCGGTGCTCGCCAGGCCCTTGGTGTCGATGTTGTCCTTCAGCAGCACCGGGATGCCGTCCAACGGGCCCCGCGCGTGCCCCCGGGAACGGCGGCGGTCGCTGTCGGCGGCCTGGGCCAACGCGGTCGGGTCGACCGCGACGACGGACCGGACCCGGCGGTCCACGGTGTCGATGCGGCGCAGGTAGGCGCGGGTCAGGTCGACGGCGGTCAGGCTGCCCGCGTCCAGCCGGCGCACGAGTTGCGGGATGGTCGCGCGGTCCAGGTCGAAGCCGAGGGCCTGCGCGCCGTCGGCGTGGGCGGGCGGCGCGACGAGCAGCAGGGCCGCCGCGAGCGCGAGCAGTGATCGCATGCCCACCAGTCCAGACCCGCGCGCGGCGGCCGTAAACCCGCCATTGGTCGGAGCCGGCACCCCCGGCCGGCGCGGTGGGACTCGGCACTCAGGACGTCCGCGGCCGGCTTTCAGACCCGATCCGCAGGAAACTCACAGGCTGCCCTCAGCATCCGAACGGAGCATCGACGGCAGAGCACCGTCTCTGCACATCGGAGGCCACCATGACCGTACTCGACCACACGGTCCACGACCTCCCGACGACCGGCTGGGCCACCGCCCGGGGCGGACGCCGGGTGCCCGCCGACACCGCAGCCGCCCGCACGTCACCCGGCCGGTTCGCGATCGCCGTCGCGGACGGTGTCGGCGACACCCCGGAGGCCGTCCTCGCCGCACGACTGGCCGTGGACGCGGCCCTCGACGAGGCCTGGGCCGCCGACGTGACCGGCGTGCCACCCGCCGTCCGCCACACCCTGGACTCCCCCACCCCGCCGATCGCAGTGCCCGCGACCCGCCCCGCACCCGACGACACCGCGACCAGACCGGGCGCTGAGCCACCCACGGCGGCTGACGCGACGAAACCCACCACGACCACGTCGGCCGATCCGAACACGTTCACCCCGGCCGACGGCACCAGGGTCGGCGACACCACGTACGCCGTGGCAGCGGGCGACGCGCGACGGGGCTGGTCCGTGGTCTGGGTCGGCGACTGCCGGGCCTACTTCGTCCCGCTGGTCCCGGACACCCCCGCCGGCCACGGCCCGGCCCTGCCGCTGACCACCGACCACACGATCGGCCAGTACCTGCGCGACCGCGACGTCCGGGCCAACCCGAGCTTCGACCGCGTCGTCACCACGACAGCCCGCAAGGGCGTACCCGGAATCACCGCCGGCCCACCGGGCGCGGGCAGGCTGGTCCTCCTCACCAACGGCGTCCACCACCACGTAGACCCCGACATGGTCGCCCACATCGCCCGAACCGTCCCCGATCCGGCCGCAGCCGCAGCCGCACTGGTCGCCGCCGCCTACGAAGCGGGCGGAACGGACAACGCCGCCGCCGCGGTCGCCGACCTCCGCTGACCCCACCACTTCGCGAGCACGAACCCACGCCCGCCACCGCGTAACGCCACCGAGCCCCCGCGGCCTGCCCGAACCCGCTCGCCCGCCCCACACCGGACCACCACCCCGACGACACATTCCCCCGACCGGGCACGATCACTTCCCCGGGGGCAGGATGGCCCCTGAACCGGTCCGGTGGAGGTGGGGATGTCCGAGAGCTCCGTGCTGGTCGCACCCGATGACGAGGCCGACGGCCTGACCAGCGCGCAAGTCGCCGAACGGGTCGCCGACGGCCGCACCAACGCGGTCGGCGCGCAGACCAGCCGCAGTACGGCCCAGATCATCCGGGCCAACGTCGTCACCCCGTTCAACGGCCTGCTGCTCACCCTGTTCGTGATCATCCTCACCACCGGCCGCTGGCAGAACGGCCTGTTCGGGCTGGTCATCGTCGCCAACACGGCCATCGGCGTCTTCCAGGAGCTCCGCGCCAAACGCACCCTGGACCGGCTGGCCGTGCTCAACGCCCCGCACGCCCGCGTCGTCCGCGACGGCGTGACGTCCGAGATCGAGGTCGCGGGCGTCGGGGCCG
>CBHFOL010000319.1:0-9394 GCA_965995405.1 uncultured Saccharothrix sp.
GAGACGATCGGGTTCTTCGGCCCGTCCGCGTGGGCGACCGTCGACCCGGACGCGGCGTCGATCACCACCCGCGTCGGTGACGGCGTGCTGCGCGACCGCGCGGTGCACTTCGAGCACTGGGCGTTGACCGCCTTCGCCCACCGGCTGGCCGAGGATCCGGAGATCCGCCGCTGGCTGCCACCCGTGCGCCAGCCCCACCTGACCCTGGACGAGGCGGGCCGGCGCGTGCTCCGGCCCGTCCTGCCCCCGATCCCGGTGTCCCCGGCCGAGATGGCGGCACTGGTCCGCTGCGACGGTCGGGTGCCGGCCGTGCCGGTCATCGCCGACCTGGTCGCCGCCGGCGCGGTCCGTACCGTGGACGACGGCCACCTGCTGTTGGAACGACTCGCCGAGCGGGGATTGCTGAGCTGGCAAGGCGACCTGCCCCAGGGGCCGACCGCCGAACCTGTGCTGCACGAGTTGGTGGCGGGCATCGGCGATCCGGTGATCCGCGCGCGGGCCGGTGGTGAACTGGACCGGCTGACCGCCGCCCGCGACGAGGTGGCGGACGCCGCCGGGGACGCCGACCGGCTCAAGGAGGCGCTGGCCGGGCTCGCCGGGGAGTTCACCGCCGTCACCGGGCAGTCGGCGCAGCGCCGGGCGGGGCAGACCTACGCCGGACGTGGCCTGTGCTTCGAGGACACGGCCCGCGACATCGACGTGGTGGTGGGCGGGCGGCTGCTGGCCGACCTCGCCGAGCCGATGGCGCTGCTGCTGGGTGCGGCGCGCTGGTTGACCGTGGCGCTGGCGGATGCCTATGGCGCGGCGTTGCGCGAACTGTACGAAGACCTCGCCGCCGAGACGGACGAGGTGCGCCTGGCCGACCTCTGGTACCTCGCCCAGGGCCCGCTGTTCGGTACCGGCGAGCGACCCGTGGACGCGGTGGCACGGGAGTTCGGCGGTCGTTGGGCGAAGCTCTTCGGCCTGGACGGCGAGTCCGCCGACAACCCACCGCTGCACTTCACGTCCGCCGAACTCGCGCCGGCTGCGGCAGCGGCGTTCCCGGCCGACCGCCCCGGCTGGTCGGCGGGTCGGCTGCACAGCCCGGACCTCCAGATCTGCGCTTCCGACGTGGCCGCGATCAACCGCGGCGACTACCTGGTGGTGCTGGGCGAACTGCACACCGCGTGGCCGACGTTCGACTGCGCCGTGTTCACCCGCTCGCACCCGGACCCGGACGCGCTGAACCGCGCACTGGCCGCCGATCTCGGCGAATACCGGATCCGCCCGCTCTACCCGACCGACTGGCCGCGCTACTCCGGTCGCGTCGCGCACACCCTGGACGGCACGACGGACCGCCTGCTCGGCGTCGCACCCGCACCGGGTGCGGACCCGGACCGGCTGCTGCCCGCGACGTCCGTCGTGGTGACGGCGGACCTCGTCGCCCACGCCCCGGACGGCCGGAGTTGGCCGGTGCCGGAGATGTTCTCGGCACTGCTCGCCATCCACGCCGTGGACGGCTTCAAGCTCGTCCACGGCCGGCCGCACACCCCGCGCATCACGGTCGACAAGCTCGTCGTGGCAAGGGAAACCTGGCGCACGACCGTCGTGGAGACCGGACTGGCCGACGCGGTCAGCGAGCGTGACAGGTACCTCGCGGTCCGCCGCTGGCGACGTGCGCTCGGCCTCCCGGACCGGGTCTTCCTCAAGCTGGGCACCGAGATCAAGCCGGTCTTCGTGGACCTGACCAGCCCGCTGCACGCCGCGTCGCTGTGCGGCATGGTGCGCGCCGCCGCCCGGTCGGAACCCGCCGCCGCGGTGACGGTCTCCGAGGTGCTGCCCGATGTCGGCGAGCACTGGCTGGTCGACGCCGCCGGCCGGCGGTACTCCAGTGAACTGCGGTTGCAGATCGTCGACCCGGAGGCCGCCCGATGACCGCCTACCCGGACGCCACCGTGCCCGATCTCATCCTGGCCCAGGCCCGCCGCACCCCGGACGCGGTCGCGGTGCGGCAGTGGGACGAGTCGTTGACCTACCGGGAACTCGTCGGTCGCGCGGGCACGCTCGCCGCCGGGCTGCGTGCCGTGGGCGTCGGGCGCGGCGCGTTGGTCGGTGTGTGCGTGGCCCGGCGGCCGTCGCTGGTCGTCGCCGTGCTCGGCGTGCTGATGGCCGGTGCCGGCTACGTGCCGCTGGAACCGTCCCTGCCCCGCCGGAGGCTGGCGGACATCACCGCCGACGCGGGGATCGGGGCGTTGGTGGTCGACGGCTCCGACCGGCCGCTGACCGACTACCCGCTGGTTCCGGTGCCGGCTGCGGTGACCGCCGAAGCGCCCGTCAACCCGGCGGGGCCGGACGACCTCGCCCACGTGATCTACACGTCCGGCTCGACCGGCAAGCCGAAGGGCGTGCTGACCACGCACCGGAACGTGGTCGCGTTCGCGGCCGGGGCCGCGGCGAGTACCGGTATCGACGCCGACACCCGGACGTCGGGATTCTCCTCGTACGCGTTCGACGCGTTCTCCTTCGACGTGTTCGCCCCGCTGATGGTCGGCGGGTCCGTGCAGCTGGTCGGGGCGGAGGACCGGGCGGATCCCGTGCGGCTGCAACGGTTTCTGCGCGAGCACCGCGTCACGTGGTCGGTGCTCACCCCGGCGGTGCTGCGGCTGCTCGACCCGGACCTGCCCGACCTGCGGGACGTGGCCGTCGGCGGTGAGGTGGTCGAACCGGGCCTGGTCGAGCGGTGGACCGCCCGGGGCAGGCGGTTCTGGCACGTCTACGGCCCCACCGAGACCACGGTGGTGGTGCTCGCCGACCTGCTGACCGGGCGGTGGACCGAGCCGCTGCCGCTCGGCGGGCCGCTGTCCGACCACCGGACGCACGTCGTGGACGAGCGGCTGGAACCGGTGCCGCCGGGCACGGCGGGCGAACTCCTGATCGGCGGCGTCGGCGTGGCGCGGGGCTATCTCCGCCGGCCGGGCCTGACGGCGGAGCGGTTCGTGCCCGACCCGTTCTCCGGTGAACCCGGTGCCCGGCTCTACCGCACCGGGGACGTGGTGCGGGAACGTCCGGACGGCCGGTTCGACTTCCTCGGCCGGCGGGACGGCCAGGTCAAGATCCGGGGCCAGCGCATCGAACTCGCCGAGGTGGAAGCCGCGCTGCGCGAGCACCCGGCGGTCGGCGTGGTCGCGGTGGAGGCCGTGCCGGGACCGTCCGGCGCGGAGCTGGTGGCCTTTGTGGACGGATCGGATCTCCCGTCGGAGCAGGAGATCCGGGACCACTGCGCGCAACTGCTCACCGCCGCGATGGTGCCGAGCCGGGTGGTCCGGCTGGCCGGGCTGCCGGTCGACCGGGCGTCGGGCAAGGTGGACCGTGCCCTGCTCCGTGAACAGGCGACCACCGCGGACGTGGCCGTGCCCGCCGATCCGCTCGCGGCGATCTGGCTGCGCGTCCTCGGTGTCGCGCCGGACGACGACCGGGACTTCTTCGCGTCGGGCGGGCATTCGATCGCGGTGATGCGGTTCGTCGCCGCCGTCCGGGCGGAGCTGGGCAAGGACCTGGCCGCCGGCGACGTCTTCGCCCACCGCACGTTCGCGGGCATCGCCGAACGGGTCGGGCAGGTCGCGACGCTGCCCGGCACGGTGTCGTCCACCGGCAACCCGCCGACGCTGTCGCCGTCGCAACGGCGGATGTGGTTCCTCGACCAGCTCGCGCCGGACAGCGCCGCCTACAACATCGCGTTCGCCGAACGGCTGCGCGGCCCGCTGGACGTCGGCGCGCTGCGCGGCGCGTTGCGGACGGTCGCCGGGCGGCACGATGTGCTGCGCTGGCGGATCGTGGCGACTGCGGGCGTGCCCTCGGCGGTGTGCGATCCGCCGGCGGACGTCCCGTTGCCGGTGGTCGCGGTGACCGAGGCCGAACTGCCCGCGCGGCTCGCGGGAGACGCGGCGACCCCGATCGACCTGGCGACCGGCCCGGTGTGGCGGGTGGTGCTGTACCGGCTCGGCCCGGACGACCACGTGCTCGGCGTCGTGCTGCACCACGCCGTCGCGGACGGCTGGTCGCAGTCGGTCCTCTACCGCGACCTGGCCGCCGCCTACGCGGGTGCCGCGCTGCCGCCGCTGCCCGTGGGGTACGCGGACTACGCGGTGTGGCGAGCGGACCGCGACGAGCGCGCCGGCGACACCGACCTGGCCTGGTGGGTCGAGCACCTGGCGGACGCGCCCACGGTCCTGGATCTCCCGCGCGACCGGCCCCGCCCGCCGGCGCAGACGTACGCGGGCCGCAGCGCCACGACGGCGTTCCCGCCCGCGCTGGACGACGCGGTGCGCGGGTTCGCCGCGACCCGGGGCGCGACCCCGTCGCTGGTACTGCTCGCCGCGTTCGGCCAGGTGCTGCGGCGGCTGACCGGCCGGCCGGACAACGTCGTGGGCGTGGTCGTCGCCGACCGTGCCGAATCGCGGTTCGAAGACCTCGTCGGGTTCTTCGTTGACGTTGTGCCGGTGCGGCTGCGGGTCGATGACAGCGCCGACTTCGCCGCAGCCGTCCACGCGTGCCGGACGGAATTCCTCGGCGTCACAGGGCATCCGGCCGCGCCGCTGGAACGGATCGTGGACAGGCTGGGCGTGCCGCGCGATCCGGCGCGGTCGGCGCTGGTGCAGGTGCTGTTCAACGTCTTCAACTTCGACGGGCCCCGGCTCGACCTGCCGGACGTGCGAACCGAGCCGGTGCCGGTCGCGATGCCGGGTTCGCCGTTCGACCTGACCGTGTACCTGGTCGAACGGGACGGCCGGTTCGCGCTCGACGTCGTCTTCAACCCCGACCTGTACGACCCGGCGCGCATCGAGGCGCTGCTCGCCGACTACCTCCGGCTGCTCGGGGAACTGGTCGCTGCCGCGGACCAGCCGGTGGCCGGTGTCGCGGTCGACTGCCCGGACCCCACCCGGCCCCGGTTCGAGGATGTCGCGGAGCTGCCGAAGCCGGTGGTGGTGGCGGGCGGCGGGGAACTGCGCACCCCGACCGAGATCGCCGTCGGCGGGGTCTGGCGCGACGTGCTGCGGCTCGACGCGGTCGGGCCGACGGACAACTTCTTCGACGTCGGCGGGCACTCGCTCGCCGTCGTCACGGTCCGCGCCCGGCTGGCCGAGCTGTTCGACCGGGAGCTCAAGGTGGTGGACCTGTTCCGGTACCCCAACATCCGCGCTCTGGCCGCACACCTGGACGGCGTCGCGCAGAACGTGCAGCTGGCCCGGGCGGCGCAACGAGCCGCCGCCCGCAAGAGCCGGGCCCGGCGCAGGCCCGCCGCCCGCACCTCCGAACAGGAGATCGACACATGACACACGAGGAGCTCGCCGAAGGCGTGGAACCGATCGCGGTCGTCGGCATGGCGGCGCGCGTGCCGGGAGCCGGTGACATCGACCGGTTCTGGCGCAACCTGGTGGACGGGGTCGAGTCGATCACCTTCTACACCAGGGAGGAACAGCTCGCGCTCGGCGTCACCGAGGAGGAGCTGGCCGACCCGAGCTGGGTGTCCGCCGCGCCGGTGATCGACAAGCTGGAGCACTTCGACGCCGAGCTGTTCGGGATGACGCCCCGCGAGGCGGAGCTGGCCAACCCCCAGCACCGGCTGTTCCTGGAGACGTCGCACTCGGCGCTGGAGGACGCGGGCTACGACCCGGCGCGCTACACCGGCGCGATCGGCGTCTACGCGGGCACGGGTGCGGACCACTACCAGTGGACGAACCTGTTCCGGAACGCCGAGCTGTGGCAGAAGGCCGCCGGGAACCTGGGTATCTCCAGCTCCAACTTCCCCGACTACGTGGCGACCCTGGTGTCCTACAAGCTGAACCTGCGCGGGCCGAGCCTCACCGTGCACACCGCCTGCTCGACGTCGCTGGTCGCGACGCACCTGGCCGTGGAGGCGCTGCGCAACGGCGAGTGCGACATGGCGCTGGCCGGCGGGGTGTGCGTCGAACTGCCGCACGGCAAGGGCTACCAGGGTATGGAGGGCTACACCTCGCCGGACGGGCACTGCCGGTCGTTCGACGCGCGGGCTGACGGCACGCTGTGGGGCAGCGGCGTCGGCGTGGTCGTGCTCAAGCGGCTGTCCGACGCGATCGCGGACGGCGATCACGTGCGCGGTGTGGTGCTGGGCAACGCGATCAACAACGACGGCTCCGACAAGGTCGGGTTCTCCGCGCCCAGCGTCGAAGGCCAGGTCGAGTGCGTCGCGCAGGCGCTGGCCGTCGCGGACATCGACCCCCGCACCGTGGGGTACGTCGAGGCGCACGGCACCGGCACCGCGCTCGGCGACCCGATCGAGGTCGCCGCGCTGTCCACCGCGTACACGCAGGGCACCGATGACCGGCAGTGGTGCGCGCTCGGCTCGGTGAAGTCCAACCTCGGCCACCTCAGCCAGGCGGCGGGCGTCGTCGGGCTGATCAAAACCCTGCTGGCGCTGGAACACCGGCTGATCCCGGCCACGATCAACTTCGAGACGGTCAACCCGGCGATCGACCTGGAGAACAGCCCGTTCCACATCGCCACCACGCTGTCGAAGTGGGAGGCGGGGGAGACGCCGAGACGGGCGGCGGTGAGCTCGTTCGGCATCGGCGGCACCAACGCGCACCTGATCCTGGAGGAGGCCCCTCCGGTGGCGGCCGAGGCGCGGGCCGCGCGGACCCATCTGCTCCAGGTGTCTGCGCATACCGAGGCCGCGCTGTCCGCGGCCGTGGACCGGTTGGCTGCGCACCTGGCGGACAACCCCGATGGCGACCTGACCGACATCGCGCACACGCTCCGCGTGGGACGCACCGAACGTGCGCACCGGGCCGTCGTCGTGGCGGCTGACGTGGAGGCTGCCGTCAAGGCGTTGCGCAAGCCCACCACCGGGCAGGTGGCGGGTGTGCCGCCGCGGGTGGCGTTCCTGTTCACCGGGCAGGGCGGGCAGTACGCGGGTATGGGTGCGGAGCTGTACGAGGCCGAGCCGGTGTTCCGCGCGGTGGTGGACGAGTGCGCCGCCGTGCTGGAACCCGAGCTGGGGCTGGACATCCGCACGCTGATGTTCACCGCTGGGAACGATGAAGAGGTCGGGCAGACCAGGTACACCCAGCCCGCGCTGTTCGTGCTGGAGTACGCCCTGGCCGAGCTGTGGCGGCACTGGGGTGTCGAGCCGGCGGCGATGATCGGGCACTCCATCGGCGAGTACGTGGCGGCCACGCTCGCGGGCGTGTTCGAGCCGGCGGACGCGCTGCGGCTGGTGGCCACGCGCGGCAGGCTGATGCAGTCGGTGCCGGAGGGCTCGATGCTCGCCGTGCCGCTGGACGAGTCCGAGGTGGCCGACCGGCTGGCGGGCACCGGGTGTGCCGTCGCGACCGTGAACGCGCCCGGCGCGTGCGTCGTCTCCGGGCCGACCGACGCGGTGGACGCGCTGGCGGAAAGCTATGCGGGGCAAGGGGTTTCGTGTCGGGTCTTGCGCACCTCGCACGCGTTCCACTCGCCGATGATGGACCCGATCCTGGCGGAGTTCACGTCGGCTGTCGCGGCGGTGCCGCGGCGGGTGCCGCGACTGCGGTTCCTGTCGAATGTCACTGGGCTGCCGATCACCGACGACCAGGCGACCGATCCGGCGTACTGGGCGACGCACCTGCGCCAACCCGTCCGGTTCGGCGCGTGTGTGGCTTCGCTGCTGGCAGACGGCGGCGAGTGGGCGCTGGTGGAGTGCGGCCCCGGCAGGCAGCTCGCCGGGTTGGCGCGCAGGCAACTGCCGGCCGGTGCGATGGCGCCGTTGCCCAGCCTGCCCGGCCCGGTCGAGCGGATCCGGGACGTGGCGACGCTGTACGCGGCGGTCGGCCGGCTCTGGGTCGCGGGTGTCGAGCTGGGGGAGTTCGGCGCGCCCGGTCGGCGGGTGTCTCTTCCCACCTACCCGTACCAGCGCAAACGGCACTGGGTGGACCCGGATCCGGACGGTGGGGTGGTGGCCGTCAAGCCGCGCTCCGGTCCGCTGCCGCTGGACGACTGGTTCGCGGTGCCGACGTGGCGGCAGCTCCCACCGTTGCCCCGGACCGAGTCCACGCCCGCCGAAGCCCTGGTGGTCGTCGCCGGGGAACGTGGAGCCGCGCTGGCCGACGCGCTGCGGGCGGACGGCGTCTCCGTCACCGAGGCCGCGCCGGGGGACGACGTCGGGACCGACGTGAGCTGGATCGTGCACGCCGGGGCGTTGGACGCCGAGCCGGCGGGCACTGACATCGACGCCGTGTGGCGGGCGCAGGAGAACGGGTTCTTCGGCCTGTTGCGGTTGGCGCAGGCGCTGGCCGGTCGGCACGAGGACGGTGACGTCCGGCTGGACGTGCTGACCTCGGGAGCGGAGGACGTGCTCGGCCCCGATCTCACCCGACCCGAGCAGGCCACGGCGATCGGACTGGCGCGGGTACTGCCGCTGGAGCTGCCCTGGCTGACCGTGCGGCACCTCGACGTGGCGGACCGGACGCCGGCCGCGCGACTGGTGGTCGAGCTGCGGTCCGGCGGCCCGTCCGTCGTGCTGCGGTCCGATCGGCGGTGGGCGGTGGAGTACGAGCAGGTGTCGTTGCCCGCGAAGCCGGACGCGCTGCGCGAGGGAGGCCGCTACCTGGTGACGGGTGGGCTCGGCGGCATCGGGATCACGCTCGCCGAAGACCTCGCGGAGCGGTTCGGGGCACGCCTGGCGCTGGTGTCCAGGTCCGGTCTGCCGCCCCGCGCGGACTGGGACACCCACCTCGCCGTGCACGGCTCTACCGGGCGGATCGGCCGGGCGATCGAGGCCGTTCGACGGATGGAACGGGCGGGCGGCACCGTGCTCGTGCTCGCCGCCGATGTCACCGATCCGGCCGCGCTGCGCCGGGTCCGCGAACAGGTGGTGGCGGAGTTGGGCGGGCTGGACGGGATCGTGCACGCCGCCGGTATCGCGGGCGGTGGGATGGCGGAGGTCAAGGACCACGCCGTGGCGCGGAGCGTGCTCGCGCCGAAGCTGGCCGGGACGCTCGCGCTGCGGCAGGCGTTCGGTGACCTGCTGCTGGACTTCGTCGCGCTGTGCTCGTCGGTCACCGGCATCGTGGGCGGCTTCGGGCAGGTGGACTACTGCGCCGCCAACGCCTTCCTGGACGCCTACGCCCGCAGCGACCACGGTTGGCCGTGCCGGGTGCTTTCGCTGAACTGGGGCGGGTGGCGCGAGGTCGGCATGGTGGTCGACGGGCCGGCCGGTGCCGCCGCGCCGGAGGTCGGCGAGCCGGTCGACCACCCGGTGCTCGGCAGCCGGGGCGAGTCGGCGTGCTGGGGTGTCGTCCGGCCGGAAACCCAGTGGCTGCTGGACGAACACCGGATCGCCGGCGTCGGCGTGGGGCCCCGCCCCCCGCACCAGGCGAACAAGCCCGCGCCCGGCGCG
>CBHFOL010000320.1:0-9350 GCA_965995405.1 uncultured Saccharothrix sp.
GGCCTGAACTTCTTCGTCGGTGTGTTCAACCTCCTGCCGCTGCTGCCGCTTGACGGTGGTCACATCGCCGTCAACCTCTACGAGCGGGTGCGAAACTGGATCCGGAAGCTGCGCGGCATGCCCGCCGGCGCGCCGGTCAACTACCTGCGGCTGCTGCCGCTGACCTACTTCGTGATCTTCGTCGGCGGCGCCATCACGCTGCTGACGGTGACCGCGGACATCGTGAACCCGATCAGGCTCCAGTGAGAGGTGTTAGTTCATGAGTGACGGCGTGATGCTCGGGATTCCGGCATTGCCGCCTCCCGTGTTGTCCGAGCGGCGCAAGACCCGGCAGCTCATGGTCGGGTCGGTCGGCGTGGGCAGCGAGTTCCCGGTTTCGGTGCAGTCGATGACCACCACGGTCACCGCGGACGTCAACGCGACGCTCCAGCAGATCGCGGAGTTGACGGCGGCCGGCTGCGACATCGTGCGGGTGGCGTGCCCGTCCCAGGACGACGCGGACGCGTTGGCGGCGATCGCCCGCAAGTCGCAGATCCCGGTGATCGCGGACATCCACTTCCAGCCGAAGTACGTGTTCGCGGCCATCGAGGCCGGGTGCGCGGCGGTGCGGGTGAACCCGGGCAACATCAAGAAGTTCGACGACAAGGTGCGCGAGATCGCCGCCGCCGCGCGGGACCACGGGACGCCGATCCGGATCGGGGTGAACGCGGGTTCGCTGGACCCCCGGCTGATGGCGAAGTACGGCAAGGCGACGCCCGAGGCGCTGGCCGAGTCGGCGCTGTGGGAGGCGTCGCTGTTCGCCGAGCACGACTTCCACGACCTGAAGATCTCGGTCAAGCACAACGACCCGGTGGTCATGGTCCGGGCGTATGAACTGCTGGCCGAGCAGTGTGACTATCCGTTGCACCTGGGTGTGACGGAGGCGGGTCCGGCGTTCCAGGGGACGATCAAGTCGGCGGTGGCGTTCGGCGCGCTGCTGCGGCAGGGCATCGGCGACACGATCCGGGTGTCGCTGTCCGCGCCGCCGGTCGAGGAGGTGAAGGTCGGGCACCAGATCCTCCAGTCGCTCAACCTGCGCCCGCGCAAGCTGGAGATCGTGTCCTGCCCGTCGTGCGGTCGGGCACAGGTGGACGTGTACACGCTCGCCGAGCAGGTCACGGCCGGTCTGGAGGGCATGGAGGTGCCGCTGCGGGTCGCCGTCATGGGCTGCGTGGTGAACGGGCCGGGCGAGGCGCGCGAGGCGGACCTGGGTGTCGCGTCGGGCAACGGCAAGGGCCAGATCTTCGTGCGCGGCAAGGTGATCAAGACCGTGCCCGAGCATCAGATCGTGGAGACGCTGATCGAGGAGGCCATGCGGATCGCCGAGGAGATGGGTGAGACCGTCGAAAGCGGTGAACCGGTGGTCACGGTCGGTTGAGCTGAGCGGGTGGCTGGCGCGCGTGGAATGGGGTCCATCTGGCAGGCTTGACCCGTGCTGAGGCTGGCCGGCGCGCGGCTCCTGGACGAGCGGGACCTGACGGAGGTCCTCGCGAAGCTGGCGAATGACCCGGTGGCCGCCTGCATGGTGGCCGCCCGGGTCGAGGTCGCCGGGCTGGACCCGTGGCGGCTGGGCGGCGAGGTGTGGGCGTACGACCACCGTTCGCTGCGCGGAGCGCGGGTCGACGCCCTGTGCTACGCCGGTCCCAACCTGATCCCGCTCGGCGGCAATGCGTCGGCGCTGCGCAGCTTCGCCGATCGGGCGCGGCGGCGCGGGCGGATGTGCTCGTCGCTGGTCGGGCCTGCCGAGCAGGTGTTGGGACTGTGGGAGGAGTTGGCCCCGGACTGGGGGCCGGCTCGTGAGGTGCGTGGCGACCAGCCGCTGATGGCGTTGGGTGGGCTGCCTGTCGTGTCGCCGGATCCGTTGGTGCGTCCGGTGCGGCCGGACGAACTGGACCGGTACCTGCCGGCGGCGGTGGCCATGTTCGTCGAGGAGGTCGGGGTCGACCCGTGTGCCGAGGACGGCGGGGCGTCCTATCGGGCCCGGGTGGCTGAGCTGATCGCGGGCGGGCGGGCGTTTGCCCGGTTCGAGGGCGGTGACGTGGTGTTCAAGGCCGAGATCGGGGCGATGTCGGCGAAGGTCGGGCAGATCCAGGGCGTGTGGGTGCGGCCGGACCGGCGGGGTCAGGGGATCGGGACCTCGGGGACGGCGGCTGTCGCCGAACGGCTGGTGCGCGGGCTGGGACGGACGGCGTCGCTGTACGTGAACAGCTACAACGAGGTCGCGCAGGCGGCGTACCGGCGGATCGGGTTCACCCAGGTCGGCCAGTACGCGACGGTCCTGTTCTGAGTCGCGTTGCCTGCCGTCCTGTTTGGCGACTGTGCTGATTGCCGGCGGGGAGCGTTGGCATACTCGCAGTCGTGATGCTTCGGAAGTCCGCTTTGGCCGTCGTGGTGCTTCTCGTGATCAGCGGGTGCGGGCTGTTCTCGTCGCGGCCGGGGCCCGAGCAGATCGCGGGTGACTTCCTCGGCAAGCTCGCCAGTGGCGATGTGGACGGTGCGGTGGCGTTCACCGACGACCCCACCAAGGCCAAGGAGCTGGTCGAGAAGGTGCGCGGCGCGCTGAAACCCGCCGCTGTGCGCACGTCCGTGCAGCAGGTGCGGTCGGCGGGCGAGTCGTCCACGGCGGACGCCACGGCGAAGCTGGAGTGGGACCTCGGGCACGGCCGGGTGTGGTCCTACGACACGAAGTTCGACCTGCGGCGGGAAGAGGACAGCTGGAAGGTGCACTGGGCACCGTCCGTCCTGCACCCGAAGCTGGCGGCGCAGCAGTCCATCGGCATGACCGACGTGAAGCCCGCGCTCGCGCCTGTGCTGGACCGCGACGGGTCGACGCTGTTGTCGCCGGAACAGGTGGTTTCGGTGCTGCTGGACCCGGCGCAGGCCGGTGACCTGGCGGCGGTGGCCGGCGCGCTCGGTACCGCGCTGAACCGGATCGAGCCCGCGATCACGGCTGCCACCATCACCGAGGGCGTGGCGAAGGTGCCCGCCGGGCAGGTGTACCAGGTGGCGGCGCTGCGGGACGCCGACTACCAGACGGTGAAGCCCGCGATCTACGAGCTGCCGGGTGTGCGGTTCACCACCCAGACGTCGCTGCTCGCGCCCGCCCGGGACTTCGGCTCGCAGGTGCTGCCCGCCGTGCGCAAGGCCGTGGAGGAGGAGATCGCCGGCCGGGCCGGGCTGCGGATCTACACCGTGAACGCGGCCGGTGACGAGGTGGAGGACCTGCACGACGTCGCGCCCGAGCCCGCGAAGGCGATCCAGACCGGGATGAGCCGGGCGTTGCAGACGGCCGCCGAGGACGCGCTGGAGCCGATCGCCGAGCCCGCGATGCTGGTCGCGCTGTCCGCGTCGACCGGGGAGATCCTGGCGGTCGCGCAGAACGGGCCGGCGGACGCACAGGGCGCGCTCGCGCTGACCGGCCGGTTCCCGCCGGGCTCCACGTTCAAGATCATCACGGCGGCGACGGCCCTGGAGTCCGGGATCCCCGCCGACTCGCCGCAGCCGTGCCCCGGGAAGCTGACCATCGACGGGCGGCGGATCGTGCCCAACGACCACGATTTCGACAAGGGCACCATTCCGCTGCACTCGGCGTTCGCGTTCTCCTGCAACACGACGTTCGCGCAGATCGCGGCCGGGCTGCCGGCCGACGCGCTGACCAAGCAGGCGGACAAGTTCGGGCTCGGGGTCGATTTCGAGATCCCGGCGATCACCACCATCACCGGCTCCGTGCCGCCCGCGACGGACGTGGTGGAGCGCGCGGAGGACGGCTTCGGCCAGGGCAAGCTGCTGGCCAGCCCGTTCGGGATGGCGCTGGTGGCGGCGACGGTGGCGCACGGCTCGATGCCGACGCCGACGTTGCTGCGCGGTCGGGAGACCAAGGTGAGCCACCGGCCGACCGCGCCGACGCCGGCCGTGGTGGAGCCGTTGCGGGCGATGATGCAGGAGGTCGTGGCCGTGGGCACCGCGCCGCAGTTGCGGGCGTTGGGTGACGTGCGGGGGAAGACCGGCACGGCGCAGTTCGGCGACGGCACCAACTCGCACGGGTGGTTCGTGGGGTACCGGGGCGACATCGCGTTCGCGACGCTGCTGCTGGGCACCAACACCTCCACCCCGGCGGTCGACGCGTCCGCTCGCTTCCTGGCCGCCGCGGGCTGAGGGTTGGTCCGAACGGCCCAATGTCGTTGTGTTACCCATGACACATGAAGTCGATCGATGTGTCCGAACTGAGCCAGAACCCGGACGTGTACGTCTGGCGAGCCGCGACGGGAGAGAGGATCGAGGTCACCGACCACGGTCGGCCGGTCGCGGTGCTCGGGCCGCCAACCGAGAGCATCACCTTCAGGGAGCGGCTCATGCTCAACGGCGAGTTGATCCCCGGGACCGCCAGTCGCGATGTGCTGCTGGGGGAACCGTTGGAGTCGGGGCCGGACGACTCACCCGAGTCGCGAGAAGAACGCTCCTAGGCTGCTCCGACTCGTCTGTACCGGCACAAGCCTCTGCGGCGTGCGGAGGGAGGCTTGGACTCGGGCTGCCGGTGGCCGCGCCCGGAGCGGCCGGCTGACCACATTGCGGGCACACCGTGCATGGGGTGTCACGCTGAGCCGTAATGTGGAGGGCATGTCCGTGCGTGCCGTCCTGGAGCCAGGTGCTCTCTCCCCGCGTCGTCCGGTACCCGCCGAAATCGAGCGGCCCGAGTATGTGGATCGGAAGGAGCCCCGGCGCAACACCGACCCGTGGGTGCAGCCGCCCGAGGTGATCGAGGCCATGCGGGTGGCCGGGCGGTTGGCCGCGCAGGCGTTGCAGGAGGCCGGCAAGGTCGTCGTGCCCGGCGTCACCACCGACGAGATCGACGCCGTCGCCCACGAATTCCTGTGCGACCACGGCGCGTACCCGTCGACGCTGGGCTACCGGGGCTTCCCGAAGTCCTGCTGCACCTCGCTGAACGAGGTCATCTGCCACGGCATCCCCGACTCGACCGTCGTCCAGGACGGCGACATCGTCAACATCGACGTCACCGCGTTCATCGGCGGCGTGCACGGCGACACGAACGCCACGTTCCTCGCGGGCGACGTGTCCGAGGACGTCCGGCTGCTGGTCGACCGCACCCACGAGGCCACCATGCGGGCCATCAAGGCGGTCAAGCCGGGCCGGCAGCTCAACGTGGTCGGCCGGGTCATCGAGTCCTACGCCAACCGGTTCGGCTACGGCGTGGTCCGGGACTTCACCGGCCACGGGATCGGGCGCACGTTCCACAGCGGGCTGGTGGTGCTGCACTACGACGCGCCGCACGTGCCCACCGTGATCGAGCCCGGCATGACGTTCACCATCGAGCCGATGATCACGCTCGGCGGCATCGAGCACGAGGTGTGGGCGGACAACTGGACCGTCACCACCAAGGACAAGAGCTGGACCGCCCAGTTCGAGCACACCATCGTGGTCACCGACAGCGGCTCGGAGATCCTCACCGTCTGCTGATCACCCGAGTTCGGCGATCAGCTCCGCGAGCGGGCCGGCGACCTCGGCGGGCGCGGACGCGGCGGCCAGGTGGTGGCTCGCCAGCTCGCGCACCGGCCAGCCCAGGTCACGGGCGGCGGCGCACGCCCCGTCGTACGTCTCGCTGAGCCGCAGGTAGCCGCACGGGCCGGTCCACGCGACGGTCGGGCGGGGCTCCTTGAGGAACGCCAGCGGCACCTCGGGGGCCTCGCCGACGATCTCCTCCAGCAGCCGCACGTCCGGCACCATCGCGGACAGCTGCTCCGGCGCGAACCAGCGGTCCCAGCGGGGCATCAGGCCGCCCCGGGAGATCGACTTCAGGTGCGCCATCCGGTCGGCCGGCGCGTCGTCGCGCCAGCTCCGGCCCGGGGTGGGCAGTTCGGCGTCCAGGAACACCAGGCCGGTGACCGGGGTCTCCAGAGCGTCGGCGAACGCGGGCAGCAGCGGACCGGCCGCGCTGTGGCCCACCAGCACCAGCTCGCCCTCCACCAGCGAATCCTCCACCGCATCCGCGAACACCCCGAGCAGCCGCTGGTGCACGGGTGCCGCGTTCACGGTTACGCGCAGGTCCAGCAGCAGCACCGGGTGTCCCAACGCGGCGAGCGCGCCGGCCAGTGGCCGGAGACTCGCCGGACCCAGGTAGGGGCTGTGCACCAGGACCGTGGTGGCGGGGGCGGAGACCATGACGTGGATGATGTCAGTAGGGACCGACAACGAGGGGGTTTTGGGACGGTGGGCGGCGCGTTGTTGATCGCCGGCACGACTTCGGACGCGGGCAAGAGCGTCCTGGTCGCCGGTCTGTGCCGCTGGCTGGCCCGCGAGGGCGTCAAGACGGCCCCGTTCAAGGCGCAGAACATGTCGAACAACTCGGTGGTGACCGGGGACGGCGGCGAGATCGGCCGCGCCCAGGCGGTGCAGGCCGCCGCGTGCGGGCTGGAGCCGAGCGTTCGGTTCAACCCGGTGCTGCTCAAGCCCGGCGGCGACCGCAGCTCGCAGGTCGTGGTGCTGGGCCGGGCGGTGGGCGAGGTGTCCGCGCTGTCCTACCGGGAGCGCAAGGCCGAGCTGATGGCCACCGTTTTGTCTACTTTGGACGGTCTGCGGAACGAGTTCGAAGCCGTGGTCTGCGAGGGCGCGGGTTCGCCGGCCGAGATCAACCTGCGGGCGAACGACATCGCGAACATGGGCCTGGCACGGGCGGCGGACCTGCCGGTGCTGGTGGTCGGCGACATCGACCGGGGCGGGGTGTTCGCGCACCTGTTCGGCACGCTGGCACTGCTCGACCCGGCGGACCAGGCCCTGGTCTCCGGGTTCGTGGTGAACAAGTTCCGGGGTGACCCGACGCTGCTGGAACCCGGCCTGCGGCAGCTGCACGGGCTGACCGGACGTCCGGTGCTCGGCGTGCTGCCGTGGCGGGAGGAGCTGTGGCTGGACGCCGAGGACTCGCTGTCCTACGCGGCGGACGGCGTGATCGGGCGGCCCTCCCCGCCGCACGGCGACCAGTGGCTGCGGGTGGCCGTCGTCCGGCTGCCGCGCATCTCCAACGCCACCGACGTGGAGGCGCTGGCGTGCGAGCCGGGTGTCTCGGTGCGGTTCGTGACCGAGCCGTCCCGGCTGGCCGACGCCGACCTGGTCGTGCTGCCCGGCTCGAAGGCCACCGTGCACGACCTGGAATGGTTGCGCGCCAACGGACTCGCCGACGCCATCGCCCGGCACGACGGCCCGGTGCTCGGCATCTGCGGCGGTTTCCAGATGCTCGGCGGGCGGATCGAGGACGCGGTCGAGTCCGGCGCGGGCGTGGTCGACGGCCTGGGGCTGCTGGACGTCGACATCCGGTTCGAGCCGGAGAAGACGCTGCACCGGCCGCACGGCGAGGCGTTCGGCGAACCGGTCACCGGCTACGAGATCCACCACGGCCGGGTCGTGCGCGGCACCGGCGAGGGCCTGATCACCCTGCCCGACGGCACACCGGAGGGCGTGCTGCGCGGCCGGGTCGCCGGCACGCACTGGCACGGGCTGCTGGAGAACGACGCGTTCCGCCGGGAGTTCCTGCGCTGGGCCGCCGGGCACGCGGGCCGGGACGGGTTCGTGCCCGCGCCGGACACGGATTTCGCCGGCCGGCGGGCCGCGCAGCTCGACCTGCTCGGCGACCTGGTCGCCGAGCACCTCGACACGGACGCGGTGCGCGCGCTGCTCGATCGCGGTGCGCCGCCTGGATTTCCGGTCATCCCGCCCGCAGGCGCGCCGCCGGTCACCTGACCGTCCGGCGCTCCACGGTGCACGCAGCCCCCAAGCCACGTGGGGTCACCGGCTCGTCGCCGTCGGGATCCTGGGACCAGGGGCCCTGACGAGCGGTCGGTTCAACCACCAAGCCGGTCGACCACTCGTCGGGGCCCTGGTCCGGGTGGCCGCGAACGCGGCCTGGCGGAACGGGACACTCGGAAATCCGTCAGGGAACGTCGACACCTGTAACGGACAGGTGGAGATCAATCCGCACGGCGTACTGCATCTCACACCCCCACTCACGAGTAGTCATATCTGGAAGATACCGGTGGGCCACTCGTGGATACGTAGCCCGATCGGGGGACGGGCGGTCACGGTTCGTGCACGAGGGTGGCCCAGCCTTCGTCGGCCGGTTGCTCCACCCACCCGTCCGGCCACTTCCGCCGCAGGTCACCCACCTTGGTACGGGCTCCGGCCAGCGCCGCGGGCGTGTTCACGCCGAAATTCGTCTCGCCGGAGAATCGCGCGCCGCGGAACACCGCTTCACCGAATTTCACCCGTCGGAAATCCGCCAGACTGCGGAATTGGGTTTCCCGGAAGTCCGCGTGGCCGGTGAACTCGGTGCCCCGGAACGTCGCCGGACCCACGAACGCCGTGCCCACGAACGACGCCTGCCGCACCCGCGCGTGGTTGAGGATGAGCTTCACCAGCGTGGCGTGCGACAGGTCCAGGTCGATGTCCGCCCAGAACACGTCGGGCCGGTCCGGGCGCAGGTGCCCGGCCAGCAGCCCGATGGCGGTCTGCCGCACCTCCTGCTCCTGGAACCGGGCGGCGTCCCGGGGTCCGGTGCGGATCCGGGTGTCCGGCGGCGTGAACGGCATCCGCAGGTACGCGCACAGCAGGTTGACGATGGTCTGCCGGTGCGCGGGGTTGCCCTGGGCGAGGCGTTCCAGCGCGTACAGCCCGGCCAGCCGGACCGGCGCCTTGTCGCTGCCCAGCTGGTCGGCGGCCTTGCCGTACAGCTCGGTGACCCGGCGCTCGGTGGCGTCGTGGTCCTTCTGCACCAGGTCCAGCTCGGTGTAGCGCTGCTTGCGCGCGGTCAGCAGCAGCGCCGCCGCGCCGCCCGCGCCGAGCACGATGCTCGACGCCGTGCGGACGACGTCCAGCCGCACGCCGTCCTGCGGTTCGCCGGACCCCAGGGTCACCAGCAGCACCACGATCGAGCCGGCGGCGAGCACCAGCAGCCCGATGCCCCAGCCGACGATCGTCCTGGCCGAAAGCACCCGGTGTTCCACCGTCCCAGCCCAGCGGAACCTGGACGGCCCGTCAATCACCGGACCGTGCGGTAGAAATGCGCTTGTGGTGGAACAACGCGGCGACACGGGCGGCGCGGTGTCGGGTGCGTTGGTCCAGGCGCGGGACGTGGTGCCCGGTCCGGGGGTGCCGCAGGCGCTGGCCGGGCTGCCGCCGGTGGATGTGTTCACCGGGCGTTCCGAGGCGTTGGCCGCGCTCGCGGAGGCGTTGCGGTACGAGGCCGACGTCGCGCCCGTGGTGGTGTCCGCCGTGGCGGGGCTCGCGGGTGTCGGCAAGACGACGTT